>NZ_JAVAJJ010000013.1:0-206497 GCF_052112305.1 Pseudomonas sp. QLc11A
TCCCCCGGCACCGCCGCCTATGGCGCGGCCAAGGCCGGTCTGCTGAACCTGACCACCTCGCTGGCGGTGGAATGGGCGCCGAAGGTGCGGGTCAATGCGGTGATCGCCGGGCTGATTCTCACCGAGCAGGCGGCCATGCATTATGGTGACGACGCGGGCATTGCCCGGGTGGCGGCGACCATTCCAATGCAACGCCTGGCGACCCCGGAGGACATTGGCGATACCTGCCTGTACCTGGCGTCGTCTTTGGCCCGTTATGTCAGCGGCGCGGACATCGCGGTGCACGGTGCCGGCGAGCGACCGGCGTTTCTCGACGCGGCACAATCCCATTCATAAGAGGACTTTCGACATGCCCGTAGCCAGCCACAGCGTTGTACTGAACCTCACCCAACAAGCCGCCTGGGCCAAACTGTGCGACCTGAGCCTCGCTCCGTATTACGTACCGGGCCTGACCGGTTGCCAGTTTCATCCAGGCGCAACGGAGGGTGTCGGCACCAGTCGCCGGGTGTTGCGCAAGGGCGTTCAGTATCTGGATGAAAGCGTGGTGCAGTGGCGCGACGGCACGGGGTTCGTGCTGCGGTTGCACAAGGGCGGCAATGACTCGCCCTTTCCGTTTCGCGAGGCGAGTTTCAGTTATGCCCTGCAAGCTGAAGGCAACGCGACCCGCATCACCCTGCAAATGCGTTACAGCCTGCGCGGTGGCAGGTTGGCAGAGTGGTTGCTGGCCAAGGCCTTCGACAAGGTCGTGAGGCAGATTGCGGAGAATCTCAAGGCGTACTACGAAACCGGCCGGACACAGAATGCGGATATGGCTGTCAGCACATCCAACATCAATGTTGCCTGACTTATCGCCATCGCGAGCAGGCTCGCTCCCACAGGGGGAATGGGGTTGTACGCTAATGCCAGGTTCACCACAAAAACTGTGGGAGCGAGCCTGCTCGCGATGAGGTCGGCACATCCAACATTGATGTCGCCTGACACGCCGCCTTCGCGGGCAAGCCCGCTCCCACAGGGGATTGGGGGGTTGCAAGTACCAGGTTCACCACAAAAACTGTGGGAGCGAGCTTGCTCGCGAAGGGGCCGGAACATCCAACATCAATGTCGCCTGGCACGCCGCCATCGCGAGCAGGCTCGCTCCCACAGGGGCCACCTCAGGAACGCGCCACTTCCGAGTGAGCAATAAAACGGGTGGCGACGATCTTCCATTGGCCGGCGATACGCTGGTAACGGTCCTGATAGAACCCACCCAACTGCCGCGTCGCCCCGCTCTCGCCATCCAGGTTGAAATACCACAGGGCCCAACGGCCCTGGGCCTGATCCTCGCCCAGCACCTCGATTTCCGGGTTGGCGCCATGATGCAGGTCGATCACCCGCGCATGGCAGGCCAGTTCGCGGTACAGCGCGACAAAACTGTCGCGCTCACGAAAGACCCCCAACGGACCGTAATCGATCAGCACTTCACCGTCGGCAAAGCAGTCGGCAATTACCTCGACCTGCTTGAGGTCGCAGGCATTGAGGTAGCGATGCTTGAGCTGGCGGATGTCCTCCAGCGCTTCCAGGCGGGCGATCCGTTGTTCCAGGTTCATGCTTCACCTCGCGCAGTTACGTTAACTTCACTCCAGTAGGCTTTCATCGAGCGGATCTTGCCGTCGGCATCGAACTCCATCACGTCGATCACATGCAGCGAACACGGTTGCCCGCCCCACTCCATGTCGACCCGGAACGGCATCGCCCCGCAACCGTTGAGCGTCGCGCGCACCGGGCCGGTCCGGGTTGCCGAGACGTTCATCGCCCCCAGCCCCTCACGATAAAAACGCGCGATGGCGTCGATGCCCTGCAACGGCGCGTGGCCGACCGGGTCTTCAACGGTGGCGTCTTTGGCGTAGAGCGCGAGGATGCCTTCGATGTCGCCGGCATCCACCAGCTCCACATAACGCGCCATGGTCGCCTGGATCTGCTCTGCGCTGATCATTCAGACCACCTCGAACAGGGCGGCGGCACCCATGCCGCCACCGATGCACATGCTCACCACCACATACCGCAAACCGCGACGCTGGCCTTCGATCAGCGCATGTCCAACCATCCGCGCCCCGGACATGCCGAACGGATGACCGATGGAAATCGCCCCGCCGTTGACGTTCAGGCGCTCGTCGGGAATGCCCAGGGTGTCGCGGCAGTACAGCACCTGACAGGCGAACGCTTCGTTCAACTCCCAGAGGCCGATGTGGTCCATGGTCAGGCCGTGGCGCTTGAGCAGCTTGGGAATGGCGTAGACCGGGCCGATGCCCATCTCGTCGGAATTGCAGCCGGCGACGGCCATGCCGCGATAGATCCCCAGCGGTTCCAGGCCACGCTTCTCGGCCATTTTCGCGCTCATCAACACCGAGGCCGACGCACCGTCGGACAACTGCGAAGCATTGCCAGCGGTGATGAAACGCCCCTTGTCGCTCCACTGACCGCCCGGCCATACCGGCTCCAGCGCTTTCAGGCTCTGGAGGGTGGTGTCGATGCGGTTGCACTCGTCGCGCAGCAAGGTGACGGATTCATAACCGGATTCGCCGGTAGCCTTGTCGAACAGTGCCTTGCGGCTGGCCAGCGGCGCGAGTTCGCGGTCGAAGCGCCCGGCGCTCTGGGCCTGTGCGGTACGCAGCTGACTCTGGTAGCTGTACTCGTCCTGCTCGTCGCGGGAGATGCCATAACGTGCGGAGACGATCTCGGCGGTTTCGATCATCGGGATGTAGGCGCGCGGGTCCAGCTCGATCACCGAAGCCGACTGGTTGCGATAGAGGTTCTTGTGCTTGTTCTGCACCAGGGAAATCGACTCCAGGCCACCGGCCACGGCGATGTCGATTTCGTCGCACATGATGCCTTTGGCGGCCATGGCGATGCTCATCAGGCCCGACGAGCACTGGCGCTCGACGGCCATCCCGGCAACCGATGCCGGCAAACCGCCGGCGATCGCGCACAGGCGCCCCAGGTTGTAGGACTGCGTACCCTGCTGCGCGGCGGCGCCAATGATCACGTCGTCCACTTCACCCGGCTCGATGCCGGCGCGACGCACGGCTTCGCGCACCACGTGGCCGCCCAGTTGCGGCGCCTCGGTGTCATTGAACGCACCGCGAAAGGCCTTGCCGATCGGAGTACGGGCGGTCGAAACGATGACGGCTTCTTTCATGCTGGATTCCTCGAAAATGCTGTTGAAGGTCAGGCCGGGTAATAGCGACTGATGGTGTCGACCACGACGCCTGGACGTTCCTGGCCGTCGATGTCGACGCTGACGCGGATGGTCGCCTGCACGCCGCCCTTCACTTCCTCGACCGCGATCAATTGCGCACTGCCGCGTACCCGCGAACCGACGCGCACCACCGAAGGGAAGCGCACCCGCTCGCAACCGTAGTTGACGCCCATGGCCAGGCCACGGACTTCGACGATCTGCGGCAGGAACAGGTTGACCAGTGACAGGCTCAGGTAGCCATGGGCGATGCAGGCGCCAAACGGGCCATCGGCGGCCTTGAGCGGATCGACGTGAATCCACTGGTGATCGCCGGTGGCGTCGGCGAACCGGTCGATGCGGTCCTGCTCCAGTAGCAGCCAGTCGCTGACGCCGAGCGATTGGCCAACGGCCTCGAACAGGGCCATCGGCGTCTCGAAAATACGTGGCATGGTCACGCCCTCTGGCTGGATACCGACAACACTTCGCCGGTCATGTAGGAGCTGTAGTCGCTGGCCAGGAACATCATCACGTTGGCCACTTCCCAGACTTCGGCGGCGCGGCCGAAGGCTTCGTTGGCGGCGAGTTGATCGAGCACCGCCTGGGGCGCGGATTTGCGCAGGAAATCGTGCAGGGCGATGCTCGGACTGACCGCGTTGATGCGGATGCCGTAGTCGGCGGCCTCGACCGCTGCACAGCGAGTCAGCGCCATGACGCCGGCCTTGGCCGCGGCGTAATGCGACTGTTCTTTCTGTGCGCGCCAGCCCAGCACCGAGGCGTTATTGACGATGACCCCGGCACGCCGCTCCATCATTTTCGGCAACATGGCGCGGGTCATGCGCATGGTGCCGGTGAGCGTCACATCCAGCACCCGGTTCCACTCTTCGTCGCCCATCTCCACCAGCAGGCGCGAGCCGCCGAGGCCGGCATTGTTGATCAGCACGTCGACGCCTTGCAGATCACGTTCGGCGCAGGCAATCAGCTGCTGCACCTGGGCTTCGTCGGCGACGTTGCAGACCTGGCCGAAGACCTGTTGCAGCCCGGTGGTTTCGCGAATTTTCAGCACCGCTTCGGCCAGCCGGCCTTCATGGATATCGCTGATCATCAGCGCCCGGCAACCTTCCTCGGCAGCACGCACGGCGGCGGAAAAACCGATCCCGGCACCCGCCGCCGCAGTGATCAGTACCGACTTGCCGCGCAGCAGGCCGCGACCTTCAACATATTGAGGTACAGACATGAACTCTCTCCTTTCAGGCGCGCGGACGCGGCTCTTTGGGCATGCCCAAGGCACGCTCGGCGATGATGTTGCGCTGGATTTCGTTGCTGCCGCCGTACAGGGTGTCGGCGCGGCTGAACAGGTACAGCGACTGCAAACGGGTCAGTTGGTAGGGCGCCGCTTCGAGCAACTCCGCTTCGGCGCCGAGCACATCCATCGCCAACTTGCCGAGGCTGGCGTGCCAGGTCGACCAGAACAGCTTGTAGATGGTCGCCTCCTTGCGCAGCGACCCGTCCTGGCTACCCGAAAGCATGCGCAGCGAGTTGTAGCGCATGATCCGCAACCCGCTCCAGGCTTCGGCCAGGCGCTGGCGCAGGATCGGATCGCGGTCGGCACCGTTGGCTTTAGCGATGGCGATGATTTCGTTGAGTTCGTTCTGAAACTGCATCTGCTGGCCGAGGGTCGACACACCCCGCTCGAAACCCAGCAGCGCCATGGCGATCTTCCAACCGTCGCCCGGCGCGCCGATGATATTGGCGGCGTCGGTGCGGGCATCGTCGAAGAACACTTCGTTGAACTCCGAGGTGCCGGTCAGTTGCTCGATAGGCCGCACGGTGATGTCTGCCTGGGCC
Organism: Pseudomonas sp. QLc11A; assembly: GCF_052112305.1. Classification (NCBI taxonomy): domain Bacteria; kingdom Pseudomonadati; phylum Pseudomonadota; class Gammaproteobacteria; order Pseudomonadales; family Pseudomonadaceae; genus Pseudomonas; species Pseudomonas sp. QLc11A. The sequence goes on from NZ_JAVAJJ010000013.1 coordinate 5,060, forward strand.
ATCGGCACCAGCAGGAACGACAGGCCGCGATGGCCGACGCTGCCAGGTTCGGTGCGGGCGATGACAAAGCACCAGTCCGATTCGTGGGCCAGGGAGGTCCAGACTTTCTGGCCATTGATCACCCATTGGCCGCTCGCCTCATCCAGCGTGGCGCGGGTCTTGACGTTGGCCAGGTCGGAACCGGCGCCCGGCTCCGAATAGCCCTGGCACCAGAACGACGTGCCGCTGACGATTCCCGGCAAAAAGCGCTGTTGCTGTTCGACCGTACCGAACGCGGCAATGGTCGGCCCGGCCAGCCCTTCGCCGATATGGCCCATGCGACCGGGACCGCCGGCGCGGGCATATTCTTCGTGGAAAATCACTTGCCGGGTGATCGACAAGCCACGCCCGCCATGCTCCGGCGCCCAGCCGACGCAGGTCCAGCCGCCTTCGGCGAGTTTGCGTTCCCAGGCTTTGCGCTCTTCGGGAAACATGTGCTCGTCGCCCGGACCGCCGCGAAAACGCAGGGCCTCGAACTCACCGCAAAGGTTGGCACTCATCCAGTCGGCCACTTCCTGGCGGAAGCATTCGTCCTGCTCGCTGAAACTGATTTTCATGGCTGCTCTCCAAGAATCACCGAAGCAATGCGCTCGCGATGCCAGGCCGGTAGCCCGAGGAAGCTCTCGCTGGCGCGGGCGCGCTTGAAGTAGAGGTGCGGGTCGTATTCCCAGGTGAAACCGACGCCGCCGTGCAACTGGATCGATTCGGACGCGCAGTGAAAATAGGTCTCGGAGCACTGCGCCTTGGCCAGCGCCGCCGCCAGCGGCAATTGGGCCGCGACCTGCGGATCACCCTGGGGGTCGAGTACCTCTTGGGCCACGCACGCGGCGTAGTAACTGGCCGAACGCGCGCACTCGACTTGCAGCATCATGTCCGCGGCGCGGTGTTTGAGGGCCTGGAAACTGGCAATCGGGCGCCCGAACTGCTGGCGCTCCTGCATGTAGGCCACGCTGAGATCGAGCACCTGCTGCGCGCCGCCGGTCTGCTCGGCAGCCAGGCCGATGCAGGCCAGTTGCAGGACGCGCTCAAGGTGCGGCCAGCCGCGACCGAACTCACCCAGCAGCGCGTCAGCTTCAAGGTACAGGCCCTTGAGCTGGATCCGCGCCTGGCGCCGGGTCTGGTCCATGGTCGGCAACATCTGCCGCGTGATGCCTGCGCTTGCGGCGTTCACGGCAAACAGGCTGATGCCCTTTTCGCCAGTGGTTCCGGGTTGTCGTGCGGCAATGATCAACAGATCAGCGCCATGGCCGTCGAGTACATGCTTGAGGGTGCCGTTGAGGATGAACCCGTCGCCTTCGGCCACCACGGTTGCCTGGACATCGTCGGCTGACCAGCCGTTGGCACTGCTGAACGCCAGGGTCGCGGTCACGCTGCCTTCGGCAATCGACGGCAACCAGCGCTGTTTCTGTTCATCATCGGCGGCCAGCAACAGCGCGGGCGTGGCCATGCCGGCGGTGGCGAAAAACGGCGAGCACAGCAAACGCCGGCCCATCTGTTCCAGCAGGATCGTCAGCTCGACAAAGCCGAGGCCAAGGCCACCGTAGGTTTCGGGGATATGAATGGCGGGCCAGTACATTTCCTGGCACAACCGCTGCCACAGGGCTTCGTCAAAACCCCGTTCACTGACCATTGCCGCGCGCACGGCGGCAGAATCCGAGACATCGGCGAGGAAGCCCTCGGCCGATGCGCGGATCATTTCCTGTTCGTCGCTGAATGCAAACTCCATCGCGGCGCCTTCTGCTCGTTTGGCGGGGCGCGCGTGGCGCAACACCCCTTTGAGCATGAAGTCTGGCGCCAGCGGGACGCGGCAGAATCGTTAGCCTTGCCTAGTCCGAACGGGCGATGTCAAAGTGCGCTCACGCAAGTGAAAAACATGAATCAGCTAAGGATGCAGAACCATGAGCACTGAGCAAGAGACGACTTTCGACGAACCGCGGCTCAACAGTACGGAAATTCGCATTCTGGGTTCGTTGATCGAGAAACAGGCCACCAGCCCGGAAACCTATCCCCTGACCCTCAATGCCCTGGTGATCGCCTGCAATCAGAAAACCAGCCGCGAGCCGGTGATGAACCTGACGCCGGGCCAGGTCGGCCAGAGCCTGCGCGCGCTCGAAGGGCGCGGCTTCGCCAGGCTGGTGATGGGCAGCCGTGCCGATCGTTGGGAACACAAGGTCGACAAGGCCCTGGAACTGGTGCCGGCGCAGGTGATCCTGACCGGGCTGATGTTTCTGCGCGGCCCGCAGACCGTCAATGAGCTGCTGACCCGCAGCGGCCGCATGCATGAATTCGAAGACGCCGAACAGGTCGTGCATCAACTCGAACGCCTGATTGCCCGGGGCCTGGCCGTGCTGATACCGCGTCAGGCCGGCCAGCGCGAAGACCGCTATACCCACGCCTTGGGCGACCCGGCGGATATCGAGGCGATCATGGCGGCACGGCAGAACCCGGTCGAACGTGGCAACAACGGGGTTTCGGTAGAACGGATCGAAGAACTGGAAGCGCGGATTGCGGCGCTGGAAGAGCGGTTGGCCCGGCTCGAATAGCCTGGATGTTTGCCTGGCACAAAACCTGTGGGCTGACTGACATGTGTGATTGATACAGAACCTGTGAGAGCGGGCTTGCTCGCGAAAGCGGATTGTTAGTCACATCAATGCTGGATGTGCCGACGCTTTCGCGGGCAAGCCCGCTCCCACAGTGAATCTGTGGACTGACTGACATGTGTGATTGACACAAAACCTCTGGGAGCGGGCTTGCTCGCGAATGCAGTTTGTCAGTCACATCAATGCTGGATGTGCCGACGTTTTCGCGAGCAGGCTCGCTCCCACAGTGGATCTGTGGACGAACTGACATGTGTGATTGATACAGAACCTGTGGGAGCGAGCTTGCTCGCGAAAGCGGATTATCAGTCACATCAATGCTGGATGTGCCGACGTTTTCGCGAGCAGGCTCGCTCCCACAGTGGATCTATGGGCTGGCTGACATGTGTGATTGACACTGAAGGGCTTTGAGTTACTCCCCGTCCCAGTAATCCACCCCATCGGCCTGCCGGGCCACCGCAACAAATCCCGATGCATTGCCCTCGGCATCGACCTTGAAGTCATCCATCACGGCATACTTGCCGGAATCCGGGTATTCGCAGATCTCCGGCGATTGCTGGGTGCTGACGGCCAGATACCGCAACTCGCCGTTGCTGGTATTGATGATCTGATGGGCCTTTTCAGGCCCCCCCGGTGGACAGGCAATCACATCACCGGTGCGGATTGGAAAACGCTCGTCTCCCAGGCGCACCTGCCCTTCCCCGGCCACGACGTAGAACATTTCCTCATTGACCCGATGGCTGTGAAACGGACTGCCGCGCATGCCCGGCTCCAGCACATACAGGCGATATCCCAGCTTTTGCGCCCCCAGTTGCTGACCGACTCGGGCCTGGCGCTGTTGATAGCGACCGGCGGTTTCACCGCTCGGCGCAAACGCTTCGGGCAGCGGTTCAAGCTCGACAGTGTTCAAATTGAGAATGGGGGGATGCATGGACACCTCCTAGCTGCGGGCAAACGCCACGGCCTTCTGGAATTGCTCATCCGTCGGCCGTACACCGGTATAGAGCACAAATTGCTCCAGCGCCTGGATCGCGATCACTTCCAGCCCGGTGATGACCCGCTTGCCTTCGGCACGGGCACGCACGATCAGCGGCGTTTCTGAGGGAATCGCCACCACATCGAAGACGGTTTCCGCTTTTTCGATCACATCACCCTCAAAGGCCAGTTGCTCGGCCTCCGGCCCTCCCGTCATGCCGATCGGGGTGACATTGACCAGCATTTGTGGGCGACGACTGCCCAGCTCTGCCTGCCACTCATAACCCAACGACTGCGCCAGCGCCTGCCCGGCGCGCTCGTTGCGGGCCACGATCAGGCCGTTCTCATAACCGCCATCGCGCAAGGCGCTCGCCACGGCCTTGGCCATGCCGCCGCTGCCGCGCAGGGCAAAGGTCGAGTCCTTGGGCACCTGGTGTTTTTCCAGCAACTGGGCCACGGCAATGTAATCGGTGTTGTAGGCCTTGAGATGACCGTCGGTGTTGACGATGGTGTTAATCGATTGAATGGCGGCGGCAGAGGTGTCGAGTTCATCCACCAGGGCAATGCAGGCTTCCTTGAACGGCATCGACACGCCACAGCCACGAATGCGCAGGGCGCGAATGCCGGCGACGGCGCCCGGCAGGTCCTGGCTGGCAAAGGCCTTGTAGTAGAAGTTCAGGCCCAGTTGTTCATACAGATGATTATGAAAACGCAGGCCAAAGTTCCCGGGGCGCCCTGAAAGGGACATGCACAGCTGGGTGTCTTTGTTGGGGTTCATCTGCATGGCAAAGCTCCTTCAAATGCACTTTTCGGATGGACGGGATTAGCCGTCCATCGGGATCTGATCGATCATGAAAGCCTGGACGCACAGGCTTAAACAGGTCGGTAAGAAAGTCGGTACAGACCTTACACAAAATTTACCTGGCGGCCGTGCTGTTTTTCGAAAAAAAGCTGTCTTAGAAGTATCCCCGCGACAATCCCTGGGTCTATTGCAGACACAGGCGCCGGGCTGAAGAACCGAGGAACTATCATGATCCGTAAAATCCCCACAGTAGCCTTGCTGATCGGCGCCCTCGCTATCACGGGACAGGCGCAAGCCCATGGTGGTGGTAATTACTGGCAGGGTCCGGCGGTGTTTGGCGCGATCGTCGGTACTGCCATCGTAGGTTCGGCTCTGATCAACGCCAACCGCCCGGTCTATGTCGCGCCGCAACCGGTCTACGCCCCGCCGCCTCCGGTTTACTACGCGCCACCGCCCCCGGTTTACTATCAGCCGGCCCCGGTGTACGTGCAGCAACCGATCTACTACCGCCCGGCCCCGGTTTACTATGGGCCACCCCGTGGTTACTACGGCCCGCCACGCGGCTACTACGGCCCGCGACACGGCCGCTGGTAACGACTTCATCAAGCCCCGCTGAAACAGCGGGGCTTTTTTTGATTCTATAAACGGCGAGTTGAACGATAGCCAAGGGCCGAGTATCCGGATTGTCTTTGTAATACGCCTGCGCGTGCTCGAATCGGCCAATTGGGTCAGATTTTTGCCGAGGCCGGCGCTGGAGCATAGTGGGGGGTTGTGCCAAAAAAAGGGATCGAAAGGGCCATTAGTGATCGCCAGAAAGGGAACCTGCGCGCCAGGGACGGCAGGCTCCCCATTTGCAGGATGGTTATGACGAGCAGGGCTGCAAGCGCCGCCACGGTTTGGCACTACCGGTGACGGTCGACATGGCGTCGGTACTGAACGGCACCTGGGCACCACTTTCTACCGTGTCGTCACTGATGATCCGCCCTACCGGTGGTTGCGGTGGTGGGTTGTCTCCGGGTGCCTTGACTACCACGGCGATGGCATGACTGTTGGCGTTGCCGGCGTTATCGGTGACGGTGACGCGGACAGTGATCACCTGATCGGTGGTGACAACCGGCGCGGTCCAGGTCTGCTCCGCGCTGTTGGGCGTGGCGCCAATGAGCGAGCCCTTGACCCAGGCGTAGCTCAACGGATTGCCCACCGGTGAGGAAAACACGGCGCGATAACTGACCGGCTGCCCGGAGGCCACTTCCAGGGGGCCTTCGACCTGGCCTTGGGGCGGGTTGGTGCCCTTGGGTTCGTAAACCACCACCCTTGGGGTATTGTACCGCGTGATCCGGCCTGTCCCGTCGCTCACCCTGGCTTCGATAACCAGACCAGCATTGTTACTGGAGCGGGTCGCTTTGATCTGTGCAGTAGGCTGTTTGGGATCGGATGACAGTAATTCAAAATAGTCGTCATTAACCCACCATGTGTAACTGATCTCTCGACCATCAGCATTGTCTAGCACCACTCTCGGTACGAACACATCGCCGACATTGACCATCGACGGCATGATCAGGCGTCCTATCAGCGGTGGCAACTCCAGGGCATTAATCTTGAGCGCCCTGTTAGGGATAGAAGCAAAGCTGACGCCATCCCTGACAAGTACTCGCACCTGACCGACATTGTATTTAGTGGGGTCCGTTATACGCGGTGCTTTGATGAGGATATCCCTTTGATCGCTCGGCCCGACGATCTCGAACTGGCCAGTGGCTGGGGAGGTCACCGTCCAGACATAGGTCAACGGACGATTCTGCGGGTTGTTGACATACGCCTGCAGGGTGACTGACTCCTCGCTATTGACTTCGGCGGGACCGTCAATTCGACCACCGGTCATCTGCGTATCCTTTTTCACCAGCACCGTGCCACGCAGCGTCAGGGAGCCACCTTCACTGTCGGTGACCGTGACTTCCACCACCACCGGAGTATCCGCCGCGACAGCGGGTGCGGTCAGGGTGACGGTGGGGGTGTTGCCCACCGTTCCGGTGAAGCCGATGGGCCGTTGCCAGACGTAGGTCAACGGCAGGCCACCGGGAGAATGCACATTGGCGGTGAAGGTCACGGTGTTTTTTTCCAGCACTTCTGCCGGCAGGCTCAACTCACCCTCAGGATCACTGTGACCCTGGCGGGCAACGGTCACCGTATGCTGCTCTTGTGCTTGCACCAAACCGTCGCTGACCGCCAGGTTGAACACGAAGGGCGTGGCGCTGGTGACGGTGGGCGCGGTAAAGCGCAATTGTGCACCATCGGTTTGCGCCGATATGCCCGGTGGCGCCTGCCAGATGTATTGCAGGTCGCTGGCCCCTGGGTTGATCGAACTCGACTGGCTGGCGTCCAGCAGTACAGGCTCCAAGGCCTCGGCAGTGGTCGGACCGCTGACAATGATCTGCGGTGGCATCGGCGGCGCCGTCCCCGGTACACCCTGACCGTCCAGCACGCGGCCGATCGCCGTCAAGGTCTGGGCCTTGGCATGGGCCAGCAGCAGGCTGCTGTCCTGAGGAATATTGCCGAAAGTGGCATAGCGTATGGAATTGCTTTGCGTGCGGGTCTTGACGATCAGGTTCTGATTACCGTCGTCCGCCAGGAAATCACCGTAGTTCGCGCTCGTCATGTTGAGCGTAAAGTTACTCAGCAGCGACTGCCCACTGACCATTTGGTAATCACTGACATTGTCCTTGAGACTGATCCATGGTGTGCTGGCGTCGGTGCAAGGCGTCAGGGTCACCCGCTGGTTATTGCCATTGTTGATCAGGCACAGGCCAGGATCGTCCATGCTGTGCAACCGGCCGCTGCCATCGAGCAGCCAACGGCCGGCGCGCTCTTCATTGCAGGCTTCCTGCAGGACCAGCCGGCCGGCGTTGGCTGGGTCGCGAACAACACAGTTTTTCGATTCAAACGCGATGGGCCGCATGCGCCCCGCCGCCTCTGCGGGCGGCCAGGTGAATTGTTGCTGCACCAGCAGGTTGCGCAATTGCTCCTGCAAGCCGCTGGTCACCGGCGTGGCGCCATTGGTCAAGGCCCAGGCATCCACTGTCGCCAGGCGTTGCTCCAGGGTGCGTGGCGCGTTGCAGGCTTTCACCAAGGCCCAATTCATCGGTGCGCTCAGCCCCGACCAGACCGCCGGCGGCCGCCGGGTAAAATTCCCCGAAGGCTGGGTGAGCAAACGGTACAGACTGCCTTGATAGCTGACTTGTTCACCGGCAATCGAGTAAGTCTGCTCCGGGTCCCAGGCCGCAACGTTGTCGCACGCCGCACCAATGTCACGGGGGTAAACGCGTACACCCACTTCGGTGGCATCCACGTGCCCGGTGGCATTGGCCACCGTCAGGCGGAACCGGTAATCGGTGGGCACCGACACCTCGGAGAAGTTTGCCGTGGCTTTCATCGACTGGCTGTTGTCGATCGTCACCGCCGGTACGCCCGCCGTCTGCGTCCACTCATAGCGCATGGCATCGCTGCCAGGGTTGCGCGAAGCGGCGCCGTTGAGGATTGCGCTCTCGGCGGAAAACGGCAGCTCTTTCTGGCCCAGTTCCACGAAGCCGCTGGCGATGGGTGGGGCACTGTTGTCCGGGGGAGGAAACAGACCGACGAGCGTGGGGTACCAGTTATTGATCGAGCGAGCGTTATCATGCCGATCGGCCACCCCCATTGGAACTCCTTCATAGGTTCGCTCGGGATTGGAAAACAGGTTGATTTTCCGCCCGCCGGAATCGCAGTAGGCCATGATGGTTTGCCAATTGGGGGTAACACTGTTCTGGCAAAACGCGCTGGAGTACGCAAAAGGGGTTGTCATTCCGCTGTGATGCGCCCCAATCACGTGGCCCAATTCATGGGCATAGGTACCGCTTTCCCCAGCACAGGCATAGCCAACACTGCTAGTGACACTGTCGGCGCCAATGGCCCCGGCAAGTCCGCAACCCCGGCTGGTGAGTTTTTTTGCTACCACCCCCATCACCACATGGGCCTTAAACTGTTGTTGCGCGCTCGCACTGTTGCGCCTGACCTCAGACAATTGATTGTTCATGCATTGAAGTTGATCACAACCAGGAAACGACGACTCATCATAAGGAAGGTGTTCAACACCGGCATTTTCATAAACAACCGTTACGCCACTGGCCCGGGCAATTTCCTTGAAATGTTCGAAACGCTGAATACCCAGCGCCACGGGGTCGGCATAAGCGTTTTTCACATCGTTGCTGTAGACGGTCAGAATTCGAATGGGTTGTTGAGAGCTACGCTGCGCAGTTTGGCCTGACTGGGTCGAGGTCTGCTTCGTGACCTCGGTGGGTGAATCGTCCTGATCTTTGCCATTGTCCGATGGCTTGATCCGAGTAATCGCAACCTGCCCCTTATCCACCGGCTCAATCTGATACTGCCGCCCCCCCACACTCACCGTCCCGGTAATCCGTTCGCCGTTGCGCACCAGCACCGCGAGGTTCTGCGGATCGACCGCCACCTCCCGCGACAGGTCCACCGTCGGCTGCCCCCGGCGCTGGCGCAGGTCGTCGGACTGGACTTCACCGACCCACACGCCCATTCCCGACTCGATGGTGTAGTGCAGCTTCCTCGCCCGCACGGTCACCCCCGTTTCCAGCGGGATATCCAGCCATTGCTGTTCATCCAGCACAAACTGTCCGTGCCCCCGGGCCAGGGTAATTACTTCACTTTGGCTGTCGTCGATGAGGCGCTTGAGGTAGGGATTGGCGTTGCGACTCACGGCCGCATTGGCGCTCATTTGCTCCAGTGTCAGCAATGAACTCACATTGGCTGGTTCCGACTGGGCAAAACCCGGCGGCGTAACACCAAGGGCAAGTAGAGTGATCAACCACAACTGGCGAATTGTCGCGAGGGTCGGGGGGCGCATCGTGTCTCTCCCTGAGTCATCAGGCTCGGTTGCAAGCAGCAGATTCACTCGCACTGATACGGCTTGGCGACACTGCGAAAAATGCCCGGACACCTGGCTCGGGCGACGTTTTTTTTTCACTCTAGAGCGCTTTGCAGAGGCAACCAACTAGCAGATCTGACAGTTCTGCCATCTCGCCAAGGGGAGTTTGAAGGGGGGATAAAGCGAATACGGGCGCGGGAGATGTTGCGCCGCCCGGAGATAGCCACGCACAAAGCACCGCGGCTAAAGACTTCGATGGCCGCGCTGGTTTCACCGGCGATGACGCGGATCTCTTGCAGGCTCAGCTCGCGAGCCAGCATCAGTTGCGAGAAACCGGCCTGGTCGAGGAACTTGACCCGGGCCAGTGCCTGCTTGTCGGTGCAGGTCTGGATAAATCTCGCCAAGGTCGTTATCGGGACAGTGCGCGCGACAAAAGTTGGCAAGATGGACTCGACCGATTTTCTGCCGTGCGGCATTGAACGGTCATATTTTTGTCATGACAGTTGCCCAAGCTCGGTGCTGTCCGTCGAAAACAAGTCGATAACAACAAGGACGACCACATGCCAACGCAAAACCCGCACCGCATCGTCGGTCTGTGCACCTCCAGCAAGGTGTACAACGCACTGACCGAACTCAAGCACCTGGAAGGTCATCGCAGCGCCAAGTTTCTCTCGCTGCTGACGCAAAACCTGGTGCGCAAGGGCCTGCTCAACGAGCAGGAAGTGGTGAACATGCTCGATCAGGTGGTCAGCTGACCGACCAACGGTCGTTTGCCCCCGCTGGCATCAATGACCACTATTGAAAGCGTTGATTACTCATCGAGGCACCCGGACCTTAAAGTAGCTCCACAGATTGATGGAGGTACTTGTCATGTCCCAGGTTCAGATCATGTCCGTTATCGGCAGCGCCGTCCCCGCACAGCTCAGAGAGCTGGGCATGCTCGCCTGCTGGTATCTGGTGCAGGACGGTGTGCAGATCAGCGGCCCGCTCACTTCGCTGCCCGCCGCCCGTGAACTGTCGCAACGCATCGGCTCCGGCCAGTCCGGCAGGCTCAGCGCCTAAGGCAGCTGCACCCGCGGTTTGGTTTCAATGAAAATGTCCCAGCTGGACATGAACAGGGCCGCGATCAACGGGCCGATGACAAAGCCGTTCAGCCCGAAAATCGCCAGGCCGCCGAGGGTCGAGATCAGGATCATGTAATCCGGCATCCGGGTGTCCTTGCCCACCAGAATCGGTCGAAGCACGTTATCCACCAGGCCGATCACGAAGATCCCGAACAATCCCAGTACCACGCCCTGCCAGATCGCCCCGGTGAGCAGGAAAAACGCCGCCACCGGTACCCAGACAATCCCCGCCCCCACCGCCGGCAACAGCGACAGAAACGCCATCAACACCGCCCAGAGCAATACGCTGGGAATGTCCAGGAACCAGAAAATCAAGCCACCCAGCGCGCCTTGTGTGATCGCCACCAGCAGGTTGCCCTTGACCGTAGCCCGTACCACGCGATTGAACTTGAGCTGCAAACGACGTTTCTGCTGTTCCTCCAACGGCACCGCCGTACGCACCTTGCGCGCCAGTTCCGCGCCGTCGCGCAGGAAGAAGAACAGCAGGTACAGCATGATGAAGAAACTGACGATGAACTCGAACGTACCCTGGCCAAAAATGAAGGCCTTGGCGGCCAGTTCCTGCCCGCCGGTCATCGCACTCTTGACGATTTTCTCTCGCAGCCCGTTCAACTCGCCCATGCCGAAGCGATCCAGCAGGTGCTGGAAATACGGCGGCAGGATGTGCTTGAACTGCGTCACGTACCCGGCGATGTCCAGTTCGCCGCTCTCGATGTTCTTGTAGAGCGCAACCCCCTCCTGGACCAGGAGGCTGCTGAGGACTATCACTGGCAGGATCGCGATCAACAGGCAGATGCTCAGCGTGAGCAGTGACGTGAGGTTGCGCTCCCAGCCGAACTTCAGCTGCAGCCGTCGTTGCAGCGGAGCAAAGAGGATGGCGAGGATTACCGCCCAGAACACGGCGCCGTAGAACGGCAGCAGGATCCAGATGAAGGCGACGCTCACCAGGGCCAGAAGGATGGTCAGCGATCTGTCTTTCAGGGTTTCTTCGTTCATATTCGATCCATGCCTGCCGGGACGAAAAACTTGCGCCCTGATGTTTAGTCCGCTACGGCTCGCGCGAGTGCCATCTCTTTGTTGATCAGACATAGATCCAGGTCAATAAACGCTTGGCACGGGGCGTTTACCCTGCGCGGCTTTTGCGACGAATCCACCATGAACCTCACCGCGCCAGAACTGCTCGCCCCCGCCGGCACCCTGAAAAACATGCGTTATGCCTTCGCCTATGGCGCCGATGCCGTGTACGCCGGCCAGCCGCGCTACAGCCTGCGGGTGCGCAACAACGAATTCGACCACGCCAACCTCGCCCTCGGCATTCGCGAGGCCCAGGCGCAGGGCAAGCGCTTCTACGTGGTGGTGAACATCGCACCGCACAACGCCAAGCTCAAGACCTTCCTCAAGGACCTTGAACCGGTGATCGCCATGGCCCCCGATGCGCTGATCATGTCCGACCCCGGCCTGATCATGCTGGTGCGCCGGCACTACCCGCAGATGCCGGTCCACCTTTCGGTGCAGGCCAATACCGTGAACTGGGCAAGTGTCGAGTTCTGGCAGCAGCAAGGCTTGAGCCGGATCATCCTGTCGCGGGAGCTGTCGCTGGAAGAGATCGCCGAGATCCGCGGGCAAGTGCCGGCCATGGAACTGGAAGTGTTCGTGCATGGCGCGTTGTGCATGGCCTATTCCGGGCGCTGCCTGCTGTCGGGGTACATGAACAGGCGCGACGCCAATCAGGGCAGTTGCACCAATGCCTGTCGCTGGAAATATTCGGCGCAGCCGGCCACGGAAACCCAGCTGGGCGAAATCGTGCAGACATTCGACCCCGAACCGACCCTGGGCATCGGCGCGCCCACCGATCAGGTGTTCCTGTTGCAGGAAGCCAATCGTCCCGGCGAACAGATGCCTGCCTTCGAAGACGAACACGGCACGTACATCATGAACGCCAAGGATCTGCGCGCCGTGCAGCACGTCGAACGCCTGACGCAGATGGGCGTGCACTCGCTGAAAATCGAAGGCCGGACCAAATCGCACTTTTATTGCGCGCGCACCACCCAGGTTTATCGCCGGGCCATCGACGACGCAGTGGCGGGCCGGGCCTTCGACCGCGGCCTGATGACCGACCTGGAATCCCTCGCCCAGCGCGGCTACACCGAAGGCTTTCTGCGCCGGCATGTGCATGACGAATACCAGAACTACCAGAACGGCAGCTCGGTGTCGGAACGGCAACAGTTTGTCGGTGAGCTGACCGGACAGCGCCGGGATCGCCTGGCCGAGGTCAAGGTGAAAAACCGCTTCGGCGTGGGCGACCACATGGAGCTGATGACGCCCAAGGGCAACTTCCACTTCGATCTGCATCAGTTGCAGAACGCCAAGGGTGGAGCGATCGACGTTGCACCGGGGGATGGGCATAGGGTGTATTTGCCGATACCGGATGCGGTGGATCTGCAGTTTGGGTTGTTGATGCGGGACGTAGGTGTGAACTGACCTTCAAATACACACACAACCCTGTGGGAGCGAGCTTGCTCGCGATAGCGGTGTATCAGTCAATATTGTTAGCGACTGACACTCCGTCATCGCGAGCAAGCTCGCTCCCACAGGCTCTCCCACAGGTACTGCGTTACGCAAATTCCTCGCGGAGCATCGCCACGAACGCCTCACGCGCCGGGTGCACCCCGGCGTTTTCGTGCCAGTAGAACAGGCTCTCGATGGCCGTCAGTTCGGGAAACTCAAACGCCACGCACCCGGCGCCCTTGGCGTATTGATCGAAAACCCCTTTAGTCACCAGCGCCACACCGGCCCCGGCGCTGACGCAACCGACAATCGCGCCATAGCTGGCCAGGCTGACAATCGGCAGCGCCAACCCATTTCGCAATAGCCAATGCTCCATCGCCGCCCGGTAAGGACAGCCCTGAGGCCAAAGGAACATCGTCTTGTCATGCAGGTCCGTCACGCTGCGCAACGGCCCCAGGGATGTCGAGGCGATCAGCAGCAACTCTTCGCGGTACATCGGCGTGCGCTTGAGGTGCGAACGTTCGACATCCACCGCCACAATGGCGCCGTCGAGCTTGTGATTGAGCGTGTCGTCGAGCAACTGGCTCCAGGTGCCGGTGGTCAGCTCCAGCGCCACCTGCGGGAAACGCTTGTGGAATTTCGCCAGCAGGCGCGGCAAACGCCCGGTGGCCGACGATTCGATGGCGCCGATGCGCAACGGCCCTGAGGGTTCGGCCGAAGGGTCGACCGCCCGCTTGGCCTCGACGGTCAGGGCGAGAATTTTCGAGGCGTAGGCCAGGAAGGTCTGCCCCGACGGGCTGATGCGCAGCCCTCGGCCTTCGCGCAGGAACAGCGCGACACCCAGCTCAGCCTCGAGGGCCTTGATCCGTGCCGTGATGTTGGACGGCACGCAATGCAGCAATTGCGCTGCGCGGGCAATGCTGCCGACCTCGGCCACGGTCTTGAACATGCGAATCTGTGCCAGCTCCATACATCACCAATAGTGAACGATTAGCGCAGTATAAGTCAGTTGTGGCGAACGATAGGCTTTCTGATACTCCGTGCATCAGCCCACAGGTGCACGACCATGACGCCGCTCACACCCTCCCCCGTTTCACCCTGGAAAATCATTCTGGCCATGGCATTTGTCGTGGCGTGCTGGGGATACTCCCCGACCGGCATTCATATCGGCTTGCAGGCCTACGACCCCGTACACCTGGCACTGCTGCGCTTCCTGCTGGCCTCCGTGTTCATGGCCGTGGTCGCGGTCATCAAAGGCATCCGCCTGCCCAGCCTGCGAGACTTGCCGCTGATGTTCGGCCTGGGTTTCTTTGCCGTGAGCCTGCATCACGTGGCGATCAACTTCGGGCAGCAGGGAGTCAGCGCTGGCGCTTCGAGCGTCCTGGCCCAGACCACGCCACTGTTCAGCACATTGATCGCACGCTTCGTATTCAAGGATCAGGTGAGCCTGTGGCGCTGGGGTTGTGTGCTGCTCGGGTTGTTTGGCGTGGTAATAGTGGTGGCGGGCGATCATGGCCTGGGCAGCATTGACGCCCATGGCTTGCTGATCCTGCTGGCGGCGGTGTCCTGGAGCCTCTACTTTGCCCTGCAAAAACATCACACCGGGCGTTACGACGGGCTGACGCTGGTGTGCTACACGGTGTGGTCCGGTACGGTGCTGTTGCTGATTTTTCTGCCCGGCCTTGTGGATCAAGTCGCCCTGGCGCCGATGCGCGTGCAGTGGGCGGTGATTGCCTTGGGGATATTCCCCAGTGCCCTGGCGTACCTGGCCTGGGCCTATGTGCTGGCGCATGTCGATTTGAGCCGGGCGACCATGACGCTGTATCTGACGCCGCCGACGGCGATGGTGATGGCGTCTTATGCGCTAGGCGAACGGCCGACGTTGATGATCGTGGTGGGTGGGCTGGTGGTGTTGGCGAGCGTGCTGGCGTTGAATCTGGAGCGGCGGGCTGTGGTTGTTCAGGTTGCTCGGGTCTGATCCATGTTTTGCGCCGCCTGGCCTGACGCCTTCGCGGGCAAGCCCGCTCCCACAGGGTTTTATGGTTGCCGCGGTTCCTGAGCACGACCCAGAACCTGTGGGAGCGTGGCTTGCCCGCGATGAACGATAACGCGGTGTCACTGACGATCAGCTGGCCGAAAACCGGTCACGACTGTTGGTCAGGTGCAACCACATCGCCGCCCGCGCCGCGTCCGGGTCCTGGCGCTTGATGGCATTGAGGATCGCCTCGTGCTCAAGATTGGCCAGCTCGCCGAGCTTGCTCAAGTCCACGGCCCCCCGCTCGGCCGCATTGACCCGGGTGCGCGGGATCATGGCGCTGCCCAGGTGCTGCATGATTTCGGTGAAGCAAACGTTGCCGGTGGCTTCGGCGATCAGCAGATGAAAACGCCGGTCCGCGTCGACACAGCTGTCGTTGTTGGCCAGCAGGCTTTGATAATCGTCCAGCGCTTCACGCATCTGCGCCAGTTGCAGATCGGTGCGGCGAGTTGCCGCCAGCGCCGCCGCCTGGGTTTCCAGGCCCATGCGCAACTCCAGAATGCTGCGCACCCCCAACGCCGTGTCGACATTCAGCCGCAGCCCCTGCTCCGGTGCGCGCTCGATCACGAACGTGCCAATGCCATGCCGGGTTTCCACCAGCCCCGAGGCCTGCAACTTCGAGATCGCCTCGCGCACCACCGTGCGACTGACCCCGTGTTCCTGAACGATGGTGTTTTCCGACGGCAGCTTGTCGCCGGGCAGTATCTGGCCCAGCAGGATGCGCTGGGTCAGTTTCTCCACCAGGTCATGGGCCAGGTTGTGGCTGCGCTTGCGGGCGGGTGCTTCGAGGTCTTCTTGCATGAAGGTGTCCGGAAATCAGGGCTATCGAATCGTAGCACCGCGCCGGGCGGGAATCCTGAAAAATCTCGCTCAACTTGTATGACAACACTCAACAACCAGCCCATATCGATTTGTTTTAAAGGCCACCCGCCACCATCACCAGAATAAAAAATCTCTAATTCAGCGCCATTTCATTGGACAAAGGCGGTTGCAAGATCAAAAAACCTAGTTGTATGATGTCTATCAACAACGCAGCACTCAGCTTCACCCCGCATAAAAATAACGAGTGGGAGAAAACGCAGTGAATACATCCGTCTCCGGGATGCACGACGACGCCAATTCAGCGCTGAAGTCCGCCATCGCCAAAGTCAAACGTCACGTCTTGCCGCTGTTCGTCATCATGTTCATCGTCAATTACATTGATCGAGTGAACATCGGTTTCGTCCGCGCCCACATGGAACACGACCTGGGCATTGGCGCGGCCGCCTACGGTCTGGGTGCCGGCCTGTTCTTCATCGGCTATGCACTGTTCGAAGTGCCCTCCAATATCCTTCTGCAAAAAGTCGGCGCCCGCATCTGGCTGACTCGCATCATGCTGACCTGGGGCCTGGTCGCCGCGGGCATGGCGTTCATCCAGAACGAAACCCACTTCTACATCCTGCGATTTCTGCTGGGCGTGGCCGAGGCCGGGTTCTTTCCCGGGGTGATCTACTACTTCACCCGCTGGTTGCCTGGCGTGGAGCGTGGCAAGGCGATTGCGATTTTCCTCAGTGGCTCGGCGATCGCCTCGCTGATCTCCGGCCCACTGTCCGGTCTGCTGCTGCAAATCAGTGGACTCGGGATGCATGGCTGGCAATGGATGTACTTCATCGAAGGCATGTTCTCGGTGGGTCTGTGTGTTTTTGTCTGGTTCTGGCTCGACTCCAAACCCCACGATGCCAAATGGCTGAGCCGCGACGAGCAGGACGCGCTGGTCAAGGCCATCGACGACGAACAACTGGCCCGCGAAGCCGCCACACCGATCAAGCCGTCACTGGGCAAGCTGCTCAAGGACCGCCAGATCATCCTGTTCTGCCTGATCTATTTCTTTATCCAGCTGACCATCTACGCCGCGACTTTCTGGCTGCCGAGCATCATCAAGAAGATGGGCGACCTCAGCGACTTCCAGGTCGGAATGTTCAACTCGATTCCGTGGCTGCTGTCGATTGTCGGCATGTATGCCTTCGCCTCGTTGTCGGCCAAGTGGAAGCATCAGCAAGCCTGGGTCGCCGCGGCCCTGTTGATCGCCGCTGCCGGGATGTTCATGTCCACCACCGGCGGGCCGGTCTTCGCCTTCGTCGCGATCTGCTTTGCGGCGCTGGGTTTCAAATCGGCCTCGTCGCTGTTCTGGCCGATTCCCCAGGCTTATCTGGACGCACGCATCGCCGCCGGTGTCATCGCGCTGATCAACTCGGTGGGCAACCTCGGCGGTTTCGTCGCGCCGACCACCTTCGGCCTGCTGGAGGAACGCACCGGCTCCATCCAGGGCGGACTCTACGGCTTGGCCGCGACCTCGATCATCGCCGCGATCATCGTCTTTGCCGCACGCAACAAACCCAAGGTCGCCCCCGTCACCGCACCGGGCAAACCAGCGCCCCACCACGCCTGAATCATTGGTTTAAAAGGATAACGACATGACCGCACACGACACCGCCAAAGCCCCGATCATCACCAGCCTGCAGGTTGTTCCGGTGGCCGGCCACGACGGCATGCTGCTCAACCTCAGCGGCGCCCACGGCCCGTTTTTCACCCGCAACATCGTGATCCTCAAGGACAACGCCGGCCACACCGGCGTCGGCGAAGTGCCGGGTGGCGAGCGCATTCGCCAGACCCTGGAAGACGCACGCAGCCTGGTGGTCGGCAGCCCGATCGGCACCTACCAGAAGATTCTCAACCAGGTACGCCAGACCTTCGCCGACCGCGATGCCGGCGGTCGCGGATTGCAGACCTTCGACTTGCGCATCACCATTCACGCCGTCACCGGCCTGGAAGCTGCGTTGCTCGATCTGCTCGGCCAGCACCTGGACGTGCCGGTGGCCGCCCTGCTCGGCGAAGGCCAGCAGCGCGATGAAGTGAAGATGCTTGGCTATCTGTTTTATGTCGGTGATCGCAACGAAACAGACCTCGCCTACCGCAGCGAGCCCGACGCCGACAACGACTGGTTCGGCGTACGTCACGAAAAAGCCATGACCGCCGAGGCGGTGGTCCGCCTGGCCGAGGCGGCTCACGCGCGTTATGGCTTCAAGGACTTCAAGCTCAAGGGCGGCGTGCTCAGCGGCGACGCCGAAATCGAAGCGGTCACGGCCCTCGCCGAACGCTTCCCCGATGCGCGCATCACCCTCGATCCGAATGGGGCCTGGTCACTGAAAGAAGCCATCCGCCTGTGCCGCGATCAGCACCACGTACTGGCCTACGCCGAAGACCCGTGCGGGGCGGAAAACGGTTACTCAGGACGCGAAGTCATGGCTGAATTCCGCCGGGCCACGGGGTTGAAAACCGCAACCAACATGATCGCCACCGACTGGCGGGAGATGGGCCACGCGATCCAGTTGCAGTCGGTCGACATTCCCCTGGCCGATCCGCACTTCTGGACCATGCAGGGTTCGGTGCGCGTGGCGCAGATGTGCCACGAATGGGGCCTCACCTGGGGTTCGCACTCCAACAACCACTTCGACATTTCCCTGGCGATGTTCACCCACGTCGCGGCAGCCGCGCCGGGCGAGATCACCGCCATCGACACCCACTGGATCTGGCAGGATGGCCAGCGCCTGACCAAGGCCCCGCTGCAAATCGTCGACGGTTGCGTGCAGGTGCCGCAGAAACCGGGGCTGGGGGTGGAACTGGACATGGATCAGGTCGCCAAAGCTCATGAACTGTACAAAGGCATGGGCCTGGGGGCGCGGGATGACAGCGTGGCCATGCAGTTTTTGATTCCGGGCTGGACGTTCGATAACAAGCGGCCGTGCCTGGTACGTTGAAACGCCAAGTGGGTTGAATCGCCAAGTGAGTTGATTCAAGGGTTGCGCGTGGCCGCCTGTTGGCGGCCGGGTTAAAAAGCGCTCGGAGCCTGGCGCTTAACCCCCTAAAATGGCGCGCAACTGAATCAACGACGGATGAAACCCACATGGACAGGCTGAAAACCATCGCCGCCGGCATGGCGATATTTGCCGCAGGCCAGTGCGTGGCACAGGATCAAATCGAGACGCTGGTGAACGCCGCCGTACAACCGGTGATGCAGGCCGAAGGTATCCACGGCATGGCCGTAGCGGTCACCGTCAACGGCCAAGCGCACTACTTCAACTATGGCGTCGCCTCGCAAGAAACCGGCAGCCCCGTCACAAAGGACACCCTGTTCGAAATCGGCTCCGTCAGCAAAACCTTCACCGCCACCCTCGCCGCCTACGCCCAGGCTACGGGCAAACTGTCACTGTCGGACAAGGCCAGCCAGGTCTTGCCGGCCTTGCGCGGCAGCGCTTTCGACAACATCAGCGTGCTGCAACTGGGCACCTACAGCGCCGGCGGCCTGCCGCTGCAATTTCCTGCTGAATATGATTCGGCCGACAAAATGCTCGGCTACTACAAACAATGGAAGCCGCTCTACGCCCCCGGCAGCCACCGACTGTATTCGAACCCCAGCCTTGGCCTGTTCGGCTACCTCGCCGCCCACAGCATGGGTCAGCCGTTTGATGACCTGATGGAGAAAACCCTGCTGCCGAAACTGGGCCTCAAGCACACCTATGTGCATGTGCCGCAGGACCAGATGGCGCTGTACGCCCAGGGGTACAACAAGGACGGCAAGCCGGTGCGGGTCACTCCGGGTGCACTGGATTCCGAGGCGTACGGGGTGAAAACCAGCGCCGCTGACTTGCTGGCCTACATCGGCGCAAACATGAAGCCGGCGCCTCTGGACAAGCCGTTGCAGCAAGCCATCGCCTTGACTCATAGCGCCTACTACAGCGTTGGCGACATGACTCAGGGCCTGGGCTGGGAGATGTATCGCTACCCGATCACTCTGGATCGCTTGCTCGACGGCAACTCCACGCCGATGGCCATGCAGGCCCATGAAGTCCAGTGGCTGAACCCGCCACAAGCGCAACCGCAGAACGTGCTGATCAACAAGACAGGCTCAACCGGTGGCTTTGGCGCTTACGTGGTGTACGTGCCATCTAAGGACATCGGCATTGTGATGCTGGCCAACAAAAACTTCCCGAATGCGCAGCGGGTCAGGATTGCGCATCAGATTTTGAGCGCCCTTGCCCGATAAGTCTGGTTTGCGCTCCCAGAGAAAAAAACTGGAGGTTAATACTGATCAGTTAACACACGAAACCTGTGGTAGCGAGCTTGCTCGCGATGGCGTCGCAACAGTCAATACAAATGTTAAATGTCAGGTCCCCATCGCGAGCAAGCTCGCTCCCACAGGTTAATTGCTTACCACCAGGATTCAGGGCCGGCTCAATCATCCGGCATTTCCGGTGGCTTGGCGGGCTTGGCCGGTTTGCTGTTTTTCCCAGGCTTGGCACCTTTGGCCGCCGGCTCGGCTTCAGCGACGGGAGCGGCCACTGTCGCGGTAAATTCTTTCTCGGTCGCCGGCAATTGATCGACCGCGCTGAAAATCTCTTCCAGCTTGATGGCGTCCGATTGTTCCAGTTTCTTTTCGCCGTCCTTGCCGACCAGAATCACCTTGGTCTTGGCGCCGGCACCCAGCTTGAGTGAGCGGATCAGCGCCGCGGTGTCCTGTGGCCCGAGGTCTTTGCCGTCGCGCTGGCCCATCAGGTTGAGCACGGTGTAGAGCACCATGTTGCGGTCGGTGAAACCCTTGCGATTGGCCGGCTCATCCAGCGACTTTTTCAGGCTGACCCAGGTCGGATCCACGGTGCTTGGAGCGATGACAATCAGTGGCCGGGCCCTGCCCTTGTCCATGTCCAGTGGTGAGTCGCCATCGGCGGCGAACGAGGTGCCGGCAATCGCCAGCAAGATAGCCATGGTCAGTGACCTGATGAGCATGCGCATCTCCTTTTTGATATCCACGCTCTAATGATTGCGCATCGCGGCGATCGTTCCGGGTGACGTGCCGCAAATTTTTCGCCTTGTCCCAAGCTTAGGTCAGGGCGGTCATTGCGCAACAGGCTGGGCTAATCTGAACACTCATGACAACCCGCCTGATCCGTCGTGAGGACCTGGGCATGAGCACTCAATTGAACCACACCATCGTCTGGTGCCGGGACAAGCAGGTTTCGGCGAATTTCCTCACCGGCCTCCTTGGCCTGCCCGCCCCGGAGCCCTTCGGGCCTATGCTGATCGTCAAATTGGATAACGGCGTGTCGCTGGATTTCTACGACAACGACCCGCCGATAGCGTCTCAGCACTACGCATTCCTGATGGGCGACGAGGACTTCGATGCGGCCTTCACCCGCCTGCTGGCCAACGGTCAGCCATGGTGGGCCGACCCGGGCAAGCAGCGTCTGAGGGAGATCAATGATTACGCGGGAGGACGGCGGGTGTATTTCGATGACCCGGACGGGCATCTGCTGGAAATATTCACCCGCGAGTGAAGCTGGCGTGGCAGCCTGGATCAGAACGCCAGCTTGTAGCCGATCAGCAACAGCATGGTCGCCAGGCAAGGACGCAACAGTTCGTCGGAGATACGCCCGGTCAGGTGGCTGCCCAGGTAAATCCCCGGCAACGAACCCACCAGCAAGTAACCCAAGACCTGCCAGTCCATGTTGCCCATGCTCGCATGGCCGAGGCCGGCGACCAGGGTCAGCGGC
This sequence comes from Pseudomonas sp. QLc11A, assembly GCF_052112305.1. Classification (NCBI taxonomy): domain Bacteria; kingdom Pseudomonadati; phylum Pseudomonadota; class Gammaproteobacteria; order Pseudomonadales; family Pseudomonadaceae; genus Pseudomonas; species Pseudomonas sp. QLc11A. The sequence continues at coordinate 26,654 of NZ_JAVAJJ010000013.1, forward strand.
ACGGCGTGGGCGATTTCAGTGCCGACCAGGCGGCGGGTCGGCAGCATCGGATAGAGAATGAACAGGGCCACGGTGCCCAGTGCACCGGCGCCAATGGACGTCAGCGCGACCATGGTGCCGAGGACCAGGCCTGTGATGACCGTCAGGACATTGAGGCGCTTCCCGCTGGGGTTGTAGTGGCCGCCAGCACGTTTGTGGGCGAAATCCAGCAGACGTTTCTTGAACAGAATCGCCAGCGCCGTGGCGAACAACACAAAGCCGAGGGCCTGCTTGATGATCGCGTTCATCGCATCGGGGCTGGAGTGCAGGCTGCTCAGGAACCACAACGTCAGTGCCACCGCCGGCACGCTGCCAAGGGTCAGCCAACCGGTAATCGCCCAGTCGATGTTGTTGTTCTTTCGGTGAACCAGTACACCGCTGGACTTGGTGATCGCCGCGTAGAGCAGATCGGTACCGACCGCCGTTGCCGGGTTGATACCGAACCACAGCAGGATCGGGGTCATGAGCGACCCACCACCGACGCCAGTCATGCCGACAATAAAGCCAACCACCAACCCGGCCACGACCAACCCGATGTTCACTAAATCCATTGATACGTCCACAAAGATCGCAGGGAAATCTGGCCCGCAGCATAGCGATATTTCTTATAACCAGTTATATCGATGCGATCTATCTTTATTCCGTAACCACCACCCCCCCCTGTGGGAGCGAGCTTGCTCGCGATAGCGGTGTATCAGTTGGCATCAATGGCGACTGACACTCAGTCATCGCGAGCAAGCTCGCTCCCACAGGGTTCCGTGTCGTGCTCACTGCACCGGTAGGAAATTCAGGAACAGCAGGCTCTGGGCATAGTTCAGGCCGATGCGCCGGTAGCGTTCGTCGAGCATCTGGGTCAGCAGGTCCAGGCGGGCGACGATCTTGCCGAACTCGACGGCAAAGCTCAGGTTGCTGCCCTCCTCCGAGATTTCGTTGGAAAACAGCAGGGGTTGGCCTTGCTTGTCTTGTCGCTGGCTGAGGATCCAGGTGGCAATCTCGATGTTGCGTGCGGCATTGCTGACGAATACCGGGTTGATCGTATCGGTCATGTAGAACTCGGTGCGATTGCCATGGGCGGTCACCAGCATGCTGCCGATGGCATAGATGAACGCTCCGACCCGATCGCCGAGAAATTCCGGGCTCATGGCAAAACGCAGGGCCGCCAGGTCCTTTTTGCCGCCCAGGGTCGGTAATGGCTGCTGCTGTTCTATGGCCATGCGCACTTGCTTGCCGGCCGTACGGGCATCGAGGAAACCGGACTTTTTCAGCTCATCGGGGTTGCGCAGGTAGAGCTTACCCATGAGCAGGTAAAGGCTGTCGAGGTTGTCGCGCATGGTCAGGGTGGCCATGCGGTCGACACTGGTCTGCAGGAACTCCTGAGGTTTGCCTTCGCGCATCTGGGTGATGATGTCGCCGCCCTGCTGCTGGCTGCAACCGGTGACGAAGAACATCGACAGACCTGCCAGCAGCAGGCAATGACGGCGGATTCTTGAGCTGTTCGCGGGTGAAACTCGAGCCATGGGTTCTTGAACTTGGGCATGGGCCGACGGTGGGGATCGCCGCAGGCTGCCATGGATAGAGCCGGACATTTCGAAAAAGTGCAGTATCGGGCGGCACCAATCGATCACCGGCAGGGGAATGTTCATAGAAAAAACGGATCAGAACATCATGAGAATGGTACACAGCGCCTACATCACCGAATACACACAGGAGGTTTGCATGCGCACGCTTCAATTGGCTGGCGCCCAGGTGCCCGTCATTGGCCAGGGCACCTGGCAGATGGGCGAGGACCGCTCACAACACAGGGAAGAAGTCGCGGCACTGCGCCTGGGCATCGAACTGGGCATGCCCCTGATCGACACCGCTGAAATGTACGCCGAAGGCGGCGCCGAGGAAGTGGTCCGCGATGCCATCGCCGGACAGCGCGACAGCGTCTTTGTGGTCAGCAAGGTGTACCCGCACAACGCCAGCCGCCAGGGCATTGCCCAGGCGTGCGAGCGCAGCCTGCGCAGGCTCGGCACCGATTACATCGATCTGTATCTGCTGCACAGGCGCGGCCAGTATCCGCTGCAGGAAACCGTCGACGCCTTCGAGCGCCTGCGCGAAGCCGGCAAGATCGGTCGTTGGGGCGTGTCCAATTTCGACCTCGACGACCTGCTGGAACTGGACGCCCCGGCCTGCGCCACCAATCAGGTGCTCTACAATCTGGAGCAGCGCGGCATAGAATTTGATTTGTTACCCTGGAGCCAACAGCAGCGGCTGCCGGTCATGGCTTACTGCCCGATCGGCCAGGGTGGAGAAATGCTCGCCAATGCCACGCTCAAGCAGGTGGCCGCCCGGCACGGCGTCACACCGGCACAGGTGGCGCTGGCTTGGATAATGCGCCAGGACGGCATGATCGCCATCCCCAAAGCGGTCCGGCCCGAGCATGTGCGGCTCAATGCCCAAGCCGCCACGCTGCAACTTGAATCCGGGGATCTGGAGGCGCTGGACCACGCGTTTCATGCGCCACAACGCAAACAGCGGCTGGCCATGGTCTGAGCCAACGCAGTCAGAGAGCTTCGCCATGAGAAGCACCGACCACCTGGACCCGTTCAATCTGCAACGCTTTCTCCAGGCTCAGGACCCGGTATTCGACCGGGTTCAAGACGAGCTGAACAACGGACACAAGCGCAGTCACTGGATGTGGTTCATTTTTCCGCAGTTTGCCGGGCTCGGCGGCAGCGAGATGTCGCGCCGCTTTGCCATTCGTTCGCGGGAGGAGGCCCTGGCCTACCTTGAGCATCCGTTGCTGGGCCCCCGCCTGCGCACCTGCACCCAGGAAGTGTTGAACATCCGGGAGCGCTCGGTGGCCGGGATTTTCGGTCATCCCGACGACCTTAAATTTCATTCCTCGATGACCCTGTTCGCCCAGGTCGATGCCGCCGACAGCCTTTTCCAGCAAGCCTTGAACCAATACTTCCACGGCATCCTGGATGACTGGACCTTGTCGCTGATGGACTCAAAACAGGCCCAGCTGCCCCCCAATCAGGGTTGAGAAGTCGTCGTCGACAAACGGCAGTATCGCGTCCGCCACCGGTTGCAGTTGCCGGGTGATGTAGTGGTCGTAATCGATGGGCGCACCGCGCACTTCCAGCGGTTCGGGGCCGGCAACGGTAATCACGTAGCTGATCCAGCCGCCGTTCTGGTATTGCCGCGGGCGACCCTGGCTGTCGTTGTACTCATCGGCCAGGCGCGCCGCGCGTACGTGGGGCGGGACGTTACGCTGATAGTCATCGAGGGTGCGGCGCAGGCGTTTGCGATAAACCAGCCGGTCATCGAACTCGCCGGCCAGGGTCTTGCGCACGTAGTCACGCACGTAATCCTGATAGGGCTTGCGCAGGAAGATCCGCGAATACAGCTCTTGCTGGAATTGCCGGGCCAGCGGCGACCAGTCGGTGCGCACGGTCTCCAGGCCTTTGTAGACCATTTCGTCGCTGCCATCGGCGCGGGTCACCAGTCCGGCGTAGCGCTTTTTGCTGCCTTCTTCGGCACCGCGAATGGTCGGCATCAGGAAGCGCTTGTAGTGGGTTTCGAACTGCAATTCGAGAACGCTTTGCAAGCCGTATTCCTGCTGCACATGCTCGCGCCACCACTGATTGACGTGCGCCACCAGCGCCTGGCCGATCTGCGCCGCCTCCTGCTGGCCGTGGGCGCGACGCAACCAGACGAACGTCGAGTCGGTGTCGCCGTAAATCACTGCATGCCCCTGGGCCTCGATCAACTGGCGGGTGCGCAGCATGATCTCGTGCCCGCGCAAAGTGATGGACGATGCCAGGCGCGTGTCGAAGAAGCGACAACCGCTGGAGCCGAGCACCCCATAGAACGCGTTCATGATGATTTTCAGCGCCTGGGACAGCGGTGCGTTGTGTTCGCGCTTGGCGGTTTCCCGGCCTTCGGCGACCCGGGCGACGATGGAGGGCAGGCAATGCCGGGTGCGAGAAAAGCGTGCGCCGCGAAAACCCGGCACCGACTCGCTATCGTCCGGGTGCCTGAGCCCTTCTATCAGCCCCACGGGGTCAATCAGGAAGGTGCGGATGATCGACGGATAGAGGCTCTTGTAGTCGAGCACCAGCACCGATTCGTACAGTCCCGGTTGCGAATCCATGACGAAACCGCCCGGGCTGGCTTGAGGTGGCTTGCCACCGAGGTTCGGCGCGACGAAACCCTGACGGTGCATCAGCGGCATGTACAGGTGGGTGAACGCCGCCACCGAACCGCCCATGCGATCGGCCGGCAGTCCCGTGACGCTGGCCCGCTCCAGCAGGAAGGTGAGCAACTCGGTCTTGGCGAAGATCCGTGTGACCAGCTCGCAATCCTTGAGGTTGTATTTGGCCAGCGCCGGTTTGTCCTCGGCGAACATGCGATTGATTTCGTCCATGCGCTGGTATGGGTTGTCGATGGACTTGCCTTCGCCGAGCAAGGTTTGCGCAACGTTTTCCAGGCTGAACGAGGGGAAACTCCAGGTCGCCGAACGCAGGGCCTCGATACCGTCGATGATCAGGCGGCCAGCGGCTGAAGCGAAGTAATGGTTACCGTTGCCATGTTCGCGCCACTGCATTTCCTCGCCGCCACGCCCCAGTTTCAACGGCACCGCCAGGCGCCGGGCGTGTTCGTGAAGCACGCGCAAGTCGAACTGCACGACGTTCCAGCCGATGATCGCGTCGGGGTCGAACCGGGCAAACCAGTCGTTGAGTTTTTTCAGCAGCAGGGTCCGCGAATCGCAGTACTCGAGCTGGAAATCCACCAGGCTATCGTCACCATTGGGCGCGCCGAGCATGTACACCTGACGCTCGCCGCAGCCTTCCAGGGCAATGGAATACAGCTCGCCCTGGGCCGTGGTCTCGATGTCCAGGGACACCAGTTTGAGGCTCGGCCGGTAACCGGGATCGGGCTTCATCTGTGCGTCGAGCAGCAGACCCTCGGCATTCGGCATGCCACTGAAGCGCACCGGCGCGGTGATGAAGCGTTCCATCATGTAGCGTTCCGGCGGGCGCACGTCGGCTTCGAACACTTCGACACCGGCCCGGCGCAACGCGGTTTCCAGGCGCATCAACTGGCCATGTTGCCGGCAGTAGAGTCCGAGGACCGGACGATGGTCGAAATCCTGTAGGGCCAGGGGCTTGAGCTCGACGTTCTTCTCGTCATGCAAAACGCTTTCGGCCTGCAGACGCTGCGCAGCAGGGATGAAGGCCACCGAGGGCTGGCAAGGCAGGCGGATGCGCCGGGGACCGCTGTCGGTCGCCAGCCAGAACTCGACTTCCGTACCGGCCGGGGTGTCGCGCCAATGCCGGGTCAGGACGAAGCCCTGCTGTAGATCCACCACTGCAAACCTCGAAACTGATTCAGAGGGTGATTCTACCCGGCATCGGCAGGGATAGCGCACTTCGCGCCGATATCAGCGGTCAACATCAATCCTGTGGGAGCGGGCTTGCCCGCGAAGGGGCCATAGCATTCAACATCTTTGTTGGCTGACAGTCCGCCATCGCGGGCAAGCCCGCTCCCACAGGATTGATGTTGACCGGAAACAAGGGGTTTACCGAAGAAAAACCGCCAAATGACGTTTTTTGCGTGTTATCTGCCGCTTTCGCCCTTGCCCTGAGCGCTTGCGTCTACGATTCTTCAAGGACAACGACAACACCCGAGTAACCACCATGAAAACCGTCGCCCAACTGCTCAAGCTCAAAGATCAGAAGAATCAGGAAGTGCACCAGATAAAACCCGATCACATGGTGCTCGAAGCGCTGATGAAGATGGCCGAGAAAAACGTCGGCGCCTTGCTGGTGGTGGAGAATGATGAAGTGCTGGGCATCATCAGCGAACGGGACTATGCGCGCAAACTGGTGCTGCACGGCCGCTCCTCGGTGGGCACGCCGGTGCGCGACATCATGGTGTCACCGGTGATTACCGTCGACACCCATCAAACCGTGGATACCTGCCTGGGCATCATGTCCGATAAACGCCTGCGTCACTTGCCAGTGGTCGAAGGCGGCAAATTGATCGGCCTGCTGTCGATCGGTGACCTGGTCAAGGAAGCGATTGCCGAACAGGCGGAGTTGATTCGCCAGCTGGAGCAGTACATTCGCGGGGAATAAATCCGGACACAACATTCACCCCAAAACCTGTGGGAGCGAGCTTGCTCGCGATAGCGGCCAGACATTCAACATAGATGTCGACCGACATGGCCCCATCGCGAGCAAGCTCGCTCCCACAGGGTAAGTGGTGTTTTCAGGCCGGCCAATGCCGGCCAATGCCGGGCGAACACCGGTGCCAGTGCCGGGTGGCGGTCGATGCGTTCCAGCCAGGCGAAAAACCCGGGCCGCGTCGTGCGCAAATGTTCCCGACTGCCCGCCCATCGCGAGATCACCGCCGTCAGCACATCCAGGGCCCCCGGCTTCTCGCTGCCCAGATACAGCTCGCCCGAAAACTGGTCGGCAAACACCTCCCAACTCCAGTGCAGGCGCCGGCGGGTTCCCTCCATGAGGTTCTGCCTGGACGACTCATCCGCCCCGGCCAGCCAGCGTTCGGGGTAATCGATGATGCCGATGGCCGCATAGCAATTGCTGACGATGTACGCCATGGCGCGAATGGCCTGGTCCCGCTCGGCCGGGTCCTGGGGCAACAACCTCGACGCGGGAAAGCTCAGCCCGAGGTGAATCAGGATCGCCACGCTCTCGGTCAGGACAGCGCCATCGGGGAGTTGCAGGGTTGGAATCTGTTTGAGCGGATTGAGTTTCTCCAGCGCGTGGGCCGCCTCCGCGGACGCCTCGACATCGATGAAGCGATAAGGAACATCACAGAGTTCAAGGGCGGCTTCGATGGCCGCGGCCCCGGAGTTCTGATGGCCGTAGAGCTGGTACATAATTGTCTCCTTGCACACCGCGATCTCTGCAGTGCCTCATCATCCGTCCCGGCAGAGGAACGCGCCAGCTTCCAGTGTAGAAGCCGCCACCTGCCACGCAGCGACCATCCGACGATCGCACCATCAAGCTCACAAGAGGTATGGCGCAGGTCCTATCACTGCCATCGATGTTCACCATCACCTCAATGAAGTTCTCTTAAAAAATCCACGGCGTAACATCTGCTCCATACCAACCCATAAGCACCCCGGAGCACACCATCATGAAACGCCAAACCCTCCTCAGCATCGCTTTCTCGGTTTTCGCAGTTAACGCTTTCGCCGCAACTTCTGCTCAACCTGTGGTCGCTGAAGGCGGCTCGGATCGTCTGATTGAAAGCCGTGTGGCTGAAGGTGGTTCCGATCGTCTGATCGAAAACCGCGTCGCCGAAGGTGGTTCGGATCGTCTGATCGAAAACCGCGTCGCCGAAGGTGGTTCCGATCGCCTGATCGAAAACCGCGTCGCCGAAGGTGGTTCCGATCGCCTGATCGAAAGCCGCGTCGCCGAAGGTGGTTCGGATCGCCTGATCGAAAACCGCGTTGCCGAAGGCGGTTCGGATCGCCTGATCGAAAACCGCGTTGCCGAAGGCGGTTCGGATCGCCTGATCGAAAGCCGCGTCGCCGAAGGTGGTTCGGATCGCCTGATCGAAAACCGCGTTGCCGAAGGTGGTTCGGATCGCCTGATCGAAAACCGCGTTGCCGAAGGTGGTTCGGATCGCCTGATCGAAAACCGCGTCGCTGAAGGTGGTTCGGATCGTCTGATCGAAAGCCGCGCTGTCTGAATGCAGGTCTTTACCGCAGGACTCGACGAAAACCCGGCCTCACCCGCCGGGTTTTTTTATGCTTGGAGCTTTCACTGTTTTGGAGGTCGCTTCATTTCCAGCATGGGCATGGCCCCTGGTAGGAGCTGGCTTGCCAGCGATGATCGTTAACGATTACGCGTGCGAACTGGATGAACGCGGCGCGCTTGAGTCCATCGCCAGCAGGCTGGCTCCTACAGTTTCCGCGTGGGCACGTTCCCTTGTGGGAGCTGGCCTGCCAGCGATGGTCGTTAACGATAACGCGTGTGAACCGGATAAACACGGCGCACTGGAGTCCATCGCCAGCAAGCTGGCTCCTACAGTTTTAACGTGGGCACGTTCCCTTGTGGGAGCTGGCTTGCCAGCGATGGTCGTTAACGATAACGCGTGTAACCTGGATAAACGCGGCGCACTTAAGTCCATCGCCAGCAGGCTGGCTCCTACAGTAGTTGCCCGAGATTGCGTGAAGAACCGATTACTTCCCTGCCCGCGCCATGCAGCGCTGGTAACGTTCATCGACCCGTTTGGCGAACCACGCGGTGGTCAGTTTGCGCGTGATTTTCGGGCTTTGCAGCACGATCCCCGGCAACACTTCACGGGGTAACGGCCGACCTTCGGCCCGTTCGGCCAGTTCGAAAACCCGTCGATAGAGTTTGCTGTCTTCGAACGCCAGGGTATTGCCCTCTTCCAGTTGCCCGCGGATCGTCGGATTGCGCATGTCCAGTTGCTTGCCGAGGGTACGCACGGCCAGTTCCGTGGTGCCGGGCATGATCGAACCGTAACGCACCAGGTCGCCATCCAGCGCCAACGGGATACCGGAAGCCCGGCTCACCGCATTCTGAAACGCGGCATTACGGCTGGCGTACCAACCCGCGTTGAAGTCTGCAAAGCGGTACAGCGGTTGTGGGTAGCTTGCCGGATACCCCAGCAGGTGCGCGATGCCGAAATACATGCCACCGCGCCGGGTGAACACTTCATGACGGATCGAGCCCTGCACCGGATACGGGTAGCCCTTGGCCTGCTGCTCGGCAAAATCGATGCTGACCTGCATCGGTCCGCCGGTATGCACCGGGTTGAAGCCACCGAACAGGGTTTTGCCCATCGGTACCATGCCGATGAAGTCGTCGAAAATGCCACTCAGCTCCTTTTCACTGCGCGCAGTATTCAGGCGGGCGCTGTAGCTTTTGCCGTTGGGCGAGTCGAGCTTCAACGCACCGCTCACCAGCAGGCCGGGAATGTGTGCCTTGGCGGCGCGACGGTTGATCTCGTCGCGGGCGATCTTGCCCAGGCCCGGTACGCTCGGATCAACCTGAAAGGTCGATTCCTGTTCGGTCACGGCCAAAACCGCGCACAGGTTTTGCGTGGTCGGCGAGATGTCTTGCGCGGTAAACGCCACCTGAATGTCTGTGGCCCAACCCTGGGGGTCGGCGGCTTTGGCCGGCAGCAATCGCACAATCTCAGCCTTCACCTGGGCCGGACTACGCGCCGCCGATTCCTGGGTCCGCTGGCTGCCGCAACCGGCCAGTATCAACAAAGCGGCGATGCTGAAGATCAATCGATTGGCTTGCATGTCGTTCCATCTAGTCCTTGGGTCCGGCTTAACCATACGAGCAATGTCAGGGCAGCGGCTATGACCGTTGTCCACCGCGTGCCTTTATTTGCCACTGAAACGGCCCTGAAGCCTCGTTATCCGAAATCTGCATGTGCAGAAAATGCCTGTGTACCTTGCAGAAAATGCATTGCACAGCGTTACTGAGAACAACTACCATTCGCGCCTGGAGTCGTATTTGCGCATGGAGTTCCCGCGCCGCCCCTTTTTCCAATCGGCCGCGCGCCGCCCAGGAACCCATCATGACCACTCCAGCACGACTCCGCGTGCCTTTTCGCCCGACGCTACTGGCCCTGTTTTGCTCCTTGTCCCTGACGGCTCATGCCGCAACGCCTGAAACAACCGAGGCCCAGGGAAAACCGCTGGTGCTGGGCGACGTCAATGTCAACGCCCAGGCTCCGGCACCGTCCGACCTGCCCCCGGTTTACGCCGGAGGTCAGGTCGCCCGCGGCGGTCAACTGGGTATCCTGGGCAACCAGGACATCATGGACGTTCCGTTCACCATGACGTCCTACACCGAAGAGTTGATCCGCGACCAGCAGGCCGAAACCGTCGGCGATGTGCTGCTCAACGATGCCTCGGTGCGTCAGGCTTCCGGTTTTTCCAACCAGGCCCAGACCTTCATGATTCGCGGCCTGCCGCTGAACGGCGATGATATTTCCTTCAACGGCCTGTATGGCATCCTGCCGCGGCAGATCATTTCCACCGATGCCCTGGAGCGCGTGGAAGTGTTCAAGGGGCCGAACGCCTTCATCAATGGGGTCACCCCGACCGGTTCCGGCATCGGTGGCGGCGTCAACCTGCAACCCAAGCGCGCCAGTGACGTGCCACTGCGACGGTTCACCACGGACATCAGCGACGACGGGCGCATCGGCGAACACCTGGACATCGGTCAGCGCTTTGGCGAGGACAACCGCTTCGGTGCCCGCCTGAACCTGTCCCAACGTGAAGGCGACACTGCCATCGACGACGAGAACCAGCGCTCCAAACTGTTCGCCCTGGGCCTCGACTACCGCGGCGATGCGCTACGCCTGTCCGGCGATTTCGTCTATTCGAAGGAACGCATCAACGGCGGCCGCAGCTCGGTCAACCTTGGCGACGCCACGCACATCCCGGATGCGCCCTCCGCCGATACCAACTACGCGCAGAAGTGGGGTTTCAGCGAGATCGAGGACACCTTCGGCATGCTGCGCGCCGAATACGACCTGAACGACAGCTGGACCGCCTACGCCGCCGGCGGCGCCAAGCATACCCGCGAAGTCGGCAACTACGACTCCACCACCCTGGTGGGCAACGATGGCAGCTCGGTGACCAGCGGCTCGTTCATTCCCCACAATGAAGACAACACCAGTGCCATGACCGGCCTCAATGGCCGTTTCGCCACGGGTCCGGTGACCCATCAACTGAACTTCGGCCTGGCGGGGATCTGGACCCAACAGCGCAACGCCTTCGATTTCGATCTGACCCAATACCCGAACAACATCTACCACCCGATAGATGTTCCGGCGCCAGCGGGCGGCTTCTCCGGCGGAGACCTGAGTGATCCGGGCATCACCGGCAAAACCTTCATGCGCAGCGCCGCCGTGTCCGACACCCTGGGCTTTATCGATGACCGTTTGCTGGTCACCCTGGGCGTACGCCGTCAACAGCTGGTCGTTCAAGGCTACGACTACAACACGCAAAACCGCACGTCCAACTACGACAAGTCGATCACCACGCCGGTGTACGGCATCGTGTTCAAGCCGTGGGACCACGTGTCGTTCTACGCCAACCGTATCGAGGGCCTGGCCCAGGGGCCGACGGCTCCGACGACCTCCGGCTCCAGGGTCGTGGTCAACGGCAATGAAGTGTTTGCGCCGTCGCGTTCCAAACAGGTTGAAGCCGGGGTCAAAGTCGACATGGGTACCTATGGTGCGACCCTCGGTGTGTACCGCATCGAACAACCGGCTGACGGCTACACCCAAGTCATCGACGACACCACCGCCGTGTTCGTTCATGACGGTGAACAGATCAACAAGGGCGTGGAACTCAATGTCTTCGGCGAACCCATCGACGGCCTGCGCCTGCTCAGCGGCGTGACCGTGATGGACACCGAACTGAAGAACACCCAGGACGGCCTCAACGATGGCAATCGGGCCATCGGCGTGCCGAGCTTCCAGTTCAATGCCAGTGTCGATTGGGATGTGCCGGGCCTGCCGGGCGCAGCCCTGAACGGACGCATGTTGCGCACCGGCGGCCAATACGCCGACGCGGCGAACAACCTCAGCCTGCCGGCCTGGAACCGCTTCGATGCCGGCGCCCGCTACGCGTTCAGGGTCCAGGAAAAAGACGTGACCGTACGCCTGGGCGTGGAAAACGTCGCCAACAAGAGCTACTGGGAATCGGCCCAGGGGGGTTACCTGACCCAGGGCGAACCGCGCACGGCGAAGTTGTCGGGCACCATCGACTTCTGATTGAGGGCTGCCCAACCCTGTACCTGTAGGAGCGAGCCTGCTCGCGATGGACGTTAACGATAACGCGGACTTTCTGGATTAACGCGGCGCTCTTTCGTTCATCGCGAGCGAGCTCGCTCCTACAGGGGGGTCGAGTGCCCGTGCCTGTGCATGTAGGAGCGAGCCTGCTCGCGATGGACGTTAACGATAATGCGTACTTTCAGGATTAACGCGGCGCTCTTTCGTTCATCGCGAGCGAGCTCGCTCCTACAGGGGGGTCGAGTGCCCGTGCCTGTGCATGTAGGAGCGAGCCTGCTCGCGATGGACGTTGACGATAACGCGTACTTTCTGGATTAACGCGGCGCTCTTTCGTTCATCGCGAGCGGGCTCGCTCCTACAGGGGCCGAGTCGTCCATACTTGTTCTACCCAGCGAGGAGGACGAGCTCATGCACAGAAGCGATGTGTTGATCATCGGCGCCGGCCCGACCGGGCTGGTCCTGGCGTTGTGGCTGAGCAAACTGGGCGTGCGCGTGCGGATTGTCGACAAGGCCTCGGCCCCTGGCACCACGTCCCGGGCGCTGGCTGTCCAGGCGCGGACGCTGGAACTGTATCGACAACTCGGGCTTGCCGACGCGGTTGTGCAATACGGCCATCGGGTGGCAGCCGCCAATTTCTGGGTCAAGGGCGAACCCGTGGCGCACCTGCCACTGACCCAGGTCGGCGAGGGACTGACACCCTACGCGTTCCTGGAAATTTTCCCGCAGGACGAGCACGAACGGCTGCTGATCGAGCGCCTGCAAGCCTTCGGCATCTCGGTGGAACGCAACACCGAACTGGCAAGCTTCGAGCAAACCGCCGACGGCATCACGGCCACGCTGCATCTGCCCGACGGCCAGCAGGAAATCTGTCAGGCCTGTTTCCTGGCCGGATGCGACGGCGCCCGGTCGATTGTGCGCAAGACCCTGGATACCGGTTTTCCCGGCGGTACTTACCAGCAGATTTTCTACGTCGCCGACGTACAGGGCAGCGGCCCGACATTCAACGGTGAACTGCACGTGGACCTCGACGAGGCGGACTTCCTTGCCGTGTTCCCGCTGGCGGGCAGTGGCCGCGCGCGCTTGATCGGTACCGTACGCGACGAGCGCGCCGACCACGCCGAGACCTTGTGCTTCGAAGACGTCAGCAGCCGGGCCATCGAGCACATGAAGGTGCAGATCGAGCAACTGAACTGGTTCTCGACCTACCGCGTCCATCACCGGGTGGCAGATCATTTTCGCAATGGCCGGGCGTTTCTGCTCGGCGATGCAGCCCACGTGCACAGCCCGGCGGGTGGCCAGGGCATGAACACCGGGATCGGCGACGCCATCAACCTGGCCTGGAAACTGGCGGCCGTGCTGAGCGGCGCTGCCGAGGCCAGGCTGCTCGACACCTATGAAACCGAGCGCATCGCCTTCGCGCGCAAACTGGTGGCGACCACTGACCGGGTCTTCACCTTCGTCACCGCCGACGGGCCGATGGCCGATTTGCTGCGTACGCGCCTGGCGCCGTTCCTGATCCCGAAAATCACCTCGTTCGAAACCTCCCGCCAATTCCTGTTTCGCACGGTGTCGCAGATCACCCTGAATTATCGGGGCATGCCGTTGAGCACAGGCGTTGCCGGGCATGTGCACGGCGGTGACCGCCTGCCCTGGGCCCATGACGGTGAGGGGGACAACTTTGAATCTCTGAAATGCATGACCTGGCAGGTGCATGTCTACGGCGACACCAGCGACGAGATGATCGCCTGGTGCAACGAGCACCATCTGCCGCTGCATGTGTTCGACTGGCGACCGGCGTTCGAAGCAGCGGGCCTGGGGCGCAACGGCTTTTATCTGTTGCGGCCCGATACCTATGTAGCGATTGCCGAGACGTGCGCGGACCCGAAAGTGATCGAACGGTATTTCCGCGACCACGGGATCCGCTCGTTTTTTGGCACGCCCTGAGAACACCACATCCCCCTGTGGGAGCGGGCTTGCCCGCGATGGCGACGGCACATCCAGCATCTATATGTCTGACATACCGCTATCGCGGGCAAGCCCGCTCCCACAGGGTTATGCGTTGTTTTTCAGATCCCCGCCAACGCCAGATCCATCGCAAAATACGTAAAGATCAGGTCTGCCCCGGCACGCTTGATCGCCCCCAGGCTCTCGCGCACCACACGGTCTTCATCGATGGCCCCGGCCTGGGCGGCAAACTTGATCATCGCGTATTCACCGCTCACCTGATACGCCGACAGCGGCAGGCGCGAGGCTTCGCGAATGTCGCGGATGATGTCCAGGTAGGCACCGGCCGGCTTGACCATCAGCGCATCGGCGCCTTCCTGTTCGTCGAGCAGCGACTCGCGCACCGCTTCGCGGCGGTTCATCGGGTTCATCTGGTAGCTTTTGCGGTCGCCCTTGAGCGCACTGCCGCCCGCCTCGCGGAACGGACCATAGAGCGCCGAAGCGAACTTGGTCGAATAGGCCATGATCGCCGTCTGGGTAAACCCGGCGTCATCGAGGGCCCGGCGGATCGCCTGGACCTGGCCGTCCATGGCCGCCGACGGGGCGATCACGTCGGCACCGGCTCGGGCCGCCGCGACGGCTTGCCTGCCGAGGTTGATCAGGGTCTGGTCGTTGTCGACTTCATGGTTGTGCAGCACGCCGCAATGGCCGTGGTCGGTGTACTCGCAAAAACAGGTGTCGGACATCACGATCATTTCCGGCACCGCGTCCTTGGCGATGCGCGACATGCGCGAAACCAGGCCGTCATCGCGCCAGGTGTCGCTGCCGCTGCTGTCCAGATGATGGGACACACCGAAGGTCATCACCGACTTGATCCCGGCACGGGCGTATCGCTCGATCTCGCCGGCCAGCTTCGACTCGGGAATGCGCATCACCCCGGGCATGCTTTTGATCCGCACGAAGTCGTCGATCTCTTCTTCGACGAAAATCGGTAGCACCAGGTCGTTCAGGCTGAACTCGGTCTCCTGGAACAGGCTGCGCAGGCTCGCATTGCGGCGCAGACGGCGTGGGCGTGCTTCGGGGAACTGGCTGGACATGGGGATTCCTGAATTTCAGAGGACAAGATGTAGGAGCGAGCCCGCTCGCGATGGTCGTTAACGATAACGCGCATTGTCTGAATAACCGCGTTGCCCTTACGTTTTTCGCGAGCAAGCTCGCTCCCACAGGTTATGCGGTGTATCAGCTGGCGACCGGGCTTGGAATCTGCAACCCGCGCACCACCGCCGGCCGTGCCAGGAAGCGCTCCAGCACCCGTGTGACGTTAGGGAAGTTCTGAATGCCCACCAGATCACCGGCTTCATAGAAACCGATCAGGTTGCGCACCCACGGGAAGGTGGCGATGTCGGCGATGGTGTAGCGCTCGCCCATGATCCAGTCGCGCCCTTGGAGCCTGCCGTCGAGCACCTTGAGCAGGCGTTTGCTCTCTTCGACATAGCGATCACGGGGACGCTTGTCTTCGTAGTCCTTGCCGGCGAATTTGTTGAAGAATCCGAGCTGGCCGAACATCGGGCCAATACCGCCCATCTGGAACATCAGCCATTGAATCGTTTCGTAGCGCGCGGCCGATTCCTGGGCCAGCAGTTGCCCGCTCTTGTCGGCCAGGTAGATCAGAATCGCTCCCGACTCGAACAGCGCCAGCGGCTTGTCGTCCGGACCGTGGGGGTCGAGGATCGCCGGGATTTTGTTGTTGGGGTTCAACGACAGGAATTCCGGGGACATCTGGTCATTGGTGTCGAAGCCTACCCGGTGAGGTTCATACGGCAGGCCGATCTCTTCGAGCATGATCGAGACCTTGACGCCGTTGGGGGTCGGCAAGGAGTACAGCTGAATCCACTCCGGGTATTGGGCAGGCCATTTGCGGGTGATGGGGAAGGCGGACAAATCGGTCATGGGCAGGATCCACGAAGACATTGAGAGTGGCGATCATAATGGAGATATCGGCTCAGCGACCCCTTGGAACCATCAATCTCGCTGATAGAGGAGATCAAAAGAGATCACGACGGTTTGAACACCATCAGGTGTAGGCTGTCCATAAATCCGCAACATCCTGTCGATAACCTTCACTGCAATCCGCTAAAGGTTACCGGTACATTGCTGCGCTCTTGGCCGGAATCGAACCAAATGGGATCAGGGGACTCTGAGCACCACCCCTTTGAAAACGGACCGGCTTCAACGACATGGAAAACACCCGACGCTGGAAAGTCGCGGTGTAAAGGTTTGTCAGCCTTAACCGAATTGCGCTGAAGAACCTTTTATTCATGAATCTGTTCAGTTTTACCAACCGTTTTAAACATCGCGCCTACCTGTTGTTACCCGCATTGCTGGTAGTCAGCGCGGTGTTCCTGTTGCTGGAATCCGGCCTGAGTCGCGCCCAACCGATGGATGGCACCCAGACGCTGGTCTTCCTGCGCCACGGGGAAAAACCCGACGGCGGCCTCGGCCAGCTCAATTGCCAGGGGCTGAACCGCGCCATCGACCTGTCCACGTTGCTGCCGGAAAAGTTCGGCAAGGCCGACTACGTGTTTGCGGCGAATCCGACCCGTAACGTCGAGGAAGGCGAGTTCGACAATTCCTACAGCTACATCCGTCCCCTGATGACCATCAGCCCCAGCGCCATCAAGCTGGGCCTGCCGGTGAACATCAATTTCTCCGCCAATGACACCAGCGACCTGGCCAATGAACTGCTTCACGACAAGTATCACAACTCGGTCATCTACACCGCCTGGTCGCACGGCTACCTGCCGGAGCTGATCAACAAGGTGGCCGGCGACGCCACCGGCAAGAAAACGACCATCACCGATGACTGGGAATCTAGCGACTACGACTCGCTGTATGTGCTCACCCTGACCTGGCACAACGGCAAGGCCAAGTTGCAGAGCCATGTGTACAAGCAAGGCCTGGATAACGGCGCCGAAACCTGCCCGACCTGAGGCATGCGTTGTCTGAGCTGGCCCCTTCGCGAGCAGGCTCGCTCCCACATTGGATTTGCAGTGTGATCACAAAGGCATGAGCACCACTGAACCCTGTGGGAGCGAGCTTGCTCGCGATGGGGCCAGTAAAACCGACATCACTTTCGTTGATTCACCCGCTCGCGCAAATACTCGAGAACCGCCCCCCGCTCCCCGGCAAACTCGATCCGCGCACCTTTCTTCTCCCGCTGGAACGCGTACATCGGATCGTAATACTCGCTCAGCAACCCTTCGATCCAGCCCCGGTGCAGATCCACCGCGCCACTGCGGGCCTGCTCTGCCAGCGCCTCTTCCATCAAAACCAGCATGCGTCGATGACGTTCGCCGCCCAGGCGTTTCTGCACATTGTTCAGGCTCGCCAGCAACCGTTCGGAAAACAGGGCGAAGCCGTCTTCGCCATGCACGTCGATGAATTCGGCGCACAGATCCACCACGTAATCGCGCAGGATCCGCTCGACCCGACCTTCCAGGCTGTCTTCCAGCCAGACCATCGGGAACTGCTGCATGCCCTGGTACAGCGGCAACGGCAACGCGCAACTGCCCACCGCACGACTTTCGTCTTCCAATACGAACTGCTCGATACCCCGGGCGCGTTTTTTCAGCACATCCACGGCCAGGCGGTTTTCGAAGTCGATGTTCGAAGGCTGGCCGGTGGCGCGCTTGCCGAAACTGGAGCCGCGGTGGTTGGCATGACCTTCAAGATCCACACTGTTGCCCAGTTGCGTGAGCACCTCGGTTTTGCCGGTACCGGTCATCCCGCCCAACAGGACGAAATCGCACTGGGCAACCGCTTGATCGAGGGTGTCCAGCAGGAAGGTACGCATGGCCTTGTAGCCGCCGCCCACCCGTGGGTAGTCGATACCGGCCTCGTCCCTGAGCCATTGCTGGACAATCTGCGAGCGCAGGCCGCCGCGAAAGCAATACAGCAGGCCATCCGGATGCGCCCGGGCAAAGTCGGCCCAGGCCTGGATGCGTTCAGCCTTGACCGCACCCGATACCAGTTGATGCCCGAGCACGATGGCCGCCTGCTGGCCGTGCTGCTTGTAGCACGTGCCGACCCGCTGGCGTTCATGGTCATTCATCAACGGCAGGTTGATCACACCGGGAAACGAACCCTTGTTGAATTCAACCGGCGCGCGCGCATCCATCATGGGCCGGTCGTTGAGGAAGATGTCGCGGTAATCGGTGCAGTCGACGAACATCAAAACACCTCGACCGCGTTGCCCTGTCGCTCGACCAGTTCACCGATCGGCTCCAGGCTCAGGCCCAGTTCGGCGGCCACGGCAAGAAACTGCTCGTTGCCTTGCGGCGTTACGGCAATCAGCAGGCCGCCGCTGGTCTGCGGGTCGCAGAGCACACGTTTGTGCAGCTCCTGAAGGCGTCCGAGCTTGCTGGCGTAGCTGTCGAAATTGCGCAGCGTACCGCCCGGTACGCAACCCTGTTCGAGGTAATACTCGACCCCCGGCAGACGCGGTACACGGTCATATTCGATGCGCGCCGTGAGCTGGCTGCCGTCGGCCATTTCCACCAGATGCCCGAGCAGGCCGAAACCGGTGACGTCGGTCATCGCGGTCACGCCATCGAGCTTGCCGAAACGGCTGCCGGGCTTGTTCAGGGTGCACATCCAGTCCCGGGCCAGGCCGATATCGGCATGGCGCAACTTGCCCTTTTTCTCGGCCGTCGTAAGGATGCCGATGCCCAGGGGCTTGGTGAGATAGAGCAGGCAACCGGCGGTGGCGGTGTCGTTGCGCTTCATGTGGCGTTTTTCCACCAGGCCGGTGACGGCCAGGCCAAAGATCGGCTCGGGTGCGTCGATGGAGTGTCCGCCTGCCAGCGGGATGCCCGCTGCATCGCACACCGAACGGCCACCGCGAATCACTTCCCGGGCGATTTCCGGCGCCAGCACGTTCACCGGCCAGCCCAGGATCGCAATCGCCATCAAGGGATCGCCGCCCATGGCATAGATGTCGCTGATGGCATTGGTGGCGGCAATTCGGCCGAAATCGAAGGGATCGTCGACGATCGGCATGAAAAAGTCGGTGGTCGAGACCACACCGCGTTCTTCATCGATGGCATACACCGCCGCGTCGTCACGCGAGGCGTTGCCGACCCAGAGTTTCGGGTCGAGATTCTGTGCCCCGCTGCCGGCCAGGATCACTTCCAGCACCTGGGGGGAAATTTTGCAACCGCATCCGGCGCCATGACTGTATTGGGTCAGGCGAATCGGCTCGCTCATAGGGTCACCTCTTGGAGTCTAGGTAACTAATCCTACAGCAAACGCGCCTTTTTCTTTGTAGGAGATACGCTGGTGGATACTGGCCACTGTGGGTTATGGCAACAGGATCAGCCGGCATCCGACAATCCGAGTGAATTTTCCTGATGGCACGCGATCCTTTTATGTACAACAGGGAGGAACCGGGGCTTTATGAACAGTGCAAAATTATTCGTCATCGAGTACACACTCCATGGCACTGCGAAATCATTCATTATCCGGCTGGAAAAAATGGATAACGCAGAAGCCTGGCATTGGGCGAGCTGTGACGCGGGGGTGGGGCGAATTCCCCGGTTTGGACGCGAGAAGGTGCAAAAGACCAGCAAGCCGATGGCTGAAAAATTCGGCGTGGAAAACGTCAAGTGGCGGCCGGCGAACTGATCACTGGCAACCGTCACGTTCGGGGGAAGCGATATGAGTGTGACATCCGTCTACAGCCCTGCGCAGCTGGACTATGGCCTGGACACGCAGGCCGGCCGCATCACCAAAAGCGCCAAGTGTCGGATCGGACTGGAAGCGGTCGAAAATGATCCGTTTTGCTTTGCCGTACGCGTCCCGGCGCCACTGCCGGAAGACCTGGAGCAAGCCAGGACCCTGGCGCTGTGGGTCGAAGGGCGGCGCTTGCAGGGCACCGTTCGCCACAGCGAACGCTTGGAGGACGACAGCCTCAGGCTGGAAGTGGAGCCGGACTAGGCTCCACTTTTTACAGCTTGTCGTGAATGCCGTCAGCCATGGGAGCACTTGCAGCCTTTATGAGCGCACTCCTCGCCGTGCTCATGGTGTTTGGCGCAGGCTTCACAGCAGTAGTGCTTGCCGTGACGGGCAATCGGATGTTCACCGAGTTTGCAGGAACATTTCGGACAATCGCAGATACTTTCACGGTCAATCATGGGTCTGACTCCTCTTGTGTGGTCGCCAGTGCTCAGATGCACACCGTAAGTGTAGGAGCTGCCGCAGGCTGCGATCTTCTGTGGCGAGGGGGCTTGCCCCCGCTTGAGTGCGTAGCGCTCACCGTTTTCAGGGGCTGCTGCGCAGCCCGGCGCGAGCAAGCTCGCTCACCACAAAAGCTTTAATCAGATACGGAACTGCCCGACCAGGCTGCCCAGGTGCTGACCGAGCTCGGCCAGGCTGCGCGAAGTCTGCGCGCCGAGCTGGGTTTCGTCGGCGACGTTGTCCACCGCCACGGCAATCTGATGCACGCTGCGGTTGATCTCTTCGGCCACGGCGGTCTGTTCTTCAGCGGCGCTGGCGATCTGCGCGTTCATCGAATTGATGGTCGCGATCAACTGGGCCATGGTGTCCAGCGAAGCCCCCGCCTCGTTGGCCTGGGCCGAGGTACCGTCGCCCGCCTCGCTGGAGCGACGCATCGCCTCCACCGCTGACTGGGTGCCGGCCTGCAGGCGATCGATCATGCCCTGGATTTCCTGGGTACTGATTTGCGTGCGGCTGGCCAGCGCCCGCACTTCATCGGCCACCACCGCAAAACCGCGCCCGGCCTCGCCGGCGCGGGCGGCTTCGATGGCCGCGTTGAGCGCCAGCAGGTTGGTCTGATCGGCAATCGAGCGGATCACCCCCAGCACGCTGACAATCGACGACACGTCTTTTTGCAGGCTGTCCAGGGACACGCCGCTGCTGCGGATGTCGTCCACCAGCGCATGGATCTTCTCGATGCTGCCGGCCACCACCCGCTTGGCCGCCTGGCCTTCTTCATCCGTCTGTTGGGCTGCCACCGCGGCGTTCTGCGCGCTCTTGGCCACTTCCTGGGCTGCCGCCGACATTTCGTTGATCGCCGTGGCCACCTGATCGGTCTCATGGCGCTGACGTTCCATGGCCTGGTCCGAGCGATTGGCCTGGTCGGACACCTGATTCACCAGTCCGGTCAGTTGCGAGGTCATTTCGCTGATCTGACGCACCAGGCCATGGATCTTGTCGACGAAACGGTTGAACGAGCCAGCCAGTTCGCCGAGTTCGTCCTGGCTGGTGATGGTCAGGCGGCGGGTCAGATCACCCTCGCCCGCCGCGATGTCGTCGAGGTTGGCTTTCATCAAGTGCAGCGGACGCAGAATGGTGTTGGCCAGCAACATCCCGGCAGCGGCGATCACCAGCAACACCACGACCGCCACCCCGACGATGCTCAGCACCATGCCTTGCATGCGCTCCTGGACCTTGTCCTGGACCACCGCCACTTGTGCTTCGATGCCGTCGAGGTTGACCGAGGTGCCCACCGCCATGTCCCACTTGGGCAGGTATTCGGTGTAGCCGAGCTTGGGCACCAGCACCTGGGTGTTGCCGGGCAATGGCGAGCTGTATTGCAGATAGTGCGTACCGTCTTTGGCGACTTTCACCAGGTCGCGGTTGACGTAGACACCGTTCGGGTCGCGATTGTCCTTGAAGCTCTGGCCTACGCCTTCGGGGCTGTTGGCCTTGAACAGGCGCACAGTGTTGGAGTCGTAGCCGAAGAAGTAGCCGTCCTTGCCATAGGTGATGCTCGACAGCAGCTTGATCACCTGGGCCCGCGCCGCCTCGTCGCCGGGGGCGGCAGCGTCATACAGCGGTTTGATCGTGGTCATGGCCACGGCCACGTAGCTTTGCAGGGTCGCCTTGGCATCGCTGAGCAGGCGTTCGCGGGTCTGTTCGACTTCCTTACGGGCCTGTTCCTGAAGAATGAACAGCGTGGTCAGGCTGATGACCAGCGCAAACAGCAGCACCGGGAGGACGGCAAGGGACAGGACTTTGGCCTTGAGGCTCATGCGCATGACGTTCACTCTTTTGTTTTTGTTGGCGTGGTTAAAAGCTTTAACGGCATGCCAGGTCAAAAGTTGAACGCGGTCATCAGCTCCGCAGAAAATCCCTGTGGGAGCGAGCTTGCTCGCGATAGCGGTCTGTCAGGCAACTTGATGCTGGATGTGCCGCCGTCATCGCGAGCAAGCTCGCTCCCACAGGGTAAGTGGTGTTTTACAGGACCATCGCCGCCACCCAGCCAAACGCCAGCAGCGGCAGGTTGTAGTGCAGGAAGGTCGGGACCACGGTGTCCCAGATGTGATGGTGCTGGCCGTCGATGTTCAGGCCGGAGGTCGGGCCGAGGGTCGAGTCCGAGGCCGGCGAACCGGCGTCGCCCAGGGCACCGGCCGTGCCGACGATGCACACGATCGCCAACGGGCTGAAGCCCAGTTGCACGCACAGCGGCACGAAGATCGCCGCCAGAATCGGCACGGTGGAGAACGACGAGCCGATGCCCATGGTCACCAGCAACCCCACCAGCAACATCAGCAAGGCGCCAATGCCTTTGCTGTGATCGATGTACGACGCCGACGACTCGACCAGCGTCTGCACTTGACCGGTGGCCTTCATCACTTCGGCAAAACCCGAGGCGGCGATCATGATGAAACCGATCATCGCCATCATTTTCATGCCTTCGGTGAACAGGTCATCGGTGTCGCGCCATTTGACGATGCCCGACACCGAGAAAATCAGGAAGCCGACCAGTGCACCGATAATCATCGAATCGAGCAGCAACTGAATGATGAAGGCCGCGGCGATGGCCACGCCGGCCACCATCAGGCTCAGCGGGTTGTATTGCACCGCCACTTGCTCGACTTGCTCGATCCTTGCCAGGTCATAGACCCGCTTCTTGCGGTAGCTGACAAACGCGATCAACAGGCCTGCCACCATGCCCAGCGCCGGAATGCCCATGGCGTGGGTCACGTTGACGCCGCTGATGTCCACACCGCTGCGGGCGACGTTGGCCAGCAGGATCTCATTGAGGAAGATATTGCCGAAGCCCACCGGCAGGAACATGTAGGGCGTGATCAGGCCGAAGGTCATGACACAGGCGATCAGTCGACGGTCCAGTTGCAGCTTGGTCAGCACATAAAGAAGCGGCGGCACCAGCAACGGGATGAACGCGATATGGATCGGCAGGATGTTCTGCGAGGCGATGGCCACGACCCAGAGCAGGCCTATCAGCAGCCATTTGACCTGGCCACCGCCGCTGGCGTGCTGGCGATCGACCATCGCCAGCGCCTTGTCGGCCAGCGCATGGGCCATGCCGGATTTGGCGATGGCCACGGCGAAAGCACCGAGCAAGGCGTAGGACAACGCCACCGTCGCCCCGCCACCCAGGCCGCTGTTGAAAGCCTTGAGCGTCGCCTCGATGCCCAGGCCACCGGTCAGGCCACCTACCAGCGCACCGACGATCAGGGCGATCACCACATGCACGCGGGACAGGCTGAGCACCAGCATGATGCCGACCGCGGCAATGACTGCATTCATTTCGTAACCTCGTGACAAACGGAAAGAGTCCGGCCGGCAGTCTGCGTGAGCCGCCAGCGGATACAGGAATGGGTTTTATTAGAGGGCGCGCACTTTGCCGCAGAGTCGGCGCGGTGTCAAAGTTCGTGGGGATTCTGAATGTGCAGTGAATTGCGATCCCCTGTGGCGAGGGGGCTCGCCCCCGTTCGACTGCGTAGCAGTCGCGATCCAGACAACTCGGTATGACCGGACAATATAGGGGCCGCTTCGCGACCCAACGGGGGCAAGCCCCCTCGCCAAAAAAAGCAGTTACAAACCTTATTCGAAGCGCGGCATAAAGAAAGCCGGATCGCGGCCGCTACAGTGCAAAGTCTCAGATATTTATCGAATAAGGACGCCTCCATGTCGCTCAGACAACTTTCCATTCAATGGAAAATCACCCTGCTGGCCGGGCTCTGCCTGGCGGGCATCGTGACCCTGCTGGTGGGTCTTTCGCTATACCGCATGGAGCACAGCTCCGAGCTGGTGAAAGCCTCGAGCATGGAGATGCTGACCGAATCAGCCCAGGCCCGGATCGAGTCCCAGGGCGAGAACCAGGCACTGGGGATTCGCCAGCAGTTCATGGACGCCTATCAGTACGGCCACGGTTTCTCCCGGCAGGTGCTGTTTTTGCGCGAGCAGGCCGAAAAGCGCTTCCTCGATGCCTTCGACCTGCGCGAAGACCTGACCCGCCAGGTCAAGTCGGCCCTGCAGGCCAATCCGGACCTGCTTGGCCTGTCCCTGGTGTTCGAACCCAACGGGCTGGACGGCAAGGACGAACTGTTCACCGGCCAGGCGGAACTGGGCAGCAACGACAAGGGCCGTTTCGCCCTCTACTGGTCGCAACCGACTCCGGGCAAGCTGACGTCCATGGCGCTGCCGGAAAAGGACATGGCCGACACCAGCACCGGCCCCAGCGGCGAAGCGGCCAACGCCTGGTTCACCTGCCCGCGCACCACGCTCAAGCCGTGCGTGATCGAACCCTACTTCTATGAGATCGACGGCCAGAACGTGCTGATGACCAGCATCGTTTTCCCGCTGATGGTCAACGGCAAGGTGATTGCCTCGCTGTCGGTGGACATCAACCTCAACAGCCTGCAAGCGGTCAGCCTGGGGGCCAGCAAGAAACTCTACGACGGCCAGACCAGTGTCAGCATCATCAGCCCGGCGGGCCTGCTCGCCGGCTACAGCCCGGACGCCAGCAAACTCAGCCAGCGCCTGGATGCCGTGGACAAGGCCAGCGGTACCGAACTGCTGCGCATGCTGGCCGCCAGCAGCAAAACCGCCAGCCTGCACAGCCATCAGCAATTGAAAGTGCTGGCCCCCTTCCAGCCGATTCCCGGCGGCAAGTCCTGGGGCGTACTGCTCGACGTGCCGGAGAACGTCCTGGTCGGCCCCGCCGAAGCCCTGAAAAAGCAACTGGACGACAGCAACACCGCCGGCACACTGGTCGAGCTCGGCCTGGGCGTGCTCGCTGCGCTGCTGGGCCTGGTACTGGTGTGGCTGATGGCCCGCAGCGTGACCAAACCGATTCTCGGCGTGGCGCACATGCTCGAGGACATCGCCAGTGGCGAAGGTGACCTGACCCGCCGCCTGGCCTACGACAAGAAAGATGAACTGGGCCAGTTGGCCGGCTGGTTCAACCGCTTCCTCGACAAGCTGCAGCCGATCATTGCCGAAGTGAAACGCTCGGTGCAGGACGCCCGCAGCACCGCCGACCAGTCGTCCGCCATCGCCACCCAGACCAGCGCCGGCATGGAGCAGCAATATCGGCAGGTGGATCAGGTTGCCACCGCCTCCCACGAGATGAGCGCCACCGCCCAGGACGTCGCCCGCAGCGCCGCGCAAGCGGCACACGCCGCCCGCGATGCCGATCAGGCGACCCGTCAGGGCCTGACCGTGATCGACCGCACCACTGCCAGCATCGACCACCTCGCCGCCGACATGAGCGCGGCCATGGTTCAGGTCGAAGGCCTGGCCGCCAACAGCGAGAAGATCGGCACGGTACTGGAAGTGATCCGCGCAATTGCCGAACAGACCAACCTGCTGGCCCTCAACGCGGCGATCGAAGCGGCCCGTGCCGGTGAAGCCGGGCGCGGTTTTGCCGTGGTCGCCGATGAGGTGCGCAACCTGGCGCGGCGTACCCAGGAGTCCGTGGAGGAAACCCGTCTGGTGATCGAACAACTGCAAAGCGGCACACAGGAAGTGGTGGGTTCGATGAATAACAGCCATCGCCAGGCCCAGGGCAGTGTCGAGCAGGTTGGCCAGGCCGTGACCGCGCTGCGCCAGATCGGCGACGCGGTGACCGTGATCAACGACATGAACATGCAGATCGCCAGCGCCGCCGAAGAGCAAAGCGCGGTGGCCGAGGAGATCAACAACAACGTGGCGACCATTCGCGACGTGACCGAGTCGCTGTCGGGCCAGGCCAATGAGTCGGCACGGGTCAGCCAGTCGCTCAACAGCCTGGCGAACCAGCAGCAGAGTCTGATGGACCAGTTCCGCGTTTAAGCCCTGCTGGTCGAACAAAATACCTGTGGGAGCGAGCTTGCTCGCGATGGCGGTGGGTCAGACAACATTTTTGTTGATTGACACTCCGCCATCGCGAGCAAGCTCGCTCCCACATTTTTTCTGCGCGCTGCTGAATGAAATGATGGCAAGTGGATATCTGCCGCAAGCCGATTATTCTTCATGGAACCTTGCAGCTTTTTCTGGCGTCAACTTGAATGCAAGCCACGTAATCCGATGACTTCAGCCCCAGGGCCTGGGTACGGCAAGTGTTGGTGGGAACTCCGGCCTACAACAAGAGCAAGACGGAGAAGACTCATGGCAGCAATCGACAATGCAACCACGGGCAGCGCGCCCAACCACGGGCTCACCAAGGAGGAACGCAAGGTCATCTTCGCCTCGTCCCTGGGCACCGTGTTCGAATGGTATGACTTCTACCTGTACGGCTCCCTCGCGGCGATTATCGCCAAGCACTTCTTCGCCGGCGTCAACGAAACGACGTCCTTCATCTTCGCCCTGCTCGCCTTCGCCGCCGGCTTCGCCGTCCGGCCGTTCGGCGCCATTGTGTTCGGCCGCCTGGGCGACATGATCGGACGCAAGCACACCTTCCTCATCACCATCGTGATCATGGGTGTCTCGACGGCCGTGGTGGGCTTGCTGCCCGGCTACGCGACCATAGGCGTGGCCGCGCCGATCATCCTGATCAGCCTGCGTTTGCTGCAGGGCCTGGCGCTGGGCGGTGAGTACGGCGGCGCAGCCACCTACGTGGCCGAACATGCCCCCAAGGGCAGGCGCGGCTATTTCACCTCGTGGATTCAGACGACAGCCACCCTTGGCCTGTTTCTTTCACTGCTGGTGATCCTGGCCTGCCGTACCGCGCTGGGCACGGAAGCCTTCGAAGCCTGGGGCTGGCGGATTCCGTTCCTGCTTTCGATCCTGTTGTTGATTATCTCGGTGTACATCCGCCTGCAACTGAGCGAATCACCGGTGTTCATGAAAATGAAGGCTGAAGGCAAGTCCTCCAAGGCACCGTTGACCGAATCCTTCGCCCGCTGGGACAACCTCAAGATCGTGATCATGGCCCTGCTCGGTGGCACCGCTGGCCAGGCCGTGGTCTGGTACACCGGGCAATTCTATGCGCTGTTCTTCCTGTTGCAGACGCTGAAGATCGACCCACAGACCGCCAACTTGCTGATTGCCGGCTCGCTGCTGATCGGCACACCGTTCTTCGTCATATTCGGCAGCCTGTCCGATCGTATCGGCCGCAAGGGCATCATCATGGCCGGCTGCATCATCGCCGCACTGACGTACTTCCCGATCTTCCAGGCGTTGACCCAATACGGTAACCCCGACGTGTTCGTTGCACAGGAGAAGAACCCGGTCACGGTCATCGCCAATCCTGACCAGTGCTCGTTCCAGTTCGACCCGGTGGGTAAGGCCAAATTCACCAGCTCCTGCGACCTGGCCAAGACCGTGCTGGCCAAAAAGGCCATCCCCTACACCAACGTCAACGCCGAGCCGGGCGCCGTTGCGCAGGTGCGCATCGGCGAGAAAGTGATCGAGAGCTTCGAGGGCACCGGCATGCCGGCCGCCGACTTCAAGGCCAGGAACGATGCCTTTACTGCCAGTCTCGCCACCGCCCTCAAGGACGCCGGCTACCCCGAGAAGGCCGACCCGGCCAAGACCAACTACCCGATGGTGCTATTGCTCCTGACGATCCTGGTGATCTACGTGACCATGGTCTACGGGCCGATCGCCGCCTGGCTGGTGGAACTGTTCCCGGCGCGCATCCGCTACACCTCGATGTCGCTGCCCTATCACATCGGCAATGGCTGGTTCGGTGGCTTCCTGCCGACGGTGGCGTTCGCCATGGTGGCGGCCACGGGGGATATCTATTACGGGCTGTGGTATCCGATCGTCATCGCGGTGATGACGGCCGTGCTGGGCATTTTCTTCATGCCGGAAACCAAGGATCGGGAGATTCATCACACCTGAGACTTGCCAGCCAATCAGTGAACCCCTGTGGGAGCGGGCTTGCCCGCGATAGCGGCGGTACAGTCAATGATGATTTTGAATGTGCCGGCCTCATCGCGGGCAAGCCCGCTCCCACAGGTTTCCCGGCGTGGCCTCAGGTGTGTTTGGGTAATTCGATGACAACCTTCAGCCCGCCCCACTCGCTTTCCAGCAACGACAGTTTCCCACCCCAGCTATCAACGATGTCGCGCACGATACCAAGTCCCAGACCATGCCCATGGGTCTGTTCATCCAGCCGCGTTCCCCGGCTGAACACTTGATCGCGACGCTCTTGGGGAATGCCCGGGCCGTCATCTTCCACACTGAGCTCAAACCCGGTCGCCAATTCCGCCACACTCACGCGAACTTCGGCATCCGCCCATTTGCAGGCGTTATCCAGCAGGTTGCCCAACAGTTCCAGCAGGTCTTCACGATCCCAGGGCAATTGCAGGCCGGCCGGAGCACGGTAGCTCAGCGCCAGGTGTTCGCCATGGATCATGTTCAGGGTTGCCAGCAACCCGGGGAGTTCGGCATCGCAATCAAACAGCGCACCCGGCAAAGCATCACCGGATAACCGCGCACGATTGAGTTCCCGATTGAGCCGTTGCTCGACCTGTTGCAGTTGTTCCTTGAGGGTCTTGCGCAGCTGCGGGTGCGCCTCAAGCTGCTCGCTCGAGGCCAGGCTCAACAGCACCGCCAGCGGTGTTTTCAACGCATGGCCGAGGTTGCCCAGGGCATTGCGTGAGCGCTTGAGGCTGTCCTCGGTGTGGGCCAGCAAGTGGTTGATCTGCGCCACCAGTGGCTCCAGCTCCAGCGGTACCTGATCATCGAGTTGCGAGCGCTGGCCCTGTTGCAACTGCGCGATCTGCTCGCGGGCCTGTTCCAGTGGACGCAAGGCGCGGCGCACGGTTATCCGTTGCAGCAACAGAATCAGCAGCAGCCCGGTCAAACCCAGGCCCAACCCGAGCTGTTGCACGCGCCGGAAGCTTTCGCGTATCGGCGTGTAATCCTCGGCGACGCTGATGGAGATCGGCAACCCCAGGCGTCGATAGTCCGTACGCAGCACCAGCAGCTGTTGCCCTTCGGGCCCCAGTTGCAGATCGTCGTGCAAGCCGGGGTGATCGAGCGCCGGCAGTTCCTGATCCCATAACGAACGGGAGCGCCAATGGCCATCGGTGAAATCGATGCGGAAATAATGCCCGGAAAACGGCCGCTGATAGGCCGGCGACAGACGTCGCTCATCCAGTTGCAAGCCTTGCGGTCCGCGCACCAGCGCCGCCAGCAGGCTCTCACTGTCATTGCGCAACCCGGCTTCGAGGTAGCGCTGCAACCCCATTTCGAACAGCCACAGGCTGGTTTGCGCCAGCACCAGGCCAACGACCACCATCACACTGATCAGGCCCAGGCTCAAGCGACGCTGGATCGATCTCACCGGGCTTGCCCGCCGAACAGGTAGCCCTGGCCACGCCGGGTTTCGATCACGCTTTTGCCGAGCTTGCGCCGCAAATGGTTGACATGGACCTCCAGCACATTGGAATCGCGCTCGGTTTCACCGTCGTAGAGGTGTTCGGCCAGGTGACTTTTGGAGAGGATCTGCTCGGGGTGCAGCATGAAATAACGCAACAGGCGAAACTCCGCGGCGGTCAGCTGAATGTCCGCACCGTCACGGACAACGCACTGGCGACCTTCGTCCAGGTGCAGCCCGGCGGCCTGGAGCGTCGGCTGGTTGACCTGGCCATGGGAGCGGCGCAGCAACGCCTGGATGCGCAAAAACAGCTCTTCGGGATGAAAGGGTTTGGTCAGGTAATCGTCGGCGCCGGCCTTGAGGCCTTCGATGCGTTCGGCCCAGGAATCCCGGGCCGTGAGGATCAGCACCGGCGTGGCCAGCCCCGCCGCGCGCCATTGCGCCAGCACCTCAAGCCCCGGCACGCCCGGCAAGCCGAGGTCGAGGATGATCAGGTCGTAAGGTTCAGTGCTGCCCTGATGCACCGCGTCGCGACCGTCGGCCAGCCAGTCCACCGCATAACCCTGGCGGTTGAGACCGGCCAGCAGTTCGTCGGCCAGGGGCACATGGTCTTCCACCAGAAGCAAACGCATGGATCAGTCTTCCTTGTCTTTGAGTAAACGGCCGGTGGTGGCATCGATGTCCAGTTCGCGGACCACGCCTTCAGGGGTCAGCAGCTCGACTTCATAAATGTAGACGTCGTGTTTTTCTTCGAGCTCGGCCTCCAGCAGTTTCGCGCCGGGGTAGCGACCCATTGCCTGCTGCAGCAGTTGCTCCAGCGGCAGGATCACGCCCTGTTGACGCAGGTGCAGGGCTTCGTCCTGGTCCAGGTCGCGCGCCATCACTGCCGAGCAAAATGCCAGAAGCACCAGCGCCATCCGACTGCCGGTGCATCGATTGGATAAAAACACCTTCATTACCAATCCTGATGATCCTTGAGAACCTGCCCGCTGACAGCGTCTAATTCCAGATCCCAGTCGATACCCTGGGGATCGCGCAGCTCTACCTTGTACAAGTACCTGCCGTAATGCTGCTCCAGCTCGGATTCATTGACGGTGGAGCCTGGATGCCTGGCCACTGCATTGGCATTGAGTGTCTCGAACGAGACAATGGTACCAGCGTCGCGCAATCTCAGCGCTTCATCCGGGCCAAGTTCCCGGGCATGGGCGATGCTCGCGATCATGCCGATGATGCACGCGGTGAACAGGGCTGTCGGGGTTTTCATGGGTGTCTCCGTATTGCTTCAGGTGCTGCCTGTGGACGACACCTTAACCGGATGAACTTAATTGAAACTGAATGGCCATCATTGGCCACACCACATCCCCTGTAGGAGCGAGCCTGCGAGCGATGGACCTTGGAACGCCGCGGGGTGTCAGGTTACCAGCGTAATCGTTGACGACCATCGCGAGCAGGCTCGCTCCTACAGGGGATGTCGTGTTTATATTTCCCCGCTTGCCAACATTCGAGACCGGTATGACCGCCATCCACATCAAGTTTCCTTCCCTGACCCTCAAGGCCGGTCCGCGAGCTTTTGCGCGCATCCGTGAGAGCGGCCTGAACGCCGCCGAGGTCGGCACCCTGCCCGGTGCAGCCGGCGGTCCGAAGGCGCTGGGGATTCAGGGGCTGGACCTGGCGCTGTTCGGCGAGTGGCTGCCGGCGGCACCACGGGAGCGCTCGCTGATTGGTGCATCGGTGGGTTCCTGGCGCTTCGCCAGCGCCTGCCTGCCGGACGCCGCCGAGGGCATCCGGCGTCTCGGGCAGCTTTACACCGAGCAAAACTTTGCCAAGGGCGTGACCATGGCGCAAATCAGCCAGAGCTCGCGGCGCATGCTCAATGACCTGCTCGACGGTCGTGATGCCTCGATCCTCGGCAACAGCGCCTACCGCCTGAACATCATGGTGGTCAAAAGCCACGGCCTGCTCGCCGACGACCATCGCGGTCGCCTGGGGCTGGGCCTGTCCTCGGTCATCGCCGACAACCTGCGCGGCCGGGCGCGGCTGGCCCGGCACTTCGAACGCCTGATCATCCACGACCCGCGCCTGGCGCCGCCGGTCGACGCCTTGAACGACTTCCCGTCGCGCTTCGTCGCGCTCAATGCCGGCAATTTGCGCCAGGCCCTGCTGGCTTCGGGCTCGATCCCGATGGTGATGGAAGGCGTGCGCGACCTGCCGGGCGCCGGCACCGGCACCTTCCGCGACGGCGGTCTGCTGGACTATCACCTGGACCTGCCCTACAGCGGCAATGACATCGTGCTCTACCCGCATTTCACCGACCGGGTGATTCCCGGCTGGTTCGACAAGACCCTGCCATGGCGCCGCGCCTGCCCGGCACGCTTGCAAAACGTACTGCTGCTGGCACCGTCGAAGGAATACCTGGCGCGCCTGCCCTACGGCAAACTGCCGGACCGTAACGACTTCAAGCGCTTCATGGGCGACGCCCCGAGCCGGCAGAAATACTGGCGCACCACCATGGAAGAAAGCCGCCGCCTGGGCGATGAATTCCTCGAACTGGCCGCCAACGGTCGCCTCGGCGAGCGCTTGCTGACCCTTTAGTCAGGACAAACTGGTAAACTCGCCGCCTGCCCGAATCGCTGCGGCGAACGCCACCTGAACAGAGCTGAAAACACTGTGGAAATTTTCAAGGAATTTACTTTCGAATCCGCCCACCGCCTGCCCCACGTACCGGACGGCCACAAGTGCGGGCGCCTGCACGGTCACTCGTTCAAAGTGGCGATCCATTTGAGCGGCGATCTTGATCCGCACACCGGCTGGATCCGCGACTTCTCCGAGATCAAGGCGATCTTCAAGCCGCTGTACGAGCGTCTGGACCATAACTACCTGAACGACATTCCTGGCCTGGAAAACCCGACCAGCGAAGTGTTGGCCAAGTTTATCTGGAATGAGATGAAGCCGTTGTTGCCGGAGCTCAGTGCGATTCGTATCCACGAAACCTGCACCAGCGGCTGCATCTATCGCGGCGAATAAAGACACCGCCCCCTTGTAGGAGCGAGCCTGCTCGCGATGGACGCCAGAGCACCGCGGGCTGCCAGATACCACGCGTAATCGTTGACGTTCTTCGCGAGCAAGCTCGCTCCTACAGGGGAACAGCGTTTTGTCAGAGAAATAAAGAACAGCCTTCATCGGCTGTTTTTTTATGCCTATGCTTTTTGCCTCTTCCCCCGCCAAGAGGACAAGCCCATGACTGACTGGCCACTGCCCCAGACCTATAGCTTCAAAGGGCACTCCGTGCGCTACGCCGTGCGTGGCGATGGCCCGCCGCTGGTGTTCGTGCATGGGACGCCCTTCTCCTCCTGTGTCTGGCACCGGATTGCCCCGCACTTCATCACCACGCACCGGGTGCACTATTTCGATCTGCTGGGCTACGGGCAATCCGAGAAAGTCGATGGCGACGTGTCCCTGGGTGTGCAGAACGAATTGCTGACGCAGTTGCTGGAGCATTGGGGCCTGGATCGCCCCGACATGGTGGCCCACGACTTCGGCGGCGCCACCGCCCTGCGCGCGCATCTGCTCAACGGCAAGGATTACCGCAGCCTGACGCTGATCGATCCGGTGGCGCTGACGCCCTGGGGTTCGTCATTCGTGCAGCATGTGCGCCAGCATGAAGCGGCGTTCAGCGGACTGCCCGATTACATCCAGCGGGCCATCGTGCCGACCTACATTCGCGGGGCCATCCAGCGCGAAATCCCCGACGCCGAACTCGCCCCCTACGTTCTGCCGTGGCTGGGGGAGCGGGGGCAAGCGGCGTTCTACCGGCAGATCGCGCAGATGGACGAGCGCTATACCCGTGAGGCCGAAGGTCTGTACCCGACGATTCGCTGCCCGGTGCAGATTCTCTGGGGTGAAGACGATCAGTGGATTCCCGTCGAACGCGGGCGGGCCTTGCAGCAGATGATTCCCGGCGCGCAGTTCCATCCGATACCCAACGCCGGTCATCTGGTTCAGGAAGATGCGCCTGAAGCCATAGTCGCGGCGTTGCTGCGATTCCTGCCCCTGTAACAATTCTCCTGAACAAACCCAATCCCCTGTGGGAGCGAGCCTGCTCGCGAAGACAATGTCACCTCCGACATCGAATGGGCTGACACACCGCCTTCGCGAGCAGGCTCGCTCCCACATTGGTTCTACAGTGATCAATGTCACTGGCGGGGACCGCCGTTGGCGAGCTAACGTAAAGGTATTGCCAATACGACTCGCTAAAAGGACTCGCCCGATGCACATCATCAACGCCCGTCTGCGCAACCAGGAAGGCCTGCATGAGTTGAACCTGGAAAACGGCCTGATCAGCAGCATCGCCCGCCAGATCGAGGCCCCGACCCTGGGCCCTGGCGACCTGGATGCCGGCGGCAATCTGGTAGTGCCGCCTTTTGTCGAGCCGCACATCCACCTCGACGCCACCCTGACCGCCGGCGAGCCGCGCTGGAACATGAGCGGCACGCTGTTCGAAGGCATCGAGTGCTGGGGCGAACGCAAGGCGACCATCACCCACGAAGACACCAAGACCCGCGCCAAAAAAACCATCCAGGCCCTCGCCGCCCATGGCATCCAGCATGTGCGCACCCACGTCGACGTCACCGACCCGCAACTGACCGCGCTCAAGGCAATGCTCGAAGTGCGTGAGGAAAGCCGGCACCTGGTCGACCTGCAAATCGTCGCGTTCCCTCAGGAAGGCATCGAGTCGTACCGCAATGGTCGCGAGTTGATGGAAGAGGCGATCCGCATGGGCGCGGACGTGGTCGGTGGCATTCCGCATTTCGAGTACACCCGCGACCAGGGTGTCAGTTCGGTGAAGTTCCTCATGGACCTGGCCGAACGCAGCGGTTGCCTGGTCGACGTGCATTGCGACGAAACCGACGACCCGCATTCACGCTTTCTCGAAGTGCTCGCCGAAGAGGCCCGCAGCCGCGACATGGGTTCGCGGGTCACGGCCAGCCACACCACGGCCATGGGCTCCTACGACAACGCCTACTGCGCCAAGCTGTTTCGCTTGCTCGGGCATTCGGGGATCAGCTTCGTCTCCTGTCCCACCGAAAGCATCCACCTGCAAGGTCGCTTCGACAGCTTCCCGAAACGCCGGGGCGTGACCCGGGTCAACGAGTTGCTGGAAGCGGGCATGAACGTGTGCTTTGGCCAGGACTCCATCGTCGATCCGTGGTACCCGCTGGGCAACGGCAACATTCTGCGGGTGCTCGAGGCCGGGCTGCACATCTGCCACATGCTCGGTTATCGCAACCTGCAAAGCGCGCTGGACCTGGTGACGGACAACAGCGCCAAGGCCATGAACCTCGGCGAGCGCTATGGCCTGGAGCGCGGGCGTCCAGCGAACCTGCTGATTCTGTCGGCGGAGAGTGATTACGAGGTGATCCGCAGCCAGGGGTTGCCGCTGTACTCGGTGCGCGAGGGCAAGGTGTTGATGAAGCGGACGATGCCGGTGGTGGAGTTCGCTGGTCTGAGCTGAGATTTGCATTGACCCGAACTGACCACTTCGCGAGCAGGCTCGCTCCCACACTGGATTGATGTTGTTCACAAAACCCTGTGGGAGCGGGCTTGCCCGCGAAGGCTATTTTGAAGTCAATCAATCATTCGAGCCGTACCAAACAGACTGACCCGACTCAACTCCCCCTGCTCCTCTTCCAGCAAGATCGGCGCCGTGCCACCCGGCATCGTCACCTTCACTTCCCCGGCGCTGACCCAACCCACGCGCCAGGCCGCACAGGCCACCGCACTGGCGCTGGTCCCCGAAGACGCTGTCGGCCCCTCGCCACGCTCGAATACCCGCGCGGCGATGTGTCCTTCGGACAAGCGCATCGCCCATTGCAGATTGATCCCCGCCGTACAGGGTTTGCCTGCACCGACCGGCATGGCGTAGGCAATTCGCATCAACCCGTCACCCAACGCCGGTTCTCGCATCTGCTCGTTGCTCGGCAAATCGTCGGCGTTTTCGACCAGCGTCACGCAATGCGGATTGCCGACCCGCGCGAACTGGCTGCGCGACCATGCGCCATTGAGGGCCGACAGCGGTTTGACATGGCTGAGTTCGCGGCCATCCAACAGCGCCGTTTCAACGCCCTCGGCACTGACCGCCGACGGCCCGAAACCAGGCTGGCCCAGGTCAAGCCAGAAACCCTGCACGTCCTCGACTTCAGCGGCTTTCACCGAAGTCTGCCCCGGTGAAGGCGTGTCGGACTTGTCGTGGTGAACCCTGAGCAGACAGGCTTCGTCGCGGGGTAAAAGCCCTTGGTCGCTCAAGGCCTGGGAAAAAATCGTCAGGCCGTTGCCACTGCGTTCGGCCAGGGTCCCGTCGGTGTTGACGATCAGCAGGTCAAAGGGTGGCGAGGACTGGAACGGTCCGACCAGCAATCCGTCGCTGCGATGATCCTTGCTGCCGGCCGGTTGGGTGCCGGGTGCCCAGTTGCAGCAGGCTTCGATGGCCGCCACAGCCCAAGCCTGACGAGTTTGTGCCGCGTGGCTGGCCTGATCGGGCAAGTCGATGCCCTGGTGGCGCAATTCTTCGGGCGCTACCACGATGTAAATATTGCCCCGTGCATCGTACCTCTGCGCCATGGCGCCCTCCGTGTGTCATTGGAATGGCTCAACATATCGCGAAAAACAGCGGCGCTGTGCAACGATGTCGCCCTGTTTGACCGTAAAACTTTCCGGGCACTGATCGAACCCTCCTCGATCGATCACTGTCCGTTGAGGACGTAACATTTTTGCCAGGGATTGATATGACCAGCCTCAACAGCCAAACCACCTTCGTTCCCGGCCGCCTGGAACAGATGTCCACGCGCATCGCCTTTTTCATTGCCGGGTTCGGTATCGCCGCGTGGGCGCCGCTGGTGCCCTATGCCAAGGCCCGGGCCGGGCTGGATGAAGGCACCCTGGGCCTGTTGCTGCTGTGTCTGGGGGTGGGTTCGATCCTGGCGATGCCGATGGCCGGGATCCTGGCCACGCGTTTCGGCTGCCGGCGGGTGACGACCGGTGGGACCTTGCTGATCTGTGCCGCCCTGCCGCTGCTGGCCACGGTGTCATCGATTCCGGCCTTGATCGCGGCGCTGTTCATGTTCGGCGCGGGCCTCGGCACAGTGGATTCGACGGTCAACCTGCAAGCGGTGATCGTCGAGCGCGCCAGCGGCAAAAACATGATGTCGGGTTTCCATGGCCTGTTCAGCCTCGGCGGGATTGTCGGCGCAGCGGGCGTCAGCGGCTTGCTGGGCCTGGGGATTTCACCGCTGGGGGCCACGCTGGTGGTGATCGTGATGCTGCTGATCGCATTGGCCAGGGCCGTGCCGCACCTGTTGCCCTACGGCAGTGAGAGCTCAGGGCCGGCGTTCGCGGTGCCCCATGGCATCGTCCTGTTTATCGGTGGCATGTGCTTTATCGTGTTCCTCGCCGAAGGCGCGGCGCTGGACTGGAGCGCGGTATTCCTGGCACAGGAACGTGGCATCGACACGGCGTATGCGGGCCTCGGCTATGCGGCGTTTGCCTTGACCATGACGGCCGGGCGTTTGACCGGTGACAAAATCGTACGGCGGTTGGGCGCGACACGGGTGATTGTGTTCGGCGGGCTGACGGCTGCCGCGGGCTTGTTTCTGGCGACGTTCGCCTCGAGCTGGGAGGCGGCGCTGGTGGGTTACGCGCTGCTGGGCGCCGGTTGCTCGAACATCGTGCCGGTGTTGTACACCGCCGTGGGCAAGCAGACGGTCATGCCCGAAAGCATCGCCGTGCCGGCCATCACCACCCTGGGTTATGCGGGAATACTCGCAGGGCCTGCGCTGATCGGCTTTGTCGCCCATGGCGCCAGCTTGAGTTTTGCCTTCGGGTTGATGGCGGTGCTGCTGGTGGCGGTGGCCATTGGCGGGAGGGTGTTGAAAGTCTAAATTGTGGCGAGGGGGCTTGCCCCCGTTCGGCTGCGCAGCAGTCGCAAATCGGCTAATGCGTTCTATCTGTAGAACTGAAGTTACCGGATTCGGGACCGCTTCGCGGCCCAACGGGGGCAAGCCCCCTCGCCACAGATGGGCTAGAACCCGACACTGGCCTGCACAAAGAACGTCCGCGGCGCGCCGACGTACATGCCCGAGTTGTTGTCGCTGGAGCGGGTGAAGTACTGCTTGTCGAAGATGTTTTTCACCCCGGCACCCAGCTTCAGGTTCGACACCTGCGGGCCAAAGTCATAGCCGCTACGCACGTTCCAGGTCACATAACCCGGAATGTCGCCGAACTGGCCGTCGGCGGAGCCTTCGGTGATGTAGTTGCCGTTGAAACTGCCATCGGCGTTCACCCCGGTGCCCGGCGAGCGCTGTTTCGACTGGGCGAACGCATCGAGGTTCCAGGTCCAGCGGTTGATGTCGTAACGCAGGCCGGCGGTGGCCACCTGACGGGAGTAGAACGGTAGATCACGGCCCTTGAAGCCCGGGATTTCACCTTCATAAGTGGCACGGGTGTAGGTGAAACCGGCGTTGGCGCTCAGGCCGTCGAGGCGTGGATCCAGCGCCGCCATATCGTAGTGCACCGAGGTTTCGATGCCCTGGTGCTTGGTCGCGCCGAGGTTGGTCCAGCCCACATCGTTGCTGATGTATTGCAGTTCGTCGTCGAAGTCGATGTAGAACAGCGTCACCTCACCGCCCCACACGTCATCGTTGTAGCGCGTACCGATTTCGTAGGTCTTGGCCTTTTCCGGCTGCAGGCCGTTGGCAGGCTCATCACCGATACCGCCCTGCCCCAGCTGGAAATACTGCAGCGCGCCGAATGAGGTTTCGTAGTTGGCGAACAGCTTCCAGGCCTCGGACATGTGGTACATCACGCTCAGGGCCGGCAGCGGCTCGTTGCTTTCGATGCTGCGTTTTTTCTCCGGCACCGGTTTACCGGCATTATCGAGTACCGGCCGGTCATGCCAATCGGTGCTGATGTGCTCGAAGCGAATACCCGGGGTGACGGTCCAGTTGCCCACGTCGATCTTGTTGTCGACGTAGACCGAATTGGCCTCGGTTCCACCGGTGCGGTCCTGATAGACATGGCCGTCCGCCCCCGGACGCACGACGGGCTCGTTGTTGACCAGCGCCACTCGGCTGGCCTCTTCGTGCATGGCTTCCTTCAGGTAGCGATAACCGACGCTGACTTCCTGGGTGGTCGGGCCCACATCAAACACATGGGAGACCCGTGGTTCGATACCGAAGGTGTAGTAGCTGCGCGGATAGGAATTGAGTGTCTTCAGGTCACGTGAGGCGATGGTGCTGCCACGAAAACTGTCGGTGTAGTAGGTCAGCACTTCGGCCTGGGTGCGATCGTCGATCTGCCGCGCCCACTTGAACGACACATCCTTGCGACGGCCGCTGAAGCTGTCGTAGTCGCGCACCGACTGGAACGGGTCGGCGTCGTACTGCGCCTGGGTCAGGCCGCCGGGCATGTCGGCCTTGGCGTCGTAGTAGTGGAAGTTGAGACTGAAATCGTCGACATCGGTCGGCGCCCAATGGGTCTTGAGGATCACGTCGTCGATGTCGTTACCGTTGTTGCTTTCACGGTAACCGTTGCCGTTCACGCCGGAGTACAACAGCGCCACGCCCATGCCGTTGTCGGCGGTGCCGCCCATGAACGCCGTGTCGATGTGTTTCCAGCCACCGTGCTGCGACGTTTCCAGGGTGGTGCCGATTTCCGCGGAGGCCTGTTCCGGGATCGCGCGGGTCACGAAGTTGATCACACCGCCGACGTTTTGCGGCCCGTAGCGCACGGAGCCGGCACCGCGTACCACGTCGATGCTGTCGAGGTTGCCGGAGGAAATCGGTGCCATGGACAGTTGTGGCTGCCCGTAGGGCGCGAACGCCGCCGGGATGCCGTCGATCAGCACGGTGGAGCGAGGCGACAGGCGCGAAGTCAGGCCGCGCACGCCGACGTTGAGGGAAATGTCGCTGCCACCGGTGCCGTTGGCGTCCTGCACTTGCACGCCGGGAACCCGTTTCAACACGTCGCCGACGTTCATCGCGCCCTGCTCGATCATGGCTTCGCGGCGCACCACCGTTCGTGCGCCAGGGTGGTTCTGCACCAAGACGGCATCGGCGTCATCGAGCCAGTCGCCCACCACCTTGATGTCGGTCACGCCAAGCTCCAGCGGGCCGTTGGCCGCCGAAGTCGGCGCCGGCATCAGGGTCACCGAACCTTCATCGATCTGGTATTGCAGGCCGCTGCCTTGCAGCAACTGGCGCAGTGCGTCTTCCGGGGACATATTGCCGTCCACCGCCGGAGCCTGTTTGCCGGCGACCAGCTCAGGGCTGAAGAACACCTGAAGCGAGGTTTGCTGGCCCAATTGGCTCAAGGCTTGTCCCAAGGGTTGCGCCGGGATGCGGATGCCGTCGGCGGCAAGGGCCTGGGGCAGCGCAACGTTGACCGCCAGGGCGAGCGCCAGCGGCAACCAGGGGAATTTGTTGTTTTTAGCGGTGGAGTTTTTCACGTCGAACGTAATCCTGTGGATCGCAAGAGTGTGCGCTTGTTAATGCAAACCAGTTGCAGTTGAACAGGAAGACGATGAACTCGAAAAAAACCTGAATTTTATTTTGAAATTATTTCCTGGCTGCCATCGCCAAGGGTGCGCACGGCCACCGGCAGAATGCTCGGCAAGGCCTTGAGCAGTGCGTCGGTGTTGTCGGACTTGAACACGCTGGTCAGGCGCAGATCGCCGACCGCTGCGCTGGCGACCTTGAGCGGTTTCTCCCGATAACGTGAGACCTGCTCGGCGACGTCGGCCAGGCGGGCGTTGTTGAACACCAGTTTGCCGCTGCGCCAGGCAGTCATTTCCGCCGGGTTGACGGCGTAGGCGGCCGCGACCTTGCCCTGGGCATCGACGTGGGTGCCCAGGCCCGCTGTCAGATTGATGAAATCGTTATCGGCAGCCTCGCGCCCCTGGACCTTGACCGTGCCCTGCTCCACCACCACCCGGGTTTCGCTGGCGCCACGGCGTACGTCGAACCGGGTGCCGGTGACCGTGACCTTGCCGCTGCCCGACTCGACCACAAAGGGTCGGCGGGTGTCGTGCGCGACCCTGAACATCGCTTCGCCTTCGCTCAGCTCAACGTGGCGTTGAGCCTTTTCAAAACGCACCTGAATCCGGCTGCGGCTGTCCAGATCCACCGCCGAACCATCCGGCAACGCCACATGGCGCCGCTCATTCAGGGCCGTTGAAAACTCGGCCGTGTAAGGCGCCGGATGGTTCAGGCTGCTGAACAGACCCAGGCCAAGCGCCACCGCGAGCACGCTGGCGGCTACCGCGTAACGCAGCACCGGACGAGTTTTTTTCAGGGCAGGCGGAGTTTCACACAAGGCACGCAAACGCGCCGCCGGAAGCAAATCGGCGGCGCGCCACACCCCCTGGAGCACTTCGAATTCGTTTCGGTGTTGGGGGTGTTCGTCCAGCCAGGCCTGAAACCGGCGACGCACTTCGACATCGACGACAGGCTCCTGCAAACGTACAAACCATAGCGCCGCGTCATCGCGAACCGTTGTTTTCCCGCACGCACAATCACGAGTATCCATCATGGAAGTTCCTGTTTGGCTGGGGAGGAGATGGCGCGACAGATCATGACTGCAACCCGTCCAGGCGATCACGCAGGTGCCGAAGCGTGCGGATCATATACTTTTCCACCATGTTCTTGGACAGTCCCAGGCGTTCGGCGATTTCGGCCTGGGTCAGGCCCTCGATTTTCTGCCAGACAAACACCTTGCGGCAGTTGACCGGCAGCTCGGTGAGCGCCCGTTCGATGGAATCAGCCAGCTGGATCGCGTGCATGAAATGCTCCGGGTCGCCGCTCGGCGACTCACTGAGATCGATCGCCTCTGACTCCATGGCGCCCCGCCGGTCCTCACGCCGATACCCATCCACGGCAATGTTGCGCGCGGTCTGGTGCAAATACGCCCGGGGCTGTTCAACCCGCGCCGAATCGGACTCAAGCACCCGCACAAAGGTATCGTGGGCCAGGTCCTCGGCCTGCTGACGATTCCTCAGGCGACGGGTCCAGGTACCAACCAACTCTTCGTAATGCTCGAAAAAGCCGTGTCTGCGGGGCAGCTTGAGGGTCATTGCGCTGTGCTGTGGAAACGGGGCGTGAATAGTAATGCTTCTTATTAAACCAAAGCAATCGCTTGCCGCCTCAAACGCGCTCCCTGTAGCCCGAAACGCAAAAGGCCGCTGATTGCTCAGCGGCCTTGTTCAATCCGACGGGTTAGTCCGCCTGGCAGATGCCCTCGAAGCCGTCATTCACAGGTCGGTAATTTCCTTGTGGCGAGGCACCAGCATCTTCATCACACTCCACGCCACCAGATAGGCCAGCGCGCAGACGGCGAACATGATCATGTAGCCGGTACGGATTTCACCCACCGATTTGTAGTAGTCGAACACCCAGCCACCGATCTTGGTCAGCAAGACGCCGCCCAACCCACCCGCCATACCGCCAATGCCGACCACGGATGCGACGGTCTTTTGCGGAAACATGTCGGACACCGTGGTGAAGATGTTGGCCGACCAGGCCTGATGCGCCGACGCGCCCACACCAATGAGCAACACCGGTACCCAGACGCTGATGTGACCCAATGGCTGTGCCAACAGCACGACCAACGGGAAAACGGCAATCACCAGCATGGCTTTCATGCGGCCGTCATACGGCTTGTCGCCACGTGCCATGAAATAGCTGGGGAACCAGCCGCCGCCAATACTGCCCACCATGGTCATGCTGTACAGCACGGCCAGTGGCACCACGATTGCTGCGCCTTTGAGGCCGTACTGCTCCGACAGGTAGGTCGGAAGCCAGAACAGAAAGAACCACCACACACCGTCGGTCATGAACTTGCCG
The DNA here is from genome assembly GCF_052112305.1 of Pseudomonas sp. QLc11A. Classification (NCBI taxonomy): domain Bacteria; kingdom Pseudomonadati; phylum Pseudomonadota; class Gammaproteobacteria; order Pseudomonadales; family Pseudomonadaceae; genus Pseudomonas; species Pseudomonas sp. QLc11A. The sequence continues at coordinate 68,918 of NZ_JAVAJJ010000013.1, forward strand.
AAGGCGAACGCCCAGGTCTGGCGGTATTTCAGCAATTGGAACCAGGAAACCTTTTTGCCGACGCCCGTCTGCACAGCGGCACTGACAGGGGAATCACTGCGAATGTGCGCCAGTTCCTGCGCCGACAGGCGCTTCTGCTGCTCCGGTTTGTCGTACAGCACCAGCCATACGCCCATCCAGATAAAGCCCAGCATGCCGATCACGATGAACGCTGCCTGCCAGCCCCACAGGGCAGCAATCAGCGGCACCGAAATGGGTGCCAGGATCGCGCCGACGTTGGCCCCGGAGTTGAAGATCCCGGTGGCGAAGGAGCGTTCTTTCTTCGGGAAATACTCAGCGGTGACCTTGATTGCGGCCGGAAAGTTGGCCGATTCACCGACCGCCAGCACGGCGCGCGACAGCATGAAGCCGGCGATCGAGACAGGGATGACCGCAATACCAAGCGCGGCACAGATGGCGGCGATACCCTCGCCCATGGGTTCTGCAAAGGCGTGCATGACGGCGCCGGTCGACCAGACACAAATCGCCAACACAAAAGCAGCCTTGGTGCCGATCTTGTCGACCACACGGCCCGCGAACAGCATGGAAATCGCGTAAGTGAACTGGAAGACCGCGGCAATGTTGGCGTAATCGGTGTTGCTCCAGCCAAATTGCCTCGACAGCTCCGGCGCCAGCAGGCTGAGCACCTGGCGGTCGAGGTAATTGACGGTGGTTGCAAAAAACAACAATGCACAAATGGTCCATCGGTATTTACCGACAGACTGGCTGACGCGTTGCGCAGTAATGGGCTCGTTGAGGTTCATGGCATCACTTTATTGTAGATTTTTGGTGATGATCTCTCGGTGCAAAACGAGATCGATTGGGCCGCCGGGCTTCACTTCAATGCATCGGTCCACGACGAAACGGGCCATTTTCCGCCGAGGGATTGGGCCAACTGATTTCGGACAACTCATCAGACAACTCACTGGGAAACAGCGACTGATTGCTCAGCCTGCGTTTCTCCCGCGAGTCAGTGACGGGTTGTCACGGGTAACGGGCGCAAGGGTGTGTGGACATAGAAGCCGGTGGCTGAACACGAGAACTTCGGGGGCGAGAGGGAGGCGATTGGATTCATGTTGGGGTCGACACTCTTTTTATTTTTAGTTTGGACGTGCATGTCATATGTCGTCGTATGACTTAAGCGATTTATAGCCAGTCCCATGGGCCACTGTCAACAAGAAAACTCCTTAGACCTGAACGGCCTGACCGCCCTGAAAATGCGACATATAATCGAATAAACCCGTGAAACAGGCTCCTGGACACAGGTACCGCGACGCGTGGCTTGCTCCCTTGTCAGTTTTGAAAGAGGGTCATCGATCCTTCATTGTTGTACGACGACCTATAGCAAAACAGTCAGAATCCGCCCGACTACGCTCAATCAGGCACAGATCCAAAGGTTTTTGGCAGGAATCCCAATGCAGCTATTCACTGGCTGTAGCAAAGTGCGGGCATGGCTGTTATCGGCTTTTCCGAAGGAACCCAGAATGTTCACCTCCCTTGCATTGCGAAACAGAAAACCGCTGGCCCGTCTCGCCCTGGCTATCACGCTGGGCCTGCCTTACTGGGCGGGCAATGCCCAGGCCCACGGCGGTCATGCCGACATGGTGCCGCTGCAAGAGGGTCTGGAGGCCTTTGGTGCCACGGTGAAATGGGACGACTACGCCAACCTGTTCACCATTGCCAAGGACGGGGTCTATCTCAAGGTCAAGCCCGACAGCAAAGTGGCCATGCTCAACGGCAAGCGCATCGAGCTGACGGTGCCGGTGGTGTTCAAGGACCATAAGGCGTTCATGTCCACCGACTTCATCAACCAGGTGTTCCAGTCCGGGCTGGACAAGACCTTCGTCGTCGAGCCCCGCCCCAACCCGCTCAATCCCCTGAGCGCCGCCGAAATCACCACGGCCGTGGACATCGTCAAGAAATCGGACAACTACAAGCCCGGTTTCCGCTTCACCGAAGTCTCGGTCAAGGCGCCGCCCAAGGATCAGGTGTGGAACTTCGCCCTCACCGGGCAGAACACCGCCCAGCCGCGCGAGGCCTCAATCGTGGTGCTCGACGGCAAACACGTGATCGAAGCGCTGGTGGATCTCGACACTAAGACACTCAAGTCCTGGAAGCCCATCGAAGGCGCCCACGGCATGGTCTTGCTGGACGACTTCGCAACGGTGCAATCGGCCGTCGAGACCAGCCCGGAATACGCCCAGGCCCTGGCCAAGCGCGGCATCAACGACGTGAAGAAGGTCGTGGCCACGCCCCTGACCGTCGGTTACTTCGACGGCAAGGACGGCCTGGCGCAGGACAAGCGCCTGCTGAAAATCGTCAGCTACCTCAACACCGGTGACGGCAACTACTGGGCGCACCCGATCGAGGGCCTGGTGGCGATTGTCGACCTGGAACAGAAGAAGCTGATCAAGATCGAAGACGACGCGCTGATTCCGGTGCCGATGAAACCGACGCCGTATGACGGGCGCGGACGCCAGGGTGTCGCAGTCAAGCCGCTGGAAATCATCGAGCCCGAGGGCAAGAACTACACCATCAGCGGCAACAGCATTCACTGGCAAAACTGGGACTTCCACGTTCGCCTCGATTCGCGGGTCGGGCCGATCCTGTCCACCGTCACCTACGACGACAAGGGCAAGAAACGCAAGATCATGTACGAAGGCTCGCTGGGCGGCATGATCGTGCCTTACGGCGACCCGGACATCGGCTGGTACTTCAAGGCCTACCTCGACTCCGGCGACTACGGCATGGGCACCCTGACCTCGCCGATCGCCCGTGGCAAGGACGCCCCGCAAAACGCCGTGCTGCTGGACGCCACCATCGCCGACTACACCGGCGCACCGACCGCTATCCCGCGCGCCATGGCGGTGTTCGAGCGCTACGCCGGGCCCGAGTACAAACACCAGGAAATGGGCCAGCCCAACCTCAGCACCGAGCGTCGTGAACTGGTGGTGCGCTGGATCAGCACAGTGGGCAACTACGACTACATCTTCGACTGGGTCTTCCAGCAGAACGGCACCATCGGCATCGACGCCGGCGCCACCGGCATCGAAGCGGTCAAGGGCGTGAAATCCAAAACCATGCACGAAGACACCGCCAGGGAAGACACGCGCTACGGCACCCTGCTCGATCACAACATCGTCGGCACCACGCACCAGCACATCTACAACTTCCGTCTCGACATGGACGTGGACGGCGAGCAGAACTCACTGGTGGAAGTGAACCCGGTGGTGCTGCCCAACGACCGTGGCGGCCCGCGCACCAGCACCATGCAGACCGAAACCAAAGTGGTCGGCACCGAGCAGCAAGCGGCGCAGAAATTCGACCCGTCGACCGTGCGCCTGCTGACCAACTTCAGCAAGGAGAACAAGGTCGGCAACCCGGTTTCCTATCAACTGATTCCGTACGCCGGCGGCACCCACCCGGTGGCCAAGGGCGCCAACTTCGGCAAGGACGAATGGCTCTACCACCGCCTGAGTTTCATGGACAAGCAACTGTGGGTGACCCAATACAATCCCGAGGAAAAGTACCCGGAAGGCAAGTACCCGAACCGCTCGGACAAGGACTCGGGCCTGGGGCAGTTCACCCAGGACAACCACTCCATCGAGAACACCGACGATGTGGTCTGGCTGACCACCGGCACCACCCACATCGCCCGCGCCGAGGAATGGCCGATCATGCCGACCGAGTGGGTGCATGTGCTGCTCAAGCCGTGGAACTTCTTCGATGAAACGCCGACCTTGAACCTCAGCGCACCAAAGTAAACAGGTCGTATGCAATACCTGTAGGAGCGAGCCTGCTCGCGAAGATCTCAAAGACACCGCGTTTCTCCAGAATTCGCGCGTTATCGTTGACGACCATCGCGAGCAAGCTCGCTCCTACAGGGTTGACCGGTGTTCAACCGATCAGGCATACCGCTTGCGATACTCCCCCGGCGCAATGCCGAAACGCGATTTGAACGCGGTGGAGAAGTAGCTCGAATCGGAAAACCCCCACGAATACCCCAGCACCGACAACTTCTGCTCCGTGCCCGATTGGCGCAGGGATTCGGCGCACAGGTCCAGGCGACGGTTCTTGATGTAGCGCGCCACCACCAATCCCTTCTTGGCAAACATCCGGTACAGGCCACGGGTGGACATGCCGACTTCCCGCGCCAGCCATTCCGGGCACAGGTCTTCGGAGCGAATGTTTTCGTCGATACAGGTGAGCGTCTTGCGGAAGATCCGCTCATGGGCATCGGTGCAATCGTCAACCTGGCTGATCGCCGGGCGCAGCAGGCTGACGATCGCCTCCAGGGTCGCTTCGCTTTCCTGGCGGGTCAGGTGCTGCTGGCGGGTGGCGTCGAGGATCAGCCGGTGCGAGAGCATGGCGATGGGCGAGGTCGCGGCAATCCGGTGGCCGCACTTGACCGGGTTGAAGCGCAGGGTTTGCTCGACCAGTTGATACGGCAGGATCAGCGACAACTGCCGGGAGTTTTCGCCGTAGGTGAAATCGCTGGGGCGGGAGGCATCGATCAGCGTGATGTCGCCGGGGGACAACAAGACCTTGTCGTCGCCCTGGGCCATGCCCGCCGTGCCGTCGAGCTGGAACACCGCGAAGTACTTGCCGCCCTCGCCCGCCGCGACTTCCTGGGGCGTACGGTACAACCGCGCCTGGCACACGTCGACGAAACTGAGTTTGAGCGCATCGCTCTGGTATTCGCGGATGCGCCCGGCAAACTCGCTGCCCAGGGGTTGTGCGTTGAAGGCGCCACAGATCTGGTTGATCTGATGGATCCACTGGTCGAACCCATCCTGGCGCTGTGCTGTTGTAGAAATCATGTCAGGCCTCACGCAGGCTTATTTTTATTGTCTACGTCAATCCACACGACACCGGATGCTTCGAGTCTCCTGAACCGCACCACTCCCTGAACAATGACGTGCTATTTCAGTCCGCCAAAACGCCGATAGAAGCTTTCACCGACATCCGGCAACGGGCCGTCGGCCGTTTCCAGTGCAGCGTTCAGCCATTCTTCGGCCTTGGCGTAGATCAAACGGTAAATGTTGCGGCACAACTGGCGGGCGGCGCGGCCTTCCCAGTCGCCGGGCAGCAACTCGTCCGGCAGTTGCGGGTCGCGCAGCAGCAGCTTGCGGTACTCGTGAATCAACAGCACCCGCGCCAGGAAGCAGTCGGCCGGTTGCAGGTTTTCCTGCTCGCGCAGGGCTTGCCACAGCGGCCGGAACAACTGGATGAACTCGCTGTAGTGCGCGGCCAGCTCCTCGATGTTCCAGCTCTCGCGTACCTGCAGGCGCAGGGCCTTGGAGGCCAGGACGTCCTGGGCGGTGGTTTCGAAGACGATGGTGTCCTCCTGGGCGCCGAGGTCGAGCAGGGTCGCGTTGACGTCGGACCGGTCGCTGCGCGGACAGGCCAGCACCACCGGCGAAATCGCGCCGAAGCCTTGCCATTCCAGTTCCTCGCGCACCTGTTTGCGTTTGTCCTGGGTCAGTTGCGAGAGCATCACCAGGCACCAGGAACCATCCCAGGCCGGCATCGTGGTGCTGTAGACCCGTTTGAAGGCCTTGTCGAAACGGCGACGGCCGGTGCCGGTCAGGCTGTAGTAACTGCGGCGACCGACTTTCTCGGCGGTCAGCCAGCCTTCCTTGGTCAGGCGAAAAATCGAAGTGCGGATCAGCCGTTCGTTGATGCCGATGGGTTCGAGCAACTGAATCAGGCTGCCCAGCCACACGGTGCCGCCATGGGGTTCGATGGCATCCCCGTACAACGTGATGATCAAGGAACTGGCGCGGATCGGCGTCTGCTCCTGGAAGCGGGTAATCAGGTGGTTCAAGGGAGTCAGGGACGACATGGGCGTTCCGTGCAAAAAAAGAAAAGGAATATACCGAAAGCTAAGGGGTTAATCCCAATCCCTTGTAGGAGCGAGCCTGCTCGCGATGGTGTGTCAGTCGACACCAAGGTAGCTGACCCACCATCGCGAGCAGGCTCGCTCCTACAGTAGGGGACGGTGTTCACAAAGTGCTGCCTTTTGGCCGCAACCCACTGTCACTGATACGCGGGCGATCCGGTTCCGGTTCGCTCAGCGGTTCGCACACCTGCATCTGCTCGAGGCAACGCTGGGCCAGTTGCTGATACTCCCGGGTGCCGGCCTGTTTCCACGCCACTTCCTGATCGCTGAGGCTGCGCTTGATGCTGGCCGGTGCGCCCATGACCAGCGACTGTTCCGGGCATTCGAAACCGGCCTTGACGAACGCCGCCGCCGACACGAATGAACGCGGGCCGATCCGGGCGTTGTCCATCACCACCGCATTCATGCCCACCAGCGCATCGGCGCCGATCCGGCACCCGTGCAGCACCGCGCCGTGGCCGATGTGGCCGTTGCGCTCCACCACCGTGTCGCTGTCGGGGAAACCGTGCATCACACAGGTGTCCTGCAGGTTGGCGCCCTCCTCCAGCACGATCCGCCCGAAGTCCCCGCGCAGACTGGCCAACGGCCCCACATAACAATGCGGGCCGATGATCACATCGCCGATCAATACGGCAGACGGGTGCACATAAGCGCTCGGGTCAACCACAGGAGTCAGGCCATCAAGGCTGTAGCAGGTCATGGCAGGTTCCTTCGCAAAGCGATGCAAATAATGGCCTATTTTGTATCACATCACTTTTACCAGCACAAAGACTAAAAACCGTATCACTTGAAACTCACCTTTCCGACGAAAACCAACGCGCCCCAAAAAACGCTACAAAGCCCAATTAAATCAGGGGAAAACCCATTATCAGCGCCCCTTCAACAGAAAGACATAAAATCGAAAACCACACATTTAGGACACATTAAATCAATTTTATTATTGCATTTGCGTATCACGTTGTAGCTATACTTGGGCAAAACCGGCCCCCGAGGCCGATCCAATAACGAGCCGGCACCACGCCGAGCGTGCACCCTGAGGGCATCCGCCATGCCTCTGACCCTTGCCGTCGAATTGATCGAGCCTGGCGTCCGCCTGATTACCCTGCAGCGCCCGCAAGCCCTGAACGCCTTGACCACCGAGTTGCTGGGCGAACTGGCCGCTGAACTGAACGCCGCGCAAGCCGACCCCGACACCCGCGTCGTGGTCCTCACCGGCAGCCGCAAAGCCTTCGCCGCCGGCGCCGACATCAAGGAAATGGCCGAACGCAACCTGGTCGGCATCCTCGACGATCCGCGCCAGGCCTCGTGGCAAACCATCACCCGCTTCAGCAAACCGCTGATCGCCGCGGTCAACGGCTTCGCCCTCGGCGGTGGCTGCGAACTGGCGATGCACGCCGACATCATCATTGCCGGGGAAGACGCGCGCTTCGGCCAGCCGGAAATCAACCTCGGGATCATGCCCGGCGCTGGCGGCACCCAGCGTCTGCTGCGCGCCGTCGGCAAATCCATGGCCATGCAGATGGTCCTCACCGGCGAGCCGATCGACGCCCGCCAGGCCCAACGCGCCGGCCTGGTCAGCGAAGTCACCCAACCGGAGTTCACCGTCGATCGCGCCCTGCACATCGCCCGCAGCATTGCGACCAAAGCGCCACTGGCCGTACGCCTGGCCAAGGAAGCGCTGCTCAAGGCCATGGACACCGACCTGGCCAGCGGCCTGCGCTTCGAGCGCCACGCCTTCACCGTGCTGGCCGGCACCAGTGACCGCGACGAAGGCATTGCGGCCTTCCAGGAAAAACGCGCGCCGACCTTCACCGGCCAGTAATCCAACGAATTCGAACGACTGCCAAGAGAACGCCCAGACCATGAACTTCGAACACATCCTGTTTTCCATCGACGCCGGCGTCGCCCTGCTCAGCCTCAACCGGCCAGACCAGCTCAACAGCTTCAACACCCAGATGCACGGCGAAGTGAAAGAAGCACTCAAGCAAGTGCGGCAGAACCCGGACGTGCGCGTTCTACTGCTGACCGGTGAAGGTCGCGGCTTCTGCGCCGGGCAGGACCTGAGCGACCGCAATGTCGCGCCGGGCAGCGCCGTGCCGGATCTTGGTGAGTCCATCGAGAAGTTCTACAACCCGCTGATCCGCCAGTTGCGCGACCTGCCGCTGCCGGTGATCTGCGCGGTCAACGGCGTCGCCGCCGGTGCCGGCGCCAACATTCCGCTGGCCTGCGACCTGGTGCTGGCGGCGCGTTCGGCCAGTTTCATCCAGGCGTTCTGCAAGATCGGCCTGATTCCCGATTCCGGTGGCACCTGGACCTTGCCACGGCTGGTCGGCATGGCCCGAGCCAAGGCCCTGGCCTTGCTTGGCAATCGCCTGAGCGCCGAACAGGCCGAACAATGGGGCTTGATCTACCAGTGCGTGGACGACGCCGACCTGCGCGACGAAGCACTGAAACTGGCCCGCCACCTCGCCACTCAACCCACCTACGGCCTGGCGCTGATCAAACGCAGCCTCAACGCCAGCCTGAGCAACAGCTTCGACGAACAGCTTGAACTGGAGCGCGATCTGCAACGCCTGGCCGGGCGTAGCGAGGATTATCGCGAAGGCGTCGGCGCCTTCATGGAAAAACGCACCCCAAGCTTCAAGGGGCGCTGAGTCATGACCGCATTGAACACCTCTGCACGCATCGCCGTGATCGGCGCCGGGGCCATGGGCGCCGGCATCGCCCAGGTCGCGGCGCAAGCTGGCCATCCGGTGTTGCTGCTGGACAACCGTCCCGGCGCGGCGGCGCAGGCCATCGAAGGCATCGATCGACAACTGGGCAAACGGGTCGAGAACGGCAAGCTGTCCGCCGAATCGCGCAGCGCAACCATTACCCGCCTGCAAGCGGTGGAGGCCATCGAAGCTCTGGCCGATTGCGAGCTGATCATCGAGGCCATCGTCGAGAACCTCGAGGTCAAGCGGGCACTGTTCCGTCAGCTCGAAGGCATCTGCGGCGAGCACTGCATCCTCGCCAGCAACACCTCGTCGCTGTCGATCACCAGCATCGCCGCGCAGCTTGAACATCCAGAACGCTTGCTCGGCCTGCACTTCTTCAATCCGGCGCCGGTCATGGCGTTGATGGAAATCGTTTCCGGCCTGGCCAGCAATCCCGTCCTGGCTGAGTGCCTGTACGACACCGCCAAGGCCTGGGGCAAAAAACCGGTGCACACCCGTTCGACGCCGGGTTTCATCGTCAACCGCGTGGCCCGGCCGTTCTATGCCGAAAGCCTGCGGATGCTGCAGGAAGGCGCGGCCGACTGCCCGACCCTGGATGCGCTGATGCGCGAAGCCGGCGGCTTTGCCATGGGCGCGTTCGAGCTGACCGACTTGATCGGCCACGACGTCAACTACGCCGTGACTTGTTCGGTGTTCGACGCCTATTACCAGGACACGCGTTTCCTGCCTTCGCTGATCCAGAAAGAACTGGTGGACGGCGGCCGCCTGGGACGCAAGAGCGGCCAGGGTTTTTACAGCTACGCCCAAGGTTCGGAACGTCCGCAAGCGGCTGAAATCAGCAGCGATGCGAAAGTCGAGGTCTGTGCCGTGGAAGGCGACCTCGGTATTGCTCAAGGCTTGCTCGCACGCTTGCATGAACAAGGCGTCGAGATCGTCCAGCGTGATGGTCAGGGCTTGCTGCGGGTCGGTGACGCCGTGCTGGCCTTGAGCGATGGGCGCATGGCCTGTCAGCGGGCTCGCGAAGACGGCCTGCGTAACCTGATCCTGCTGGATCTGGCGTTCGATTACGCCAATGCCAAACGCATCGCTATCAGCCATGCGGCAGGCATTGATCCACTCGCGCTCGAACAAGGCGTGGCCCTGCTGCAACGGGCCGGCCTCAAGGTCAGCCTGCTCAGCGACAGCCCGGCCCTCGCCGTCCTGCGCACCGTGGCGATGCTCGCCAACGAAGCCGCCGATGCCCTGCTGCAGGGCGTGGCGTCGGCCGCCGACATCGATCTGGCGATGCGCGCCGGGGTCAACTATCCACAGGGGCCGCTGGCCTGGGCCGATGCCATTGGCCTGTCGCACATTCTTCAAACGCTGGAAAACCTGCAAGCCAGTTATGGCGAAGAACGCTACCGACCGTCGCTGCTGCTGCGCCGTCGCGTCGCCGAAGGGAGAAACTTCCATGACTAACCACGAAGCCATGACCCTGGCCAGTGAATGCGCGCAGTCGCTGTTCCAGCGCGACGCCGCCAGCCAGGCCATGGGCATGCGCCTGCTCTCGGCCGGCCCCGGTTGCGCCCGGGTCGGCATGACCGTGCGCGCCGACATGGTCCAGGGCCACGGCACCTGCCACGGCGGCTACCTGTTCGCCCTCGCCGATTCGGCGTTCGCCTTTGCCTGCAACAGCTACAACGAAGCCACCGTGGCCATCGGTTGCAGCATCGACTACATCGCCCCGGCCCGTCTGGGTGACACGCTGAACGCCGACTGCATCGAGCAGAGCCGCTCCGGGCGCACCGGCAACTACGACGTACGCATCGAAAACCAGCAGGGCCAGTTGATCGCCCTGTTCCATGGCAAATCCTACAAAGTGCGCGGCCCGGTGCTGACGCAGGAGACCCCGAATGAATGACGCCCTGATCATCGATGCCGTCCGCACCCCGATAGGCCGCTACGCCGGAGTCCTGAGCAGCGTGCGCGCCGACGACCTCGGTGCGGTGCCGCTGCGCGAACTGCTGCGCCGCCACCCGCAAGTCGACTGGAGCACAGTCGACGACGTGATCTACGGCTGCGCCAACCAGGCCGGCGAAGACAACCGCAACGTCGCGCGCATGTCGGCCCTGCTGGCCGGATTGCCGGTCAGCGTACCCGGCACCACGCTCAATAGGCTGTGTGGCTCCGGGCTGGATGCCATCGGCACCGCCGCCCGGGCGATTCGCAGCGGCGAAACCGGGTTGATGCTGGTCGGCGGCGTCGAATCGATGTCCCGCGCGCCGCTGGTAATGGGCAAGGCCGAGCAGGCATTTTCCCGTTCGGCGGAAATCTTCGACACCACCATCGGCTGGCGCTTCGTCAATCCGCTGATGAAAAAGGCCTACGGCATCGACTCCATGCCGGAAACCGCGGAGAACGTCGCCGAACAGTTCAACATCTCCCGGGCCGACCAGGACGCCTTCGCCCTGCGCAGCCAGCAGCGTGCAGCGGCCGCCCAGGCCAATGGGCGCCTGGCGAAGGAAATCGTCGCCGTGGAAATCCCGCAGCGCAAAGGCCCGGCCAAAGTGGTCGAGCACGACGAACATCCACGCGGCGACACCACGCTCGAACAGCTGGCCAAACTCGGCACGCCGTTCCGCGAAGGCGGCAGCATCACCGCCGGCAACGCCTCCGGGGTCAACGACGGCGCCTGCGCGCTGCTGCTGGCCAGCCCGCAAGTCGCCAAGCGCCACGGCCTGACCGCCCGTGGCCGGGTCGTGGCCATGGCCACTGCCGGCGTAGAACCACGGATCATGGGCATCGGCCCGGTGCCGGCCACGCGCAAGGTGCTGGAAGTGGCCAACCTGAGCCTGGCCGACATGGACGTGATCGAGCTCAACGAAGCGTTTGCCGCACAGGGTCTGGCGGTGCTGCGCGAGCTTGGCCTGAGCGACACCGATCCGCGGGTCAACCCCAACGGCGGCGCCATCGCCCTCGGTCACCCGTTGGGCATGAGCGGCGCACGACTGGTGACCACCGCCCTGCATGAACTTGAGGAACGTAACGGCCGCTACGCCCTGTGCACCATGTGCATCGGCGTCGGCCAGGGGATCGCGCTGATCATCGAGCGTCTATCCCACTAAAGAATCGCGATTCCCGAGGAGCCGAGAGGTATCCTTGGGGCATGCACTCAAAGCCCTTGTGCAAAAGGGCTGGAACACAAAAACAATTCGAGTGAACACATGAACATGCCAATTGCCCAAGCCGTGCTGAACCCTGTGCTGGACCCGCTGGAAACCGCCAGCATCGACGAACTGCGCCAGCATCAGCTGGAGCGCCTGCGCTGGAGCCTGAACCACGCCTACAACAACGTGCCGCTGTACCGTCAGCGTTTCGATGCGCTGGGCGTGCACCCGGACGACATCAAGTCCCTCGACGACCTGGCGAAATTCCCTTTCACCACCAAGTCCGACCTGCGCGACAACTACCCCTACGGCATGTTTGCCGTGCCGATGAACGACATCGTGCGCCTGCACGCGTCCAGCGGCACCACCGGCAAACCGACCGTGGTCGGCTACACCCAGAACGACATCGACACCTGGGCCAACGTGGTGGCCCGCTCGATCCGCGCCGCCGGTGGCCGCCGTGGCGACAAGGTGCACATCTCCTATGGCTACGGCCTGTTCACCGGCGGCCTCGGCGCGCACTACGGCGCCGAACGCCTGGGCTGCACGGTGATCCCAATGTCCGGCGGCCAGACCGAAAAGCAAGTGCAACTGATCAAGGATTTCCAGCCGGACATCATCATGGTCACGCCGTCGTACATGCTCAACATCGCCGACGAAATCGAGCGCCAGGGCATCGACCCGCACAAACTGGCCCTGCGCCTGGGCATCTTCGGCGCCGAACCCTGGACCGCCGAACTGCGCAGCGCCATCGAAGCGCGCCTGGGCATCACCGCCCTGGACATCTACGGCCTGTCGGAAATCATGGGGCCGGGCGTCGCCATGGAATGCGCCGAAACCAAGGACGGCCCAACCATCTGGGAAGACCACTTCTACCCGGAAATCATCGATCCGGTCACCGGCGAAGTACTGCCGGACGGCCAGATGGGCGAATTGGTGTTCACCTCCCTGAGCAAAGAAGCCCTGCCGATGATCCGCTACCGCACCCGCGACCTGACGCGCCTGCTGCCGGGTACGGCGCGACCGATGCGACGTATCGACAAGATCACCGGACGCAGCGACGACATGCTGATCATCCGTGGGGTCAACGTGTTTCCGACGCAGATCGAGGAACAGGTACTCAAAGTCAAACAACTCGCCGAGTGCTATGAGATCCATCTGTATCGCAATGGAAACCTGGACAGCGTTGATGTGCATGTCGAGTTGAAGGCTGAGCACCAGCACCTGAGCGAAGAACAGCAGAAGGCTGTTTGTGGGGAATTGAGCAAACACATCAAGACGTATATCGGGATCAGTTCGCGGGTTGTCTTGCAGCCGTTTCATTCGATCAAGCGATCGGAGGGCAAGGCTTGCCACGTGTTGGATAAACGTCCTAAAGCATGACTGCTGCACCCTTTATGGCCCCGCTTATTGCGGGGCTTTTTTTTGCCGGGGCTTTGCTGACTCTGGAGCCGAGCACAATCCCTGTGGGAGCGAGCTTGCTCGCGATGGCGGCCTGACTGCCGGGCTGTCTTTTGTTGATTGCGTACATATCCGTTTCTTCGGTAACGGCCTCCTATGGTTCCGCTCTTACAGCGGGTCACTTTGAAAAGCCTGTAGGAGCGAGCTTGCTCGCGATGGAGGTCAACGATGATGCGGGGAGCCTGGCACCCCGCGGTGCCCTCAGGTTTTTCGCGAGCAAGCTCGCTCCTACAGAGCCCGCCGCCATCGGCCATCCATGGCCGGCGGCGGCTAACCCGGCATCCATGCCGGGTTGCCCACTGCGCAGAACCTGCGCTCGGCCTCACGAGGGGGCGTACACCGCAACAGCGTCCGAGGCGGCCTACCGGCCGGCCTGGTTGCTGGGTGCGTTCGTCTGTGATGTTCCTGGTCGACTGGCAGGTCGCTATCGCGAGCAAGCTCGCTCCCACAGGTACTCAGTACATCAGCAAGATTTCGGTCAGCTGGCAGACCGCCATCGCGAGCAGGCTCGCTCCCACAGTTGATCCGGGTATGCCTGCGAGAGATTGGTCGGCTGGCAGGCCGCCTTCGCGGGCAAGCCCGCTCCCACAATTTGAACGGTGGGCATCAGCAAGATCTTGGTCGGCTGTCAGGCCGCCATCGCGAGCAGGCTCGCTCCCACAGAAGAGCAAAAGCAGAGCAGCCCACACCGCGCCGCTTCTCACCACTCAACAGGTCGAGCGTTAGCTCGCCTGCAGCTTGTGATCTTGATCCACCCGCCCCCTCGGCAGGCTGAGCGGAGGTGTTCATCCGGGGATGGGCGCGCAGCGCCGTTCGACGCAGTCGAACTCATTGCATGTAGGTCGAAGCGAAGCCGACCGGAGGGCAATGCCCCCGGATGAATGCCGGAGCGAAGGAACGCCGAGCCTAAGCGAGGGGCCGTACGTTCGGGGCGAGCGTTTTTTTGGTTACTTTTTTTAGGCGCTTGTAAAAAAAGTGACTCGCCGTAAGGGCGAAACCGCCAGCCGCCATTACCGCAGGAATGGATATGTACGCGGTCAACAAAAGACAGGTCGGCTGTCAGGCCGCCTTCGCGAGCAGGCTCGCTCCCACAGGTGGCCCGCCCCAAAAAGCGACCATCCACCCAAAGCGATACAAAAAACAAATACGACACGTCATTTTGTGTTTGATATTAAATTCTGTATCGCTTATAAAGTCCCCATGCCCCAGAACAGATTCAAGGCGGGAACTCAAAAATGTACGCACAGCTCGTAGAAACAGGCGTAAAGCGCATCAAGAACCTCTCGGAAATGTCCGACCAGGAACGCGCCTTCCAGGAAAAAATCGATTCAGAAATCAAGATCGAAGCCAAGAACTGGATGCCAGATGCCTACCGCCAGACCCTGATCCGGCAGATTTCCCAGCACGCCCACTCCGAAATCGTCGGCATGCTGCCCGAAGGCAACTGGGTCACTCGCGCGCCGTCGCTCAAACGCAAACTGCAACTGATGGCCAAGATCCAGGACGAAGCCGGCCACGGCCTGTACCTGTACAGCGCCATGGAAACCCTCGGCGCCGACCGCGATGAGGAAATCGCCAGGCTGCACAGCGGCAAGGCCAAGTACTCGAGCATCTTCAATTACCCGACGCTGAACTGGGCCGACATGGGCGCGGTGGGCTGGCTGGTGGATGGCGCGGCGATCGTCAACCAGGTGGTGCTGCAACGCACCTCCTACGGCCCGTACTCCCGGGCGATGATCCGCATCTGCAAGGAAGAGAGCTTCCACCAGCGCCAGGGCTACGAAATCCTCCTGACCATGATGCGCCACGGTAACCAGGCGCAAAAAGACATGGTCCAGGACGCGATCAACCGCCTGTGGTGGCCGTCGCTGATGATGTTTGGCCCAAGCGACGAACACTCGCCGAACAGCGCCCAGTCCATGGCCTGGAAAATCAAGCGCCAGAGCAACGACGAACTGCGCCAGCGCTTCATCGACCAGACCATCCCGCAGCTGGAACTGCTGGGCTGCACCTGCCCTGACCCGGACCTGAAGTGGAACGCCGAGCGCGGCCACTACGACTTCGGCGAAATCCAGTGGAACGAATTCTACGAAGTGCTCAAGGGCAACGGCCCGTGCAACCAGGAACGCGTCGCCGCCCGCCGCAAGGCGATCGAAGACGGAGCCTGGGTTCGCGAAGCCGCCGTCGCCCACGCCCGCAAAAAACAAAACAAGAACGCCGCCTAAGACAACCGTACCCCCTGTAGGAGCGAGCTCGCTCGCGATGGTCGTCAACGTTAACGCTGGCTGCCTGACACCCCGCGGTGCTCGCGGGTACATCGCGAGCAAGCTCGCTCCTGCAGAGCCTCTATGTGGAGTAACTGAAATGTCCGAGTGGACCCTCTTCGAAGTCTTCGTGCGCAGCAAGCACGGCCTGAACCACAAGCACGTCGGCAGCGTGCATGCCGCCGATACCACCATGGCCATCGAAAACGCGCGCGAGCTCTACACCCGTCGCAGCGAAGGCGTGAGCCTGTGGGTGGTGCCTTCGGCATTGATCACCGCTTCGTCGCCGGATGAAAAAGACCCGCTGTTCGACCCGTCGGACGACAAGGTTTACCGCCACGCCAGCTTCTACGAGCTGCCGGCCGAAGTCGGGCACATGTGAGGTCGACCATGGACAACAAGACTGATCTGATCGAATACCTGCTGCGCCTCGGCGACAGCGCCCTGATCCAGGGTCAACGCCTGTGCCAGTGGTGCGGCAAGGCACCGGCACTGGAAGAAGAGCTGGCACTAATGAACGTCGGCCTCGACCTGGTAGGCCAGGCGCGCAACTGGCTGGAATACGCCGCCGAACTGCTGGACGACGGCCGTGACGCCGATCACCTGGCGTTCCGTCGTGACGAGCGCGCTTACCGCAATCTGCTGCTGGTGGAACAACCCAACGGCGACTTCGCGGTGACCATGCTCAAGCAGTTCCTCTACGACGCCTGGCACTTGCCGGTATTGCAGGGCCTGAGCCAGTCCAGCGACGAACGCATCGCCGGGATCGCCGCCAAGTCAGTAAAGGAAGTGACCTACCACCTGCGCCGCTCCGGCGAGTGGGTCGAGCGTCTGGGCGACGGCACCGAGGAAAGCCACAAGCGCATGCTCGCGGCCATCCCTGAAGTCTGGCGCTTCACCGTGGAACTGATCGCCGCCGACGACAGCGAACAGCGCCTGTACGAAGCCGGCATCACCCCGGCCATCGCCAGCGTGGCCGCCCAGTGGCAAGCCAAGGTCGAGCAGATCTTTACCAGCGCCACCCTGCCCGTGCCCGCCGCGCCGAGCTATTTCTACCTGAATGCGCGCAAGGGCCTGCACAGCGAACACCTGGGCATCCTGCTGGCCGAAATGCAGTGCCTGCCACGAGCGTACCCCGATGCAACCTGGTGAGCTGATCGCCAGCGACCTCGGCGCCCGGCCGGCGGGTCCGACCGACCTGGCTGCCGCCTGGGCGATCCTTTCAGAGGTCATGGACCCGGAAGTGCCGGTGGTCAGCGTGGTTGACCTGGGCATCGTCCGCGACCTGGACTGGCAGGCCGGCCACCTTCACGTGGTGGTCACGCCGACCTACTCCGGCTGCCCGGCCACCGAAGTGATCGAGAGCGATATCCGTGAAGCCCTGGAACTCGCCGGGTTCAAGGCGCCGCAGCTTGAGCGCAAGTTGACCCCGGCCTGGACCACCGACTGGATCAGCGCCAGCGGCCGTGAACGCCTGCGCGCCTACGGCATCGCACCGCCCGAGGGCAGCACCAGCAAGCGCAGCCTGCTCGGTGAAAGCCCGCAGGTTGTGTGCCCGCAATGCGGCAGCGCCCACACCGAAGTGCTCAGCGAGTTCGGCTCCACCGCCTGCAAGGCGCTGTACCGCTGCGTCGATTGCCGGGAACCGTTCGACTATTTCAAGTGCATCTGAGCGGCGAATCGGCCGTCCCAGCTGGAGAACAACAATGAGCAAATTTCACAGCCTGACCATCAAGGACGTGCGCGCCGAGACCCGTGACGCGGTGTCCATCGCCTTCGAGATTCCGCAGCACCTGCAAGACAGCTTTCATTTCACCCAGGGCCAGCACCTGGTGATGCGCACCCGACTGGACGGCGAAGAAGTACGCCGCTCCTATTCGATCTGCACCGGGGTCAACGACGGTGAATTGCGTATCGCGGTCAAGCGTGTGGCCGGTGGACGCTTTTCGGCGTTTGCCAACGAACAGCTCAAGGCCGGGCATACCCTGGAAGTGATGCCACCGGCCGGGCATTTCTGCGTCGAACTCGACCCGGCTCGCCACGGCAACTACCTGGCCGTGGCCGCGGGCAGCGGGATCACGCCGATCCTGTCGATCATCAAGACCACCCTGGAAACCGAACCCCACAGCCGCGTCACCCTGCTGTACGGCAACCGCTCCAGCTCCGGCGCGCTGTTTCGCGAGCAGCTGGAAGACCTGAAGAACCGCTACCTGCAACGCCTGAACCTGATCTTCGTGTTCAGCCGCGAGCAGCAGGACGTCGACCTGTACAACGGCCGGATCAACGCCGAGAAGTGCGAGCAGCTGTTCACCCGCTGGCTCGACGTCAAGGCGCTCGATGCGGCGTTCATCTGCGGCCCGCAGGAAATGACCGAGACCGTGCGCGACAGCCTCAAGGCCAAGGGCATGCCAGCCGAACGCATCCATTTCGAACTGTTCGCCGCCGCCGGCAGTGAGCAAAAACGTGCAGCCCGTGAAGCCGCCCGTCAAGTGGACGCGGCGGTCAGCCAGATCACCGTGATCAGCGACGGCCGCGCCTTGGCCTTCGACCTGCCACGCAACAGCCAGAGCATTCTCGACGCCGGTAACGAGCAAGGTGCGGAACTGCCCTACTCGTGCAAGGCCGGCGTGTGCTCGACCTGCAAGTGCAAGGTCATCGAAGGCGAAGTGGAAATGGACAGCAACCACGCCCTGGAAGACTACGAAGTGGCCGCCGGCTACGTGCTGTCGTGCCAGGCGTTCCCGATCAGCGACAAGGTGGTGCTGGATTTCGATCAGCTCTGATCGGCCCGCACCGCCCCCCTGTAGGAGCGAGCTTGCTCGCGATGGTCGTGAACGATGACGCGGGTTGCCTGATACCCCGCGGCGATCTCAGGTTCATCGCGAGCAGGCTCGCTCCTACAGAGTTCGCGCCGTACTTGCTTCCCCCCCCACAACAAAAACAACAAAGGAGAGTCACCATGAGCCCGCAAGAAATAGAACTCATCCGCCAGCACCCGGATTTCATCCAGCTGGTTCGTCGCAAACAGAAGCTGTACTGGTCACTGAGCCTGGCCATGCTGGTGATCTACTACGGCTTCGTGCTGCTGGTGGCTTTCTCCCCCTCTACCCTCGGCCAATCCCTGAGCGGCGGCGTGACCACCGTGGGCATGCTGGTGGGTGTCGTGATCGTCGGGCTGGCCTTCGCGCTGACCGGCTTCTATGTCTATCGCGCCAACAACGTGATCGATCCTTTGAATGAAAAACTCAAGCAGGAGTGCGCCCGATGAACCGCCTTCTCGCCTTGTTCCTGCTGCCGCTGGCGGTGGTCACTGATATCGCGGTGGCCGCCGACGGCGTCTCCCGGCCGCTGAACTGGAACGCCATCGGCATGTTCCTGGTGTTCGTCCTGTTCACCCTCGGCGTGACGCGCTGGGCGGCACTTCGCACCCGCTCCGCCGCCGATTTCTACACCGCCGGTGGCGGCATGACCGGTTTCCAGAACGGCCTGGCGATTGCCGGCGACATGATCTCGGCCGCCTCGTTCCTCGGCATTTCCGCGATGATGTTCCTCAATGGCTACGACGGCCTGCTCTACGCATTGGGCGTGCTGGCCGGCTGGCCGATCATCCTGTTCCTGATCGCCGAACGCCTGCGTAACCTGGGCAAGTACACCTTTGCCGACGTGGTGTCCTATCGCCTGGAGCAAACCCCGGTACGCCTGACCTCGGCCTTCGGCACCCTGACCGTGGCGCTGATGTACCTGGTGGCGCAGATGGTCGGCGCCGGCAAGCTGATCGAGTTGCTGTTCGGTATCGACTACCTCTATGCGGTGATGCTGGTCGGCGTGCTGATGGTGTTCTACGTCACCTTCGGCGGCATGCTCGCCACCACCTGGGTGCAGATCATCAAGGCGGTGATGCTGTTGTTCGGCACCAGCTTCATGGCGTTCATGGTGCTCAAGCACTTCTGCTTCAGCACCGAGGCGATGTTTGCCGGCGCCACCGCCGTGCATGCCAAGGGCAACGCGATCATGGCCCCCGGCGGTTTGCTGTCCAACCCGGTCGATGCGATTTCCTTAGGGCTTGGCATGATGTTCGGCACCGCCGGCCTGCCGCATATCCTGATGCGTTTCTTCACCGTCAGCGATGCCAAGGAAGCGCGTAAAAGCGTGTTCTACGCCACCGGTTTCATCGGCTACTTCTACTTGCTGCTGATCATCGTCGGCTTCGGCGCCATCGTCATGGTCGGCACCGATCCGGCATTCCGTGACGCCAGCGGTGCGATCATCGGCGGCGGCAACATGATCGCCGTGCACCTGGCCCAGGCGGTAGGCGGCAACCTGTTCCTCGGTTTCATCTCGGCGGTCGCCTTCGCCACCATTCTGGCGGTGGTTGCCGGGCTGGCACTGTCCGGCGCCTCGGCGGTGTCCCATGACCTGTATGCCTGCGTGATGCGCAAGGGCCAGGCCACTGAACAGCAGGAAATGCGCGTGTCGCGAATCGCCACCCTGTGCATCGGTGTGCTGGCGATCATCCTCGGCCTGCTGTTCGAGTCGCAGAACATTGCCTTCCTCTCGGGCCTGGTGCTGGCCATCGCCGCGTCGGTGAATTTCCCGGTGCTGTTCCTCTCGATGTACTGGAAAGGCCTGACCACCCGCGGCGCCGTCCTCGGCAGCCTGTCCGGCCTGGTCTCGGCGATTGTCCTGCTGGTGCTGAGCCCGGCGGTGTGGGTCAACGTGATGCATCACGACAAGGCGCTGTTCCCGTATTCCAACCCGGCGCTGTTTTCCATGAGCCTGGCGTTCTTCAGTGCATGGCTGTTTTCCGTCACCGACACCTCGCCCCGTGCAGTCCTTGAGCGCGGTCGTTATCTGGCGCAGTTCATCCGTTCGATGACCGGCATTGGTGCCACTGGCGCCAGCAAACACTGAATATTGGCAGGGAATAAAAATAATGAAACCCGCACGTCACGCACCTTGTGAATCACTGTTTTCGCTGGCCGCCGCATTAAGCCTGCCCATGTTCGCCCCCAGCGCCATGGCCGACTTCATCGGCGACAGCAAGGCCCGCATCGATATGCGCAACCACTACATCAACCGCGATTTCCGTCAGCACAACGCGCCGCAATCCAAGGCCGAGGAATGGGCCCAGGGTTTCACGGCGCGTATCGAATCCGGATTCACCGACGGCACCTTCGGTTTCGGTCTCGACGCATTGGGGGAGCTGGGGCTCAAGCTCGACTCCAGCCCGGATCGCCGTGGCACCGGGCTGCTGCCGTTCGGCCCGCAGAGCCATGAGCCCGACGACGAGTACAGCGAGCTGGGCCTGACCGGCAAATTGAAAGTATCCAAAAGCGTGTTGAAGCTCGGCACCCTGCAACCCTTGTTGCCCGTGGCGACTTACAACGACACGCGCCTGCTGAGTTCGACCTTTGAAGGTGGCTTGCTGACCAGCCAGGAAATCGACGGCCTGACGGTGAATGCCGGACGCCTGACCAAGGCCAACCTGCGGGACTCCTCCAGCAACGATGACATCGGCTTCGGCGCCGCCACCAGCGACCACTTCGACTTCGGCGGCGGCAGCTACGCGTTCAGTCCACAACTGAACCTGAGCTACTACTACGGCAAGCTCGACCAGATCTATCGCCAGCAATTCGCCGGATTGCTGCATACGCAAGCGCTGGGCAGCGGCTTCAACCTGCGCAGCGATGTGCGCTACTTCGACAGCCGGGGCGACGGCGCCGAACGCGCCGGGCGTATCGACAACCGCGACTTCAACAGCATGTTCACGGTGTCCCACGGTGCCCACAAGGTCAGTGCCGCCTACCAGCAATTGTCCGGCGATAGCGCCTTTCCGTTCCTCAACGGCGGTGACCCCTATGTGGTCAACCTGGTGACTTTCAACACCTTTACCCGCGCCGAGGAGGATTCCTGGCAGCTGCGTTACGACTATGACTTCGCGGCGCAAGGCATTCCCGGCCTGACCTTCATGACCCGCTACACCGACGGCCGCCACGTCAAGGCGGGCAGCGTCGACAACGGTCGCGAATGGGAGCGCGACACCGATATCAGCTACGTCATCCAGAGCGGTGTGTTGAAGAACGTCAGCCTGCGCTGGCGCAACGTGACCTTCCGTTCCGGCAATGGCTTGACGACCGACCTCGATGAGAACCGCTTGATCGTCGGTTACACCCTGGCGCTTTGGTAATTCCGAAAGGGCGCGGTCGCGGCCGCGCCACAACCCTTCATCACCTGGAGCAATCGTGATGTCCTCTTCACCTGCAACTCTGCAAAGCTTCATCGCCGGCCGCTGGATCGGCCAACACGGCGCACAAATCCTGCGCAGCGCCATCGACGGCCATGAAATCTTCCGTACCCATGAAGAACGCCCGGACTTCGCCGAAGCCATCGAGCACGGCCGTCGCCAGGGCGTCAGCGGCTTGATGGCGCTGGACTTCCAGCAGCGCGCCCAGCGTCTCAAGGCCCTGGCCCTGTACCTGAGCGAGCGCAAGGAACAGCTCTACGCGATCTCCCACCACAGCGGCGCGACCCGTGCCGACAGCTGGATCGACATCGAGGGCGGCAACAGCACGCTGTTCACCTACGCCAGCCTCGGTTCGCGGGAACTGCCGTCGGGCAACGTCGTCCACGAAGGCCCGGCGCTGCAACTGAGCAAAATGGGCACCTTCGCCGGTACCCACATCCTCGTGCCGCGTGGTGGCGTGGCCGTGCACATCAATGCGTTCAACTTCCCGATCTGGGGCATGCTGGAGAAGTTCGCACCGAGCTTCCTCGCCGGCATGCCGTGCATCGTCAAACCGGCCAGCGCCACCAGCTACCTGACCGAAGCCGTGGTGCGCCTGATGGATGAGTCCGGCCTGCTCCCGGCGGGCAGCCTGCAACTGATCATCGGCGGCACCGGCGACCTGCTCGACCGCCTGCAGGGCCAGGACGTGGTGACCTTCACCGGTTCCGCCGACACGGCGGCCAAGCTGCGGGTCAATCCGAACCTGATCCGCAACTCGGTGCCGTTCACCGCCGAAGCCGACTCGCTGAACTGCGCGATCCTCGCCCCGGACGTGACCCCGGACGACGAAGAGTTCGAGCTGTTCATCAAGGAAGTCGCCCGGGAAATGACCACCAAGGCCGGGCAGAAATGCACCGCCATCCGCCGCGCCATCGTGCCGGCCAAACACATCGACGCAGTCGCTACCCGTCTGCGTGATCGCCTGGCCAAAGTGGTGGTCGGCGACCCGTCGGTGGAAGGCGTGCGCATGGGCGCACTGGCTTCCCACGATCAGCAGAAAGACGTGGCCGAGCGCCTGGAAGCCCTGTTGCAGAGCAGCGACATGCTGTTCGGCGCCCGCGACGGTTTCGAGCCGCGCGGTGAACATGTCGACAAAGGCGCGTTCTTCGCCCCGACCCTGTTGCAGGCCCGTGACCCGCATGCCGAGGGCGGTGCCCATGACATCGAAGCATTCGGCCCGGTCAGCACCCTGATGGCCTACGACGATCTCGACGAAGCCCTGGCCCTGGCCGCGCGCGGCAAAGGCAGCCTGGTGGCCAGCCTGGTGACCAAGGATCCGCAGATCGCTGCCAAGGCGATTCCGGTGGCAGCAGCCTGGCACGGGCGCCTGCTGGTGCTGGATCGCCACTGCGCCGGCGAATCCACCGGTCACGGCTCGCCGCTGCCACAACTCAAGCACGGCGGCCCGGGCCGCGCCGGCGGCGGTGAAGAACTCGGCGGCCTGCGCGCGGTGAAACACTACCTGCAACGCGCGGCGGTGCAAGGTTCGCCAACCATGTTGGCGGCGGTCACCGGCGAATACGTGCGCGGCGCCAAGGTCATCGAAACCGACGTGCATCCGTTCCGTCGCCATTTCCAGGACCTGCAGATCGGCGAGTCGCTGCTGACCCACCGCCGCACCGTCACCGAAGCGGACCTGGTGAACTTCGGCTGCCTGTCGGGCGACCACTTCTACATGCACTTCGACGACATCGCGGCCAAGGAATCGCAATTCGGCAAGCGCATCGCCCACGGTTACTTCGTGCTGTCGGCGGCGGCCGGGTTGTTCGTATCCCCCGGCGTCGGCCCGGTGCTGGCCAACTACGGCCTGGACACCCTGCGCTTCATCAACCCGGTGGGCATCGGCGACACCATCCAGGCGCGCCTGACCTGCAAACGCAAGATCGACCAGGGCAAGAAGAGCCCGCAGGGGATTCCGCAGGGAGTTGTGGCGTGGGATGTGGAGGTCACCAACCAGTTGGGTGAGCTGGTGGCCAGTTATGACATTTTGACCTTGGTCGTAAAACGCGAAGACTGACGTGACAACCTGTAGGAGCGAGCTCGCTCGCGATGGACGTGAATGATGGCACGCGCTTTCCGGATGAACGCGTTGTTCTCAGGTTCTTCGCGAGCAAGCTCGCTCCTACAGGGGTATCGGTAGGTCAAAAAACTTGGTCAGTGCCTGCGCAACCACTCGATAAACAGCGCAAACAACTCCGACTGCGAACCCACCTCCAGCTTCAGGTACAGGTTCTTGCGGTGCATGCGCACGGTTTCCGGCGAGATGTTCATCTGGCTGGCCGTGGACTTCACCGAATGCCCACGCAGCACCATATGCGCCACTTCCCGCTCTCGCTCGGTGAGCAATTCACAACCGAAGTTCTCGAACGCCGCCTGCACCCGATGCTTGAGATCGTCGCGCAGGCCTTGCTCGTCATCTCGCTCGATCCCGGCACTGCGCAGCAGTCCACGCTGGCTGAACTCGCTGATGAATTCCCGCACCAGCGGTTCGACGGCTCGAAGCAGGTTCAACTGTTCGTCGCTCAGGCATTCACCGCCGAAACCCTGATAGAGGCTGACGGAAATCTTCGTGTCATTGCCGGTATCGACGATGTAGTAGCTGTCTTCCGAACAGCCCGCCTTCAGGTAATAGGATTTGTAGTAGTCACTGTCAAAGAAGTTGTCCGGGGCGATTTCCTCCAGGTGATAGAAGCCTTGCGCCAACCCCTGCTCCACCGCCAGGCAAAACGGGTCGAGCAAATAGCCCCCGGAAAAATAGCGCTCAAGAATCGAGACCTGATACTCCTGGGCAATCCCGCGCTGATGCAGCAGCTGTGGTGCGCGGTCCTTGCGCTCCAGGCTGATCATCATCGACTCCACGGACACCAGCTGCGCCAACGCTGACGCCAGGTACTGCAGGGCGTCAGGCTCATCGACATGGGCGAATGCCTCGCGCATTCCCCCATGCCATTTGTGCAACGCCCCGAAGGGCATCGCGATCAGCGTATCGTCGTCTGGTTTGCTCATGCCCCGCAGTCTAGCGGGTGCGCTGGCCCTTGGTAACAGCCTGTGTGGCGAATTCATTGGCCGCCATACTGACCGCTGGCCTGAAGCTCAGCGGCCACTTCGACAATGCAATCGCGCAAGGTCTCGACGATTTCATCGACCTGGGCAAACGTCAGGATCAGCGGTGGCGACATCACGTTGAGGTGCATGATCGGCCGCACCAGCAAGCCCCGGGCCTGTGCCCGCACGTGGATCTTCTCGCCGATGTTGATCTCGTCGGGGAACAGCGCCTTGGTGTGTTTATCGGCGACGAACTCCACGCAGGCCATGAGTTTCTGGCAGCGCACATCCCCCACCAGCGGCAAGTCGCGCAGGGTTGCCAGGCGTTCTTCCAGATAAGCGCCTACCGTGTCGACATGGGCCAGCAGGTTTTCCCGCTCGATGATTTCGATGTTCTTCAGTGCCGCCGTGCAGCACACCGGGTGGCCGCTGTAGGTGAAGCCGTGGGTGAAGCAGCGGCCCTTGCCCGGCTCGGCGATGACCTTCCAGATGCGCTCGGAAAAGATGCACGCGCCCAGCGGCAGGTAGGCCGAGGTCAGGCCCTTGGCGGTGGTGATGATGTCGGGCTGCACGTCAAACACATCGTAGGAAGCGAAGAACTTGCCGAGGCGCCCGAACGAGGTCACCACTTCGTCGGCGACGAACAGGATGTCGTAACGCTGGCAGACGTCCCACATGCGCTTGAGGTAGCCCCGGGGCGGAATGATCACCCCCCCCGAGCCCATGATCGGTTCGGCAAAGAAAGCGGCGACCTTGTCCGCGCCAATCGACAGGATCTTGTCTTCGAATTCCTTGACCAGGAACTCGAGGAACTGCGCCTCGTCCATGCCGTCCGGCGCGCGGTACGGGTTGGGGTTGGAGACGTGGTGGATCAGCGGGTTGGCGTAATCGAACTCCGGCACCCGGTCGGCGGCCTTGTTGCCGATCGACATGGTCAGGGTGGTGGAGCCGTGATAGGCATTGAACCGGGCGATGACGTGTTTCTTTTCCGGCTTGCCGCGGCAGTTCTGGTAGTACTGGATCAGCCGGTACGCGGTGTCCACGGCGGTGGAGCCGCCGGTGGTCAGGAACACGTGGTCGAGGTCGCCGGGGGCCAGGCTGGCGAGTTTTTCGCACAGTTTGATGGCGACGTTGTTCGACATGTCGGAAAACGGATTCGAATAGGCCAGCTGGCGCACCTGGTCGGCGATGGCCTCGGCCATTTCCTCGCGGCCCAGGCCGATGTTGGTGCACCACATGCCGCCCACCGCATCGAGAAAGCGGTTGCCCTGGGTGTCGTAGATGTAGGCGCCATCGCCGGCAACGATGTTCAACGAGCCTTGTTCGGCGTGTTCGTCGAACATGTGGTAGCCGTGCATGTGATGGGCCTTGTCGGCCTTGACCAGCCGGGACTCGTCCGCTGGGGAAAAAACGCTGCGTGTTGGCGTCGCCATAAATGAACCTCTAAGCGAAATGACTAACGTTCGAACCAATCAGATGCCGCTTTTCACGGTGCTCCAAACCCGGGTAATCGCCCGCATGTCCTTGGCGTCCTGGGTCTTCTGCGGAAACAGGCGCTTGCGGGTCTGCGCATCGGGGTAGATCGCCGGGTTGTCGCGGACATCGGCATTCAACAGGGGCGTGGCCGCCGCGTTACTGTTGGCGTAATTGATGTAGTCACTCACATCCGCCATCACCTGCGGCTGCATCAGGTATTCCAGGAATTTGTGCGCATTGGCGACATGCGTCGCATCGGCCGGGATGTACAGGTTGTCGAACCAGATCAGCGAGCCTTCCTTGGGGATGAAGTAGGCAAGGTCGATCTTTTTCCTGGCTTCTGCGGCGCGGGCCATGGCCGTGGCGTAATCGCCGGACCAGGTCATGGCCATGCAAACGTCGCCGTTGGGCAGGCTCGTCAGGTAATTGACCGAGTCGAATTTGCGGATGTACGGCCGCACGGACAACAGCAAGTCCTGGGCGGCCTTCAGATCTGCCGGGGCGGCACTGTTCGGGTCACGTCCCAGGTACGTCAAGGCCAAGGGTATGACTTCGGTCGGGGCATCGAGCAGGGTCACACCACAGTCGGCGAAGCGCGAGACGATCTTCGGATCGAAGATCATCGCCAGCGAACCGATCGGCGCGTCTGGCATGCGTTCCTTGATCTTGTCGACGTTGTAGGTCACGCCATTGCTGCCCCAGGTGTAGGGCGCAGAGTACTGGGTGCCGGGGTCATAGCCTTGCAGATCCTCGAGGATTTGCGGGTCGAGGTTGGTCCAGCCCGGCAGCTGTTTTTTGTCCAGCGGCTGGAACACCTTGGCCTTGATCAAGGGTGGCGCGAGCGAGGCGTTCAACACGATCAGGTCATAACCGGAATGGCCGGTGAGCAACTTGGCCTGCACCGTTTCATAAGAGTCGAAGGTGTCGTAGACCACCTTGATACCGGTGGCCTTTTCGAAGTCGGCGATGGTTTTTTCACCGATGTAATCCGCCCAGTTGTACAGCCGCAGCGTATTGCTGTCGTCCGCATAGGCATTCAATGTCAACGGTACAACAAACAGACTGGAAATCACCTTAAGCAGTGTCTTGCCCATAGCAAATGCACCTTATAGCGAGTTCGGCTCTGGATGAGCGGATGCCTCCACTATTGGTCGATTGGCCGGGCGGAACCATACCCCGAATGGGTGTGTGTCGTTTTTGGCACACCGGCATGGCAAAAAGCGGCAGCGCAGTTGACCCGTTTTGCCATAGATCGGGATTTGTCCGACGCTTAAAGTGGCAGCCTGAACCGACCCTGCGGAGCCTGCGATGACAGATTTGATCAAACACGAGCAACGCGACGGCGTGTTGACGCTGACCATCGACCGCCCGGACAAGCTCAACGCGCTGAACAACGCCATGTACACGCAACTGGCCGAGCTGTTGCTGGCCGCCGACGAAGACCCGCAGACCGGCGTGATCATCCTCACCGGCGGCCCGGCCTGCTTCACCAGTGGCAATGACCTGGTGGATTTCCTCCAGCATCCGCCCACTCATCTGGACGCCCCGGCGTTTCGCCTGATGAAAGTCGTCACGCACCTGCAAAAGCCGCTGATCGCGGCAGTCTGCGGGGCGGCCATCGGCATTGGCACCACCTTGCTGCTGCATTGCGATCAGGTGCTGGTCACCCGCAACGCCAAGCTGCGCATGCCGTTCGTCAACATCGGCCTGTGCCCCGAGTTCGGTGCCAGCCTGTTGCTGCCCCGTCGACTCGGCCATGCCCGCGCCGCGAGCCTGCTCCTGCTGGGCAACGGCCTGGACGGCAACGAAGCGGTGAACTGGGGCATCGCCAACGAAGCCTTCGATGACGGCGAGCAATGCCTGGCAGCGGCCAGAAAAATCGCCCAGCGCTTTTTGGCCCTGCCCCGGGAGGCCTTGCGCCAGTCCCGTCAGTTGATGAAACAGGCGACGTTGCCGGAACTGCAAGCCACCCTGCGCGAAGAAAACACGCTGTTCATCCAGCGCCTGAATACCGACGAGGCAAAAAACGCCTTGAACGCCCTGCTCAATCGCAGTACAGACAAGAATCCACCGAAAGGAAACCAGCCATGAACACTCCGGAAATCTACGTCGTCAGCGCCGCCCGTACCGCCATCGGTACGTTCGGCGGTTCGCTCAAGGACGTGCCCCTGGCCGACCTCGCGACCACGGCCGTGAAAGCCGCCCTGGAACGAGCCGCCGTGGACCCGGCGCTCGTTGGCCATCTGGTGATGGGCAACGTGATCCCGACCGAAACCCGCGACGCCTACATCTCCCGCGTCGCCGCGATGAACGCCGGCATCCCGAAGGAAACCCCGGCCTACAACGTCAACCGCCTGTGCGGTTCGGGCCTGCAAGCGATCATCAACGCCGCCCAGACCCTGATGCTCGGCGATGCCGACATCGTCGTCGGTGCCGGTGCCGAATCCATGAGCCGCGGCCCGTACCTGATGCCGTCCGCCCGTTGGGGTTCGCGCATGGGCAACGCCCAGGTCATCGACTACATGCTCGGCATCCTGCATGACCCCTTCCATGGCATCCACATGGGCATCACCGCCGAAAACGTCGCCGCACGCAACGGCATCACCCGCGAAATGCAGGACGCCCTGGCCCTGGAAGACCAGAAACGCGCGGCCCACGCGATTGCCAACGGCTACTTCAGCGAGCAGATCGCGACCGTGGAAATCCAGGATCGCAAAGGCGTCAAACTGTTCAACGTCGACGAACACCCGCGCGCCACGTCCCTGGAACAGCTGGCTGCGATGAAGCCTGCGTTCAAGAAGGACGGTTCGGTCACCGCCGGCAACGCCTCGGGCCTCAACGACGGTGCCGCCGCGCTGGTCATGGCCAGCGGCAACGCGGTCCAGGCCAACAACCTGAAGCCACTGGCCCGCCTGGTCAGCTACGCCCACGCCGGCGTCGAACCGGAATTCATGGGCCTGGGCCCGATCCCGGCCACCCGCCTGGCGCTCAAGCGCGCCGGCCTGACCGTCGCCGACCTGGACGTGATCGAAGCCAACATCGCCTTTGCCGCCCAGGCCTGCGCCGTCAGCCAGGAACTGGACCTCGACCCGGCCAAGGTCAACCCGAACGGCTCGGGCATCGCCCTGGGCCACCCGGTGGGCGCGACCGGCGCGATCATCGCCACCAAGGCCATCCACGAACTGCACCGCACCGGCGGCCGTTACGCGCTGGTGACCATGTGCATCGGCGGCGGCCAGGGGATTGCGGCGATTTTCGAACGCGCCTAAGCAATAGCCGCAAAAAAGGCCGGTGATCGCGCAGATCACCGGCCTTTTTCATTTCGGTAAACCAGTAGCGATCTCCTGTGGGAGCGAGCTTGCTCGCGATGGCGGCGTGTCAGGCACCATCATTGTTGACTGGACTACCGCTATCGCGAGCAAGCTCGCTCCCACAGTGGTTCTCTAGCGCATGCAGAATCTCCTTCTCTCTGAACAAAGCACCTGACGACCGGCAGCAAAAACCATTTGCCACAAAATATTACATACATCATATTACAGATATCATAATTAACGCCGCCTGACAGGTATCCCTCCATGACCAGCATGCCCACCGTAGAACCCGACCTGGACGCCCCGGTGAAACCGGCAAAACGTCCCCTGCTCAAGCGTCTGCTTCTGCCAACAATGGGCATCGCAGCGTTGGTGTTGGCCGGTGTGTATGGCGCGCATTGGTGGACGGCCGGGCGTTTCATCGAAGAAACCGACGATGCCTACATCGGCGGTGACGTAACGGTGATCGGGCCAAAGGTGGCGGGTTATATCGACGAAGTGCTGGTGACTGATAACCAGAAGGTCAAGGCCGGCGATGTGCTGATCCGTCTCGATTCGCGCGACTACCGCGCCAACCTGGCCAAGGCCGAAGGCGCAGTGGCCGCCCAGGAAGCCTTGCTGGCCAACCTCGACGCCACCGAACAACTGCAACAGGCGGTCATCGGCCAGGCCCGTGCCGGCATCGACGCCGCCGGTGCCGAAGCCACCCGTTCGCGAGATGACGATGCCCGCTACAGAAAACTGGTGTCCACCAACGCCGTCTCGGTGGAAAGCGCCCAGCGCGCCAATGCCACGTTCAAGCAGGCCCAGGCCCAAAGCAACCGCGCCCAGGCGGAATTGCTGGCCGCGCAGCGCCAGTTGAATGTGATCGACACCCAGAAACAACAGGCCCGGGCCGCCTTGATCCAGGCCAAGGCCGAGCGCGACCTGGCGCAATTGAATGTCGGCTACACCGAACTGAAGGCACCGGTTGACGGCGTGATCGGCAACCGTCGGGCACGGGTCGGCGCCTATGCCCAGGCCGGCTCGCAATTGCTCTCGGTGGTGCCGGCCAGCGGCCTGTGGGTCGACGCCAACTTCAAGGAAGACCAACTGGCGCACATGGTGCCGGGGCAACGGGTGGTGATCCGTGCCGACGTGCTGTCGGGGCAGGAATTCCACGGTCACCTGGACAGCCTCGCCCCCGCCAGCGGCTCGCAATTCAGTGTGTTGCCGCCGGAAAACGCCACCGGCAACTTCACCAAGATCGTGCAGCGGGTGCCGGTGCGGATTCACCTCGACCCGGCCGACAGTGTGCTCGGCCACCTGCGTCCGGGTTTGTCGGTCACCGCTGAAGTGGACACGCGCAAGGAGCCTGAAGCGCCCGCCGTGGCCAGCGCGCCATGAGCCGCGCCCTCGCCGCCCCGGCGCAACCGTTCAATGCCGCGGACATGGCGACGGCGACCAAGGTCTTCGCCTTTGCCAGCATGTGCATCGGCATGTTCATTGCGCTGCTGGATATCCAGATTGTCTCGGCCTCGTTGCGTGACATCGGCGGCGGGCTCTCCGCCGGCACCGACGAAACCGCGTGGGTGCAAACCAGTTATCTGATCGCCGAGATCATCGTGATCCCGCTGTCGGGCTGGTTGTCCCGGGTGTTTTCCACGCGCTGGCTGTTCTGCGCATCGGCGGTCGGCTTTACCCTGACCAGCCTGCTGTGCGGCGTGGCCTGGAACATCCAGAGCATGATCGCCTTCCGCGCCCTCCAAGGCTTTCTCGGCGGTTCGATGATCCCGCTGGTATTCACCACGGCCTTCGTGTTCTTCACCGGCAAACAACGGGTGATCGCCGCCGCGACCATTGGCGCGGTGGCGTCCCTGGCACCGACACTGGGGCCTGTCATCGGTGGCTGGATCACCGACATCTCGTCCTGGCACTGGCTGTTCTACATCAACCTGGTGCCGGGGATTTTCGTCGCGGTCGCCGTGCCAATGCTGGTCAAGATCGACCAACCCGAACTGTCGCTGCTCAAAGGCGCGGATTACTTGAGCATGGTGTTTCTGGCGCTGTTCCTCGGCTGCCTGGAATACACCCTCGAAGAAGGCCCGCGCTGGAACTGGTTCAGCGATCGCACGATCCTGACCACTGCGTGGATCAGCGGCCTGGCCGGGTTGGCATTCATCGGCCGGACCCTGCATGTGGCCAATCCGATTGTCGATCTGCGCGCCCTGAAAGATCGCAATTTTGCCCTTGGCTGCTTCTTCTCGTTCGTCACCGGCATCGGCCTGTTCGCCACCATTTACCTGACGCCACTGTTCCTCGGCCGGGTGCGTGGCTACGGTGCGTTGGACATTGGTCTGGCGGTTTTCTCCACCGGGGTGTTCCAGATCATGGCGATTCCGCTGTACGCCTTTCTGGCCAACCGCGTCGACCTGCGCTGGATCATGATGACCGGCCTCGGGCTGTTCGCGTTATCGATGTGGGATTTCAGCCCGATCACCCATGACTGGGGGGCCAGGGAATTGATGTTGCCGCAAGCCTTGCGCGGGATTGCCCAGCAACTGGCGGTGCCGCCCGCGGTGACGCTGACCCTCGGTGGCCTGGCACCGGCGCGGCTCAAACATGCATCGGGGCTGTTCAACCTGATGCGTAACCTGGGCGGGGCAATCGGTATCGCCGCCTGTGCGACCATTCTCAACGACCGTACCAACCTGCATTTCACCCGGCTGGCGGAAAACCTCAACAGCACCAACGAGGCCCTCAACCAATGGCTGTCCCAGGTCGGCAACAACTTCGCCGCCCTCGGCCAGAGCGGTGACGCTGGGGTCACCGCCAGCCTCCATCAGCTATGGTTACTGACCTACCGCGAAGCCCAGACACAAACCTATGGCGACGCGTTTCTGATGATCGGGCTGTGCTTCGTCATCGCCACGGCGATGGTGCCCCTGATGCGCAAGGTGCAACCACCCGCGGCGCCGAGTGCCGATGCCCATTGAGGCATCGGCGGTTTGCTGAACATCAGGCCTGAGGCGTTTTACGGAAGCCGACCGCCAGGCGGTTCCAGCTGTTGATGGTGCTGATGGCGACGGTCAGGTCGACCATTTCCTTGGGCGTGAACTGTGCGCTGACCACTTCGTAGTCTTCGTCCGGGGCGTGGGTCAGGCTGAGCTGGGTCATGGATTCGGTCCACAGCAGCGCAGCGCGTTCACGCTCGGTGAAAAATGGCGCCTCGCGCCAGGCCGTCACGGCGAACAGACGCCGCGGGGTTTCGCCACCCTTGATCGCGTCGGCGGTGTGCATGTCAATGCAGAAGGCACAGCCGTTGATTTGTGAAGCGCGCAGCTTGACCAGTTCAATCAGGCTTTTTTCCAGCGGCAGCTTCGACACTGCGGTTTCCAGGGCGATCATCGCCTTGAGGGCGTCGGGGCTGGCAGTGTAGAAATCGATACGGGGTTGCATGACGTGCTCCAGGGCAGGTAGGTGTGTCGCTACGTTAGTCCCTCGGCTGGTCTACACAAATAGCCAATATTCCAGAAGTCGAGGAGGCCATTGGCGCGGGTGTGATGGGTTTCACTCTTCACTTTTGGTGAATTCACTGCCGTCATCGCGAGCAAGCTCGCTCCCACAGGGAAATGCACTCAAATGTGGGAGCGAGCTTGCTCGCGATCCGCGCAGCGGCCATTCACCACCGAGCTCAAACCCGATTGCGCAACCACCGCAGAAAGCCCTTTTTCTCCACCGCCACCGGCAGCTCCTGAGTCAGGGTTTTCGCTTTTTGCAGCCGGTAATCGAGCAAGGCTTTCATTGCATCGTTGATGTCGTGACGGGCATCCAGGCACGGCTTGAGGTAGGACTTTTCGATGCGGTACAGGCCGCAGAATGTCTTGGCGGTAAACTGCGCAGGCAGCGCGCTGTCGGTGAGAATACCCGCCTCGCCGATCACCTCCCCCGGCCCCATGCGTCCGGATTCGTAGGGCGTTCCGTGGCGCATCAAGGTCACCGAGATCACGCCGGATTCGATAATGAACAAGTGATCGCTGACCTCCTCCGCTTCCAGGATCACCTCCCCGGCGCGGAAGGTTTGCAGGGTCATGTTCTGGCTGAACGTGTCTTTCTCTTCCTGACGCAGGGTGGAGAAAATCGGCGAGCTGTCCAGCAACGCCCGTTTGCGTGTCGAGTTGATCGGCGGGCTGGGCTCCACGCTCGACAACAAATTGACCCCGCAGGCCTGCAAGTGCCGGTAGGCCAGGTCGTACAGCTGGTTGCGCACTGAGCGTTTCTCGTCCATCGATGCGACAAAACCGTTGATTTCGTAGACCGCGCCGGTGTTGCTGGCACTTTTGAGACCGACGCTGGGCGACGGTTTTTCCAGCAGCGCACGGCACCCTTGCATGGCCCGCTCCAAGGCTTCGATCACCGTGTTCGGCCTCGCGTGGGGGCTCACTTCCAGGGATACGGAGATACCGAACATGTCGTTCGGCCTGCTGAAATTGATGATCTTGGCCTTGGCCGCCAACGAGTTGGGAATCACCGCCATGCAGCCCTGGGAGGTCTGCAGGCGTGTGGCGCGCCAGTCGATGTCGGTCACCTTGCCCTCCATGCCGTCGATGGAGATGTAGTCATCGAGTTGATAGGGCTTGGTGGTGTTGAGGACGATCCCGGAGAACACGTCGCTGAGGGTACTTTGCAACGCCAGGCCGACGATGATCGCCAACGCACCGGAGGTGGCCAGAACACCCTTGACCGGCAGTTCCAGCACATAGGCCAGGGCCGCAATCACCGCGATCAGGAAAATCACCGCGCCGAGCAAATCCTGGAGCAAGCGCCCGGTATGCCCCACCCGT
Organism: Pseudomonas sp. QLc11A; assembly: GCF_052112305.1. NCBI lineage: Bacteria > Pseudomonadati > Pseudomonadota > Gammaproteobacteria > Pseudomonadales > Pseudomonadaceae > Pseudomonas > Pseudomonas sp. QLc11A. The sequence continues at coordinate 103,388 of NZ_JAVAJJ010000013.1, forward strand.
TGCATCATCACCGCGCCGATCAGCACGGTCAGGGTCCGCGCGCCGAACAACCACCAGCCGATCTGCAAGCCGGTGGCGGCCAGGTGCAGCGGCACGTTATCGGCCCAGGGCGGCGGCTCCATCGGGTTCAGGCCTTCGTTGAACAACAGGAGGCTGAACAACGAAAAAATCACCACCCGCACCAGCAGCCGCCAGGCACTGCCAGCGGCGCTGAGCAAGTGCCACAACCCGAGATCGATCAGGATCAGCGTCATGGCGCAGATCAAAGGGTGTTCAGTGAGCAGTGACAGCATCAAGCAACTCCATCCAGGGCCAATGACGCGAAGATCGCATGGATTGGCACCAGTGTAGGAGCAATTGATTTGGCGGGATTCTGCAATCGCCACAAAAACAAATGTGGGAGCGGGCTTGCTCGCGAATTCAGTGTGTCAGGCAACGTTTATGTTGTTTGACACACCGCTTTCGCGAGCAAGCCCGCTCCCACAGGGGGGATGCGTGTGCCGAAGTTATTTGCTGTTGGTCAGTGTGCTGTAGCTGGTCATCAGGTTGCGGTAGTCCGGAATATGGTTGGAGAACAGCGTGCCCAACCCTTCGATATCGTTACGCCAGTCGCGGTGCAGTTCACAGGCCAGGCCGAACCAGGTCATCAATTGCGCGCCCTGGGCGGTCATGCGGCTCCATGCCGATTCGCGGGTCAGTTCGTTGAAGGTGCCGGACGCGTCGGTGACCACGAACACATCAAAGCCTTCGGCCAGCGCCGACAGTGCCGGAAACGCCACGCAGACTTCGGTCACTACGCCGGCGATGATCAGCTGTTTCTTGCCGGTGGCCTTGATCGCCTTGACGAAGTCTTCGTTGTCCCAGGCGTTGATCTGGCCCGGGCGAGCGATGTACGGCGCGTCGGGGAACTGCGCCTTGAGCTCCGGCACCAGCGGGCCGTTGGGGCCGGTTTCGAAACTGGTGGTGAGGATGGTCGGCAGCTTGAAGTACTTGGCCAGGTCGGCCAGGGCCAGCACATTGTTCTTGAAGCGATCAGGATCGATGTCGCGTACCAGCGACAGCAGGCCGGTCTGATGATCCACCAGCAGAACGGCGGCGTTGTCCTTGTCCAGACGCTTGTAGGAAGTGGTCATTGCAGTAATCCTCGCAGGTTATCGATGCCGATTGGAGATCGGCGTGGGGTAGCCGGTTAGCGCTGGGAATCCAGCGCCTCGTGTTCGTTCGCCACTTGCTGGGCCTTGAGGTAGCTCTCGATCAGCAATTGATAATGCGGCATGGCCTGGGCGTAGACAGCGGCCCACTGCTCGGCATCCGGACGGTTCCACGAGCCTTGCAGTTCGGAGAGCGTCGCCATGATGTCGATTGGCACCACCCCGGCCTGGGCCAGGCGGGCAACGGTCAGATCAGTGGCCAGTTTCGAGTGGTTGCCGGAGGCGTCGACCACCGCAAACACCTTGTAGCCTTCATGCACGGCGGCGATGGACGGGAACGCCAGGCACACGCTGGTCAAGGTGCCGGCGATCACCAGGGTTTTCTTGCCGGTGGCTTTGACCGCCGCATGAAACTCCGGGTTGTCCCAGGCATTGATTTCGCCTTTGCGCGCCACGTACTGCGCATGGGGTGCGGCCTCGTGGATTTCCGGGATCAACGGCCCGTTCGGCCCCTGGGGAACGGAAGCCGTGGTGATCACCGGCATCTTCAGCAAGGTTGCGGCCTTGGCCAGGGCAATGGCGTTAGCGCGCAGTTGGGGCACGTCCATGTCCTTGACGATCTGGAACAGTCCGCTCTGGTGATCGATCAACAGCATCGCGCTGTCATTGGGATCGATGGTCGGTTTCTGGCCGTTGAAGTTGGCCGCGTAGACAGTACTCATGTGCGTTTCCTCTTTCTTTTGGGCAACAGCCATCCCTGGCCTGAAAACCGGCCTACTCATCCTGTGTAGAGTCGGGTGTTGAAGCGCTGCGAATTAAGCGTGCATCCGGCCGAAGCGTCCGGACTGGAAGTCGGCGAAGGCCTGGTGGATTTCTTGCTCGGTGTTCATCACGAACGGCCCGTGACCGACGATCGGCTCGTCGATCGGCTCACCGCTGAGCAACAACACCACCGCGTCTTCGCTGGCTTGGAGGGTCATCTGATCGCCCTTGCGATCGAACAGGGCCAGTTGCCCCTGGCGCACCGGTTCCAGGCCATTGACCTGAACCGTGCCACGCAAGACCACCAGTGCGGTGTTGCGCCCTTCATACAGGTCCAGGGTCAGCGACTTGCCGGCATTCAAACGAATGTCCCACAGGTCGACCGGGGTAAAGGTGCGTGCCGGGCCCTTGTGGCCGTCGAACTCACCGGCGATCAGGCGCAGGCTGCCGGCGCTGTCCTTCAAGGCGATGCTCGGGATGTCAGCATCGAGAATCGTCTGGTAGCCGGGGTCGGCCATTTTGTCCCTGGCCGGCAGGTTGACCCACAGTTGCACCATCTCCAGGGTGCCGCCGCTTTTGGCGAAACCGTCGGAGTGAAACTCTTCATGCAGGATCCCCGAGGCAGCGGTCATCCATTGCACATCGCCAGGGCCGATCTTGCCGCCGCTGCCGGTGGAATCCCGGTGCTCCAGTTCGCCCTTGTAAACGATAGTCACGGTTTCAAAACCACGATGAGGATGCTGACCAACGCCACGTCGTTCGGTGGTCGGGGTGAATTCAGCGGGGCCGGCGTGATCAAGCAACAGGAACGGGCTGATGTGTTTGCCCAGGTTGTCGTAGGAAAACAGCGTGCGAACCGGAAAACCGTCGCCAACCCAATGGGTCCGTGGACTGGTGTAGATACCGATGATGTTTTTCATGGTGTCTCCTGATGAGGGGGGTGAAGCCATGGACAAAGCTTAAAACCGTGACCTTTGCTGCGCTAGACTGCAAAAATCAGCTTTAGCGTTCTATTTGGAGAACGATGGTGGAAGACCTCAACACCCTCTACTACTTCACCCAGGTGGTGGAGCATCACGGTTTCGCCGCAGCCGGTCGGGCACTGGACATGCCCAAGTCGAAGCTCAGCCGACGCATTGCCGAGCTTGAAGAACGCCTCGGCGTGCGCCTGCTGCACCGCACCAGCCGGCATTGCTCATTGACGGAAATCGGCCAGGCGTATTACCAGCGCTGCCTGGCCATGCGGGTGGAGGCGGAAAGCGCCGCCGAACTGATCGAGCGCAACCGCTCCGAGCCTCAGGGCATGGTGCGTATCAGTTGCCCGACGGCGCTGCTCAACACCTGGGTCGGGCCGATGCTGACCCGTTACATGCTCAAGTACCCGTTGGTGGAAGTGTTCATCGAGAGCACCAACCGCCGGGTCGACCTGATTCACGAAGGCTTCGACATTGCCCTGCGGGTACGCTTTCCACCGCTGGAAAACACCGACATGGTGATGAAGGTGCTGGGCAACAGCACCCAGAGCGTGGTCGGCAGCCCGGCCTTTTTATCGCGCCTGTCGACACCGGCCTCCCCGGCCGACCTCAGCGGCATGCCGAGCCTGCACTGGGGCGCGGCGCAGCGCGAATATCAGTGGGAACTGTTCGGCGCCGATGGCAGCACGGCGATGATCCGGCATGCCCCGCGCATGGTCACCGATGACCTGTTGGCCTTGCGCCATGCGGCAGTCGCCGGGATCGGCATCGTGCACCTGCCCAGCGTGGTGGTACGCGATGAAATCGCTGCCGGGCAACTGGTGGAACTGGTGCCGGGCTGGGCACCGAAGAGCGGTGTGATCCATGCGATCTTCCCCTCGCGTCGGGGGTTACTGCCGTCGGTGCGCACCTTGATCGATTTTCTCGGGGAAGAATTCAGTCGCAGTGATATTGCTTGAAGGCAGCGGCAAGCTTTGAGCTGAAAGCGGCAAGTTGATTGGGGGGTAGCGGAGATTTTATTTCGGGCATAATATTCAATTTGATTACACCCATAATATTTAGCCCACCGAGGACTCCGTCATGCAAAGCCCTAACCGCGACGCCACCCTCGCCCAATGGATCGCCCAGGAACAAGCCATGCGCGCCCGCCTCGCCGGGCCCGGCAGTCTGTCCATGGCCGAGGTCAGCGCGTTGTCCCCCGCCGAGTTTTTCGAAGGCATCGGCAACGGCGAATTACCCTCCCCGCCGATTGGCACACTGATGGATTTCATCCCCATCGAATGGTCGGCCGGGCTGTTCATCTTCCAGGGCACGCCGGATGCCCGGCACTACAACCCGCTGGGCACCGTCCACGGCGGTTATGCCGCAACCTTGCTTGATTCATGCATGGGTTGCGCGGTCCATACACAACTGAAAAAAGGCCAGGGTTACACCACGCTGGATCTGCGCATCAGCTACGTCCGCGCGTTGAACAACGCCAGTGGACCCGTGCGTGCCGAGGGCAAGATTGTGCACTTGGGGCGCTCGACGGCGCTGGCCGAGGGGCGGATTTATGATGTGGATGGGCGGTTGTATGCGACGGGGACCACCACTTGCATGATTCTTGAACCTCGGGGGTAAGGCTTCAGACCGAGTCGCTACCTTCGCGAGCAAGCCCGCTCCCACATGGGGAATGCATTCCAAATGTGGGAGCGGGCTTGCTCGCGAAGGCGTCGGATCAGACACCATCACCCCACCAGACTGCCGATGATTCTTGATTTCCAGTAAACATTGCTTTGCCAATCCAGCGGTTTTTCTCACGGATGCAGGCGCAGATACTGCCGCCCATTCCCACTGCAACCTCTGGAGTCATCAATGTCCATTCCCGCCTTCGGCCTGGGTACGTTTCGCTTGCAAGGCCAGGTGCTCATCGATTCGGTGAGCACCGCCCTGGCGCTCGGTTACCGGGTGATCGATACCGCACAAATCTACGAGAACGAAGCCGAGGTCGGCGAGGCTATCGCCGCCAGCGGCATCGCCCGAAAAGACCTGTTCATCACCAGCAAGATCTGGGTCGCCAACCTGGCCGGTGATCGACTGATCGACAGCCTGAAGGAAAGCCTGGGCAAACTGCAGACCGATTACCTGGACCTGACCCTGATCCACTGGCCTTCGCCGGACGATCAAGTGCCTGTCGCAGAGTTCATGGGCGCCCTGCTCGAAGCCAAACGCATGGGCCTGACCCGGCAGATCGGCGTGTCCAACTTCACCATCGACCTGATGAAACAGGCGGTTGCGGCCATCGGCGCCGAGCACATCACCACGAACCAGATCGAACTGCACCCGTACCTGCAAAACCGCAAGGTCGTCGCATTCGCGCAGAGCCAGGGCATTGGCATCACGTCCTACATGACTCTGGCTTACGGTGAAGTCCTCAAGGACCCGCTCATCCAGCAGATCGCCGAACGCCTGCGAGCGACGCCGGCTCAGGTCACCCTGGCGTGGGCCATGCAATCGGGTTACTCGGTGATCCCGTCGTCCACTCGCCGGGCCAACCTCGAAAGCAACTTGAAGGCTCGCGAACTGACCTTGAGCGAGGCCGACATGGCCTTGATCGCAACACTGGATCGCGGCCACCGGTTGACCAGTCCCAAAGGCATCGCACCGAGCTGGGATTGAGCCTCAGTCCTGCTCGAGACGCAGGTCCAGGCGGGTCATGGCTTTCTGCAACTGGTCGACGGCGGCGTCGATCAGTGCCGCGCGGCCGTCATTGCACGCCCGCTCCAGTTGTTCGCAACACTCGACCAGGCCAAGCGCTTGCACCATCAGCGCCCCGCCCTTGATCCGGTGTGCCAGTGTCTGCAAACCCGGGCGGTTGTCGCTGGCGTGCAAGGCCAGCAAATGCACGCGGTCCTCACGGTTGGTCAGCGCCAGATCGTGCAGCAGTTGATCGACCAGCTCAGGGTCCGTATCCACATAGCGCTCCAGCCCGCTCAAGTCGAACTCGGCCAAGCCTGGGTTGTCATTTGCCGCCGGGGGTGTGCTGGAAAAGCGCAGAGCCAGCCACGCCTGCAAATCCACCAGGCGAATGGGTTTGAACAGGCAATCGTCCATGCCCGCCGCCTGACAGCGGATTTTCTCCTCGGCCTGCGCATTGGCGGTAAAGCCCAGAATCAGCGTAGGCGACAACCCCTGCAGCCGCTCTTGCTCACGTATTGCGCCCGCCAATTCGTAACCGCTGAGCACCGGCATGTTGCAGTCGGTAATGACCAGTTCGAAACCCTGTTCGAAACTCTGTCCGCGCCACTGTTCAAGCCCCTGCGCCCCGTCCTCCGCCAGCACCACACTGTGGCCCAGATAGCTCAGCTGCCGCGAGAGCAGCAGGCGATTGGCCGGGTAATCGTCAACCACCAGGATCGACAACGCCCGGGTCGTGAGCTGCGCCGAGTCCTGGGGCATCCCCCCCGCGGGCAACGCTTGCAGGGAGGGCAGCATCAGGCTGATGTCCACCCGCGTACCGCGCCCAGGCTCACTATCGAGATGCAACTGCCCGCCCATCATTTCGCACAGGGTACGACTGATCACCAGGCCCAGGCCGGACCCTTGCCGGGCGGTCTGCTGATTGTTATCGGCCTGCACGAACGGGCTGAACAGGCGTTGCTGGTCGAAAGCGCTGATGCCGATGCCGCTGTCCTCGATCCGTACGCTGACGGCGAGATGCGCCGGAGCTTGCGGCCGCACTCGCAGAGTCAGGCTCACCTGGCCTGCACGGGTGAACTTGATGGCGTTGCTCAGCAGATTGGACAGCACTTGTTTGAAGCGCACGGGATCGAGCATCACATCGAGGTCACTGTGTTCGGCGAGCTCGACCCGCCATTGCAGATTCTTCTGAATCGCCAGCCCTTCGAAAACCCGGCAGACCGATGTCACCAGCGCATGCAGGTTGACCCGCTCCGGCGCCAACGACAAATGCCCCGATTCGATCCGGGCGACGTCCAGAATGTCGCCGATCAAATCCAGCAATTGCTGCCCGGCATTTGACGCGACCTCAATGGCGTCGCGGTCGGTCACCCCTTCATCGGCCCGTTTCAGCGCCAGTTCGAGCATGCCGATCAAGGCGTTCATCGGCGTGCGGATCTCATGGCTCATGGTGGCCAGGAACGTGGTCTTGGCCCGGTTGGCGTCGTCCGCCGCGTCCTTGGCTTCCTGCAATTGCCCGAGCAATTGCTGACGCTGGCGAATCTGCCGCCTCTGCCAGACGATCCCGGCCAACGCGAGCAACAGCAAGACACCCGCCAGCGCAAACGCCTGCAAGATCGCCTGTCGGTGTCGCAGCCAGTAACTCTGCTCGACCACCGAGTCATAGCGCCAGGGTTGAGTCAGCTCGTCTATTTCTTCGGGAGGAATGCTTAACAGCGCCTTATCCAGAATCGAATGCAGTTCGGTAGCCTCGCGACTGGTTGCCAGAGTGCTTCGGACAGGGTTGGCACCCACGGTGCTGGTCACCTGCAGGCGATCGCGATACTGCCGGGAAATCAGGTAACGGGCGCTGATCAAGGAGTTGATGCCGCCGTGGACCTTGCCCTGGGCGACCATTTTCATGGCGTCCGTCGACAGTGGTGCATCCACCAGCTGGATCTGCGGGTGATGCTGGCGAAGGTACTCGCCGGCAATGTTGCCCTGGGTCAGTGCCAGGGCTTTTCCCGCCATGTCTTCCAGCGTCCTGGGGCTGTCCCCGGTCGCTCGGGTCACCAGCACCGAAGGGCTGCTCAGAAACGCCCGGGTGAACAGCAGTTCATCCTCACGCTGGGAACTGAGGCCGATACCGGCCAGCACATCGATCTGCCCGCTGGTGATGCCGGACACCATATCAGTCACTGATTTCATGCTCTGGATGTCAAATTGCAGCCCGGTGCGCGAAGTGATTTTCGCCAGCACATCGACGCTGATACCGCGAAACTTGCCTTCGCTGTCGATAAATGAAATCGGCGGAATATTGTCGTTGATCGCCACCCTCACCCGCGGGTGGCGTTCGAGCCAGTGCTGTTCCGCCACACTCAATTGCAATGACCGGGTGCCGTGGATAGATACGCCATTGCCCCCCCAGCGACGCAGAATGTTCATCTGTTCATTGGGGGTGATGGCCGCCAAAGCCTTGTTGACGATGCGCAACAGCGAAACGTTGTCGCGGGTCATCGCGAAGGCAAAGCGCCCGGACTCCATGGGCGAGAAGTCGGTCAGTTGCACGTTGTTCAGGTAGTTCCTGCTGATCAGGTAGTGGGCATTGATCGCATCGCCCAGATAGACATCGGCCTGGCCGAAAGCCACGGCACCCATCGCCGCCAGTGTCGAGGGAAACAGCTGGACCTGCGCCTTGGAATAGAACTGTTGCACGCTGTATTCGGGCAAGTAGTGATACAGCATCACCAACCGCTGGCCGGCCAGGGTCGAGTCAAGCACCGGAGGGGAATCGGTGCGGGTGACCAGCACCGGTTGATCGACCGCGTAGGCACTGGACATCTGTAACTGTGGGTCCTCGGCTTCATATCGATTGGCGGTTCCCAGAAGGTCTGCCCGCCCCTCCTTGATGGCCTGCAGCGCGTCGGCTCGCGACGGATAACAGTGCACCTCTATGTCGATGTTCAACAATTGTTCGAGCAACCCGGCGTAATCGGCTGTCACGCCTTCGAACACCTTGCCCGCCGTATTGAACTCGAAGGGGGGATAGTCCGGCCCCGAGACAGCCAGCACCAATTTGCCCTTTTGCTGCAGCCAGCGTAACTCGGTGTCCGACAACCTGACGCTCAGGCCTTCGGCACTCGAGCGTCCCAACAGGGTCAACGACTGTTGCGCACAGACCGTCGGTACCCAAAGAAGAAGGCCCGTCAGCACCCAACCAGCCAGTCGTCGGAGAACGTTCATTCAGATCAAATGATTGCGCAGGGCGAAATCCCTCAAGTGCACCGACGAGCTCATGTTGAGCTTGAGGATAAGCCGGGTCTTGTAGGTACTGACGGTCTTGTAGCTCAGGTGCATGATCTCGGCGATCTCCAGGTTTTTCGAGCCCCGGGCCAGGTACTGCAGAATGGTCAGTTCACGATTGGAGAGTTTGTCGATCAACTGCTTTTCACTGCGTTGCAACTGCCCCATCGCCACGGAGCTCGAGGGGGTCTGGGCGAAATAGGTGTAGCCGGCCATCACCGAATTCACCGCCGCCTTCAAGTCATCCAGGTCCTTGCTCTTGGAAACATAGGCCACAGCCCCGGCGCGCATGCAGCGGTCCTGATAAAACTGCGCCTCCAGCGAGGTGAACACCACCACGCGACATCGGGTGTTTTCAGCCTTTATGCGATCCATCACCTCAAGCCCCGCCACCCCGGGAAGACCCAGATCAAGCAACACGACATCCGGTTGATGCTCCCGGATCAACGACAGGACCTCATCGCCACGGGAGGCCTCGTAAATCCGCGTGAACCCTTCACCCTTGAGTATGAGTTTGATCATGGAGCGAACCACCGGATGATCTTCCACAATCAGTGCTGACTTCATGACAACTCCCGTGCAAAACAACACGATCGGGCCAAAAAAAGCCCTCCAGACACTGCAGCGGTTGGGCACAACGCTGCGCAAAGACAATTGCATGGAAGGCTGGAAAGAACTACCTGACAGAAATGACAGTTCCGACGAACGGCAGGCGACGATCGACAGTGCTCATCAACTGCGTGATTGACGCAAGGTCAGGCAGAGCGGCCTGGCTGACCTGGACCTTGCCCGCAACGGACCGCACCGGCGCCTGCTGCTCATTGAAGATATACCCGTGATGAACCTGCGGGTTGTCAGCCAGGAAACTGAACAGGTCCAGCCCTCCGCTGGCCATCGTCCCATTGACGAGCACCAGGTCCAGCGGCTCGCCAGCGTACTCCACCAGTGGAAGGAGCTCGTCGAGGCTGTGCACCGGCGCCACCCGAAAGTAGCCCAGCTGGTTGAACAGCCGCTCGATCCGCAGGCGATTGAAGTGCTGCGCATCGGCGATCAGGATGCGCAAGGATTTATCCGGCAAGGTGACCTCCAAAAGGATGTCGGTTTCAAGAGGTCGCAAAGCCTACGGTAGCCCCCCCCAGGTTTATGTAGGAATATTCCTAAATGAATATCGGTTAGTCTGACGATTGCCAGGGAAACCTTGGCCTTCACTCCGTAGTACTCGGACTCCAGAACGCCTGCACCACCAGGTTCGAGGTCGAAATCCGGGCCACCAGCGCATCCAGTTCATCACCATCGACCGAGGTGGTCGCCAGGGTGGCTTCGATTTCAATTTCATCCGTGCCGAAGGCATGCACATCGACATCGCTGGCCGGATAGTTGCTGCGCTCCAGCTCGGCTTCGAGCAAGGCCAGCACGGTTTTTTGCTGCGTACGCCGGGCGATGACATAGACGATGTTGGTGACTTCCGCCGAAATCACGTCCAGCGGCTGACGGTTGATGTTGTTGACGATCGGCCGCAGCAAGGTGTTGGCCGCCAGCACGAACAGCGTGCCGAGCAAGGCCTCGGCCAGCAGGTCGGCACCGGCGCAGGCACCGACCGCCGCCGAGGTCCAGAGGGTGGCAGCCGTATTGAGGCCACGCACATTGCCCTCTTCACGCATGATCACCCCGGCACCGAGAAAACCGATGCCGGAAACCACATACGCCACGACCCGCACGGCGCCATCGGCACCGGCAAGCCGGTTGGCCATGTCGACGAAAATCGCCGCGCCCACCGCCACCAGCACGTTGGTGCGCAGGCCGGCGGTGCGCTGCCGGTACTGGCGCTCGAAACCGATCAGGCCACCGAGGATGAAGGCTGCGCTGAGGCTGACCAGGGTGTCGAGCAGAGAGGTCAGGTTGAGGTTGTTGATGGCTTGCATGAAAACTCCTTAAAAAACCCACGATCCCCTGTGGCGAGGGGGCTTGCCCCCGTTGGGTTGCGAAGCGACCCCAAGACCGAAAAACGCGGTGCTTCCAGTAAACCGTGCTCTCAGGTTTTGCGGTTGCTGCGCAACCGAACGGGGGCAAGCCCCCTCGCCACAAGGGTTATGCGGACACTCCTTATTGCCAGCCAAACCGCCGGATGTAGACCCCCTTCACCGCCTGGGTCAGCGCCATGTACGCCAGCAGGATCACCGGCAGGAACACGAAGTACAGCGACGGCAATGCCTGCAGCTTGAAGTAGTGCGCCAGCGGGCCCATCGGCAGGAAAATCCCCACGGCCATGATCAACCCGGTCATCACCAGCAACGGCATGGCCGCGCGGCTTTGCAGGAACGGGATCTTCGGCGTGCGGATCATGTGCACGATCAGTGTCTGGGTCAGCAGCCCGACCACGAACCAGCCGGACTGGAACAGGGTCTGGTGATCCGGGGTGTTGGCATCGAACACGTACCACATCAAGGCGAACGTGGTGATGTCGAAGATCGAACTGATCGGCCCGAAAAACAGCATGAAGCGCCCGACATCCGCCGGCTGCCAGCGCTGCGGTTGCTTGAGCATCTCGTCATCGACGTTATCGAATGGAATGGCGATCTGCGAAATGTCGTAGAGCAGGTTCTGCACCAGCAGGTGCATCGGCAGCATCGGCAGGAAGGGGATGAACGCACTGGCCACCAGCACCGAGAACACGTTGCCGAAGTTCGAACTGGCGGTCATCTTGATGTACTTGAGCATGTTGGCGAAGGTCCGGCGCCCTTCCAGCACGCCCTCCTCCAGCACCATCAGGCTCTTTTCCAGCAGGATGATGTCGGCCGCCTCCTTGGCGATGTCCACGGCACTGTCCACGGAAATGCCGATGTCGGCCGTGCGCAGGGCCGGGGCGTCGTTGATGCCGTCGCCCATGAAACCGACCACATGGCCGTTACCCTTGAGCAGACGGACGATGCGTTCCTTGTGCGACGGCGTCAGTTTGGCGAAGACGTTGGTGGTCTCCACGGCTTTCGCCAGCTCGGCATCCGTCATGCGCTCGATGTCGTTGCCCATCAGCAGGCCCTGCTGCTCCAGGCCGACTTCGCGGCAGATCTTCGCTGTAACCAGTTCGTTGTCACCGGTCAGCACTTTCACCGCCACGCCATGGGCCGCCAGCGCCTTGAGGGCCGGCGCGGTGCTTTCTTTCGGCGGATCGAGAAAGGCCACATAACCGATCAGCGTCAGGGCCTGTTCATCGGCCAGGCTGTAGGTGTCGCGGCCTTCAATCATCGGCCGTGCCGCTACCGCCACCACCCGCAGGCCCTCGGCGTTGAACGTGGCCGTGACCTGACGGATGCGCGCCAGCAGTTCTTCGTTCAAGGCTTCATCGACTTCGCCATGGCGCACCCGCGAGCAGACCGCCAACACTTCCTCCACCGCCCCCTTGCAGATCAACAGGTGCGGTTGATCGCGCTCAGCGACCACCACCGACATGCGCCGGCGAGTGAAGTCGAACGGAATCTCGTCGACCTTGCGAAACGCCGTGCCGACTTTCAGTTCACGATGGATTTCGACGTGTTCGAGCACCGCCACATCCAGCAGGTTTTTCAGGCCGGTCTGGTAGTAGCTGTTGAGGTAGGCCATTTCCAGCACGTCATCCGAGTCGTTGCCCCAGACGTCGACGTTGCGCGCCAGGAAGATCTTGTCCTGGGTCAGGGTGCCGGTCTTGTCGGTGCACAGCACGTCCATGGCGCCGAAGTTCTGGATCGCGTCGAGGCGTTTGACGATGACTTTCTTGCGCGACAGGAACACCGCGCCCTTGGCCAGGGTCGAGGTGACGATCATCGGCAGCATCTCCGGGGTCAGGCCCACGGCAATCGACAGTGCGAACAGCAGCGCTTCGGTCCAGTCGCCCTTGGTGAAACCGTTGATGAACAACACCAGCGGCGCCATCACGAACATGAAGCGAATCAGCAGCCAACTGACTTTGTTGACGCCGGTCTGGAACGAAGTCGGCGTGCGATCCGTCGCCCCGACCCGCTGGGCCAGGGCGCCGAAATAGGTGCTGTTGCCGGTGGTGAGGATCACCGCCATGGCCGTGCCGGACACCACGTTGGTGCCCATGAACAGGATGTTGTCCAGGTCCAGCGGGTTCTGCGTGTCGCGGTCCTGCTGCCGGGGAAATTTTTCCACCGGCATCGATTCGCCGGTCATGGCCGCCTGGCTGACGAACAGGTCCTTGGCGCTGAGCACCCGGCAATCGGCGGGAATCATGTCCCCGGCGGACAGCACGATCAGGTCGCCCGGCACCAATTGTTTGATCGGCAATTCGATGCGCTGCGCACTGTGGTTCTCAAGGTCCCGGCGCATCACTGTGGCCGTGTTGCTGACCATGGCCTTGAGGGCATCGGCGGCCTGATTGGATTTGGTTTCCTGCCAGAAACGCAGCAAGGTCGAGAGCACCACCATGGAGAAAATCACGATGGCGGCTTTCATGTCTTCAGTCAGCCAGGAGATGACCGCCAGCAGCGTCAGCAGCAGGTTGAACGGATTCTTGTAGCAGTGCCACAGGTGCGTCCACCAGGGCAGCGGTTGTTCGTGCTCGACTTCATTGAGGCCGAACTGCTCGCGCAGGGCATCGGCTTCAGGCTCGCTCAAGCCATCGGTGTGAGAGCCGAGTGTGTCAAGCAACTGGCCAGTGTCGCTGCCGGCAGCGCTGACCAGGGTTTGCGCCAGGGTGGGCGGGACTTCACGGCTGACCGTGGTGTCGGTGAAGGTTTCCAGCAACGCCAGGCGACGGAAGTGCCGGGCGATGTGGCGGTTACGCAGGAAGCCTGCGAAGAATTCCTTGAGGGTAAGTTTCATGGCTGGTGCCCCTTTGGTCAGCCGGGAAACCGTCGAGCAGGCAGGTCCACGCCTCTGCCGCCGGAACAACCGGCAAAGCAAGGCCTGGCGCGCCGGTCACGAATGACAGGCGTGTCGATAGAGCGGCGGCCACGACAAAAAGTCGAAACCACGCACTGTTCAGTGTCGATGAGAGGGACGTCGGGACACGGCCGGGATTGGCCATGATCAGAATGCCGCTGCTCGCTTGTCGGCGAGACAACGGCACAGGAGACTGCGCGTTATCTTGCCGAGAAAATGCCGGTTACCGAGACCGGCCGACAACTGTCACTCGAACAAGTACCCACTGTGGGTCTCCGTAATGGATGAAAACGCGCGAAGCTTACGCCCCGATGTTTGGGGAGTAAACCCGTTACATAGTCTTGCAGGGGCAATCTCGGAGTTCTTCAGGAAGGGTTCAGGAATCAATGTTTGCGGTGTTCTTTCTGGCCCCTTCGCGAGCAGGCTCGCTCCCACAATTGATCTGCGAACACAGGGCAAAATGTGGGAGCGGGCTTGCTCGCGAAGGCAGCCTGTCAGGCGCCGAAAAACTCAGCTCGCGGTCGCCAACAACAGATCCACTACCGACCGCCCATGCCCGCGATGCTTGCCATGCTCATACAGCGAACCGGCAATCTCATCGGCACGGATCGGCAGGATCGACAACAAGGTGTCGCTCAGCCCGTGGCTGGCCTGGCAGAAGCCCTGCATGTAGAGGCCGGCCTTGCAGCGTTCATCCGTGATCAGTTTGTAATTGCGATCGACCTCAAAATCGCCCAGGTACTCCTCCAGCGGCGCCAGCAGTTTGCGGTGCATCTGCCGCTCGTAACCGGTGGCGAGCACCACGGCATCGTAGTGACGCACCGAGACTTCACCGGTGGCGTTGTTGCGCAGCACCAGTTCGACACCACGTTCGTTGGCGGTGGCCTTTTCGATCGTGGTCAGGGTATGGAACGCATGACGGGCGATGCCCGAGACCTTCTGCCGGTAGAAGATGCCGTAGATGCGCTCGATCAGATCGATGTCCACCACCGAATAGTTGGTGTTGTGGTACTCGTTGACCAGGCGCTCGCGCTCGCTGTCGGGCTGCTGGAACACCAGGTCGGTGAACTCCGGCGAGAACACTTCGTTGACGAAGGGGCTGTCGTCGGCCGGCTTGAGTGCCGAGCCGCGCAGGATCAAGTCCACCTGCACCGACGGGAAGCTGTCGTTCAAATCGATGAAGGCCTCTGCGGCGCTCTGCCCGCCCCCGATGATCGCAATGCTCATCGGCTGGTTGTTCACGCACGGCTGTTTGGCCATCTGCGCCAGGTACTGGGAATGGTGGAACACCCGGCCGTCATCCTTGAGCGCCTTGAACACCTCGGGAATACGCGGCGTGCCACCGGCGCTGACCACCACCGAACGGGTGGTGCGCACCTGTTGATGGCCGCTCGCATCGCGGGAAATCACTCGCAATGCCTCGACCTGATGGTTGTGCAGCACCGGCTCGATGGTCAGCACTTCTTCGCCGTAACGGCTTTGCGCCGAGAACTGCCCGGCAACCCAACGCAGGTAGTCGTTGTACTCCATGCGGCACGGATAGAAGGTGCCCAGGTTGATGAAGTCCACCAGGCGCCCGTGGGCCTTGAGGTAATTGACGAACGAGTAAGGGCTGGTCGGGTTGCGCAGGGTCACCAGGTCCTTGAGGAAGGAAATCTGCAACTCGCTCTGGGTCACCAGGGTGTTGCCGTGCCAGCGATAGTCGACCTGCTTGTCGAGAAACAGCACATCCAGGTTGCCCTGGCTCGCCCCGCGCTCTTGCAGCGCGATGGCCAGTGCCAGGTTCGACGGGCCGAAACCGACGCCGATCAGGTCGTGAACGAGGGGCGATGCAATTGCCTGTGTCATTTCCAGTGTCCTCTGGATGTTCCCCGCAACAGCGGGGCATTGAACCTAAGTGACCTGACCGGCCTTGGGCAGGGCAACAGGTCGTCTGTTGAGTAGGAACGAGGACAATGGAACAAAATTTAACCGGGCTTGATGAATCCCGCAGGATCAGTGGCCTTCCCACTGGCGCATCCGCACACGGCAATGCTTCATGGCATTGACGATGTGCTTTTCCACCAGCGCACGGGAAATACCCAGTTGCCCGGCGATTTCCAGATGGGACAGGCCATCGATCTTGCGCAGCAGAAAACTCTCGCGGCACAGCCGTGGCAGTTCCGCCAGGGCACGCTGGAGCATGTCCAGGCGCTGGCCGTGATCGAGGACCTTGTGCGGTGAAGGTATGAAGCAGCTTTCTTCGCTGTCGAGTACGTCCAGCGGCTCGGTGCGACGCAAGGCGTTGCGCCGATGGTCATCGACGACCAGGTTGAGAGCGGTGCGATAAAGGAATGCCCGGGGCTGCTCGATCGGTGTATCGCTGGAACGCTCCAGGACCCGCAGGTAAGCGTCATGCACCACATCTTCGGCCACCTGACGGTTGCCCAGCCTGGCGTTCAGGAAACACACCAGCTCGCGATAGTAGTTTTCCAACATGACTCCCGTCCGCACGGGGGTGCGGTTGCTGTCCTTGAGCCGTTTCGGCGACTGCTGGAACACGCAGTGGCACGATAGTGGCAGTTTGAGAAGTGTAATTTATAGTAATTCTCATATAGATTTAAAGTACTGCTTCACCTTTCCCGGCATTTAGTCACGAACCCTGTAGGAGCGAGCTTGCTCGCGATGGCATCAAGGACAACGCGTTGATCCAGACAGCACGCGTTATCGTTAACGTCCATCGCGAGCAAGCTCGCTCCTACAAGGGGTTGTGTCACCACCTAAATTCCCCGGCGCTTTCTACGTTTACAGGACAGCTCCCCGTCTCTGCCCGGACGGGCCGATTTCCCAAGGCCGGAACCCTGCATGAAACGCCCCCGACAGACCCGACGCGCCCTGCTTGCAGCACTTTGTCTGATCCCCGTGGTGGCCGTCGCCGCCTGGCAGTTCATCCCGCCGGGCCGCGACCAGTTCACCACCGTCCAGGTCAGCCGCGCCGATATTGAAAGCAGCGTCACCGCCCTGGGCACCCTGCAACCGCGGCGCTATGTCGACGTCGGCGCCCAGGCCTCCGGGCAAATCCACAAGATCCACGTGGAAGTCGGCGACCGGGTCAAGGAAGGCCAGTTGCTGGTGGAAATCGACCCGTCCACACAACAGGCCAAGCTCGATGCCGGGCGCTTCTCTATCGAAAACCTCAAGGCGCAGCTGCAGGAACAGCGGGCGCAACACGAACTGGCCCGGCAGAAATACCAGCGCCAGCAGAACCTCGCCGCTGGCGGCGCCACCCGTGAAGAAGACGTGCAGACCGCCCAGGCCGAACTGCGCGTGACCCAGGCGCGCATCGACATGTTCCAGGCGCAGATCCGCCAGGCCGAAGCCAGCCTGCGCAGCGATCAGGCGGAGCTCGGCTACACGCGGATTTATGCACCCATGGCCGGCACAGTAGTGGCGCTGGATGCCCGCGAGGGCCAGACCCTCAATGCCCAACAGCAGACACCGCTGATCCTGCGCATCGCCAAGCTGTCGCCAATGACTGTGTGGGCCGAGGTCTCGGAGGCCGACATCGGCCACGTCAAACCCGGCATGCACGCCTGGTTCACCACCCTGAGCGGCGGCACCCGGCGCTGGACCAGCACCGTGCGGCAAATCCTCCCCGTGCCGCCCAAGCCACTGGACCAGACCAGCCAGGGCGGCGGCAGCCCCGCCAGCACCAGCAAAAGCGGGAGTGCCCGCGTGGTGCTGTACACCGTGCTGCTGGACGTCGACAACGCCGACAACGCGCTGATGGCGGAAATGACCACCCAGGTGTTCTTCGTCGCCAACCAGGCGCAGAACGTCCTCACCGCACCCATCGCCGCCCTGCAAACCGGCGCACAGCCAGACCTGCAGACCGCGCAAGTGGTCGCCAAAAACGGCAGCATCGAACAGCGCAACGTGCGCACCGGCATCAGTGACCGCCTGCGGGTGCAGATCCTCGACGGCCTGCAAGAAGGCGATCACCTGTTGATCGGCCCGGTCGACGGGAGTGGCGGCTGAATGCTGACGCCCCTGATCGAACTTTCGGACATCCGCAAAGCCTACGGCGGTGGCGAGGCGCCTGAGGTTCACGTATTGCGCGGTATCGATCTGTCGATCCATGCCGGAGAGTTCGTGGCGATTGTCGGCGCCTCCGGTTCCGGCAAGTCGACGCTGATGAACATCCTCGGCTGCCTCGACCGTCCGACCTCGGGCGAATACCGTTTCGCCGGGGAAAACGTCGCCGCCCTCGACAGCGACAAACTGGCCTGGCTGCGGCGCGAAGCCTTCGGTTTTGTGTTCCAGGGCTATCACCTGATTCCATCGGGTTCGGCCCAGGAGAACGTCGAGATGCCGGCCATCTATGCCGGCACTCCGGCCGCCGAACGTCACGCCCGCGCCGCCGCCCTGCTCGAGCGCCTCGGCCTGGCCTCGCGAACCGGCAACCGCCCCCATCAGCTCTCCGGCGGCCAGCAGCAACGGGTGTCGATCGCCCGCGCGCTGATGAACGGCGGCCACATCATCCTTGCCGACGAACCCACCGGCGCCCTCGACAGCCACAGCGGCGCCGAGGTCATGAGCCTGCTCGACGAGCTGGCGAGCCAGGGCCACGTGGTGATCCTCATCACCCACGACCGCGAAGTGGCGGCCCGGGCCAAACGCATCATCGAGATCCGCGACGGCCTGATCATCAGCGACAGCGCCAGTGAAAACCCGACCGCGCAACATTCGGCCAACCCGGGTGCGCTACAAGCCGTCGACCTGCGCAAGCGCTTGAGTGAAGGCGCCGAAGCCACCGGCGCCTGGAAGGGTGAATTGGTCGATGCCGTGCACACGGCGTGGCGGGTGATGTGGATCAACAAGTTCCGCACCGCGCTGACCCTGCTCGGGATCATAATCGGCGTCGCCTCGGTGGTGGTCATGCTGGCCGTGGGTGAAGGCAGCAAGCGCCAGGTGATGGCGCAGATGGGCGCGTTCGGTTCCAACATCATTTACCTCAGCGGCTCGGCGCCCAACCCGCGTACGCCGATGGGCATCATCACCCTCGATGAGGTCGCGGCGATCGCCAGCTTGCCCCAGGTCATGCGGATCATGCCGGTCAACGGCCAGGAGGCCGGGGTGCGCTTCGGCAACCTTGATCACATGAGCTATGTCGGTGGCAACGACACCAACTTCCCGGCGATCTTCAACTGGCCGGTGGTCGAAGGCAGCTACTTCACCCAAGCCGATGAACAGAACGCCGCGGCCGTCGCAGTGATCGGGCACAAGGTGCGGACCAGGTTGCTCAAGGACGTGGCCAACCCGATCGGCCAGTACATCCTGATCGAAAACGTACCCTTCCAGGTGGTCGGCGTGCTCGCCGAAAAAGGCGCCAGCTCCGGCGACTCCGACAGCGACGACCGCATTGCCATCCCCTACTCCGCCGCCAGTGTGCGCCTGTTCGGCACGCACAATCCCGAGTACATCGCCATCGCCGCCGCCGACGCGCGCAAGGTCAAGGAAACCGAAAAAGCCATCGAGCAATTGATGCTGCGCCTGCACGATGGCAAGCACGACTTCGAACTGACCAACAATGCCGCAATGATCCAGGCCGAGGCACGCACGCAAAACACCCTGTCGCTGATGCTCGGTTCGATTGCCGCCATTTCTCTGCTGGTCGGCGGGATCGGCGTGATGAACATCATGCTCATGACCGTGCGCGAGCGGACTCGCGAGATCGGCATCCGCATGGCCACCGGTGCGCGCCAGCGCGACATCCTGCGCCAGTTCCTCACCGAGGCGGTGATGCTCTCGGTGGTGGGCGGCCTCACCGGGATCGCCCTGGCGCTGATCGTCGGTGGCGTGCTGATTTTCAGCGAAGTGGCTGTCGCGTTCTCCCTGATAGCGGTGCTGGGCGCCTTCGGCTGCGCCCTGGTTACCGGTGTTGTTTTCGGCTTTATGCCGGCCCGCAAAGCTGCCCGACTCGACCCGGTCACGGCCCTTACCAGTGAATGATCGATTGATGAAGCCGCCACTCAGTGTATTAACCCTGTGCCTGTTGCTCAGTGCCTGCGGCACCCCGGCCCAGCGCCCCGACAGCGGCATCCAGCCGCCGGCCTCTTGGCAATCGCCACACACCGCAGGCGCTGTCCATGACAACCAGCAATGGTGGAATCGCTTCGGCAGCCCGCAACTGGGTCGCCTGATCGAACAGGCGCGCCTCGGCAGTTACGATTTGGCCGCCGCCATCGCCAGAGTGCGCCAGGCCCAGGCCAACACGGTCATCGCCGGTGGCTCGCAACTGCCGGAGGTCAAGGCCTCGGCCAATGCCAATCGCCAGAAGCTGATGCGGGGCAGCGGCTACAGTCAGCTCGATGCCGACAGCGATAACGACGCCGTCGACTACTTCAATGCGAACCTGGTGGCCAGCTACGAAATCGATTTCTGGGGCGGCCAGCAGGCCAGCCGCGACAGTGCGCAATTCAGTCTGAACGCCAGCGAGTTCGACCAGGCCACCGTGGAATTGACCTTGCTCAGCGGCGTGGCCAACAGTTACGCGCAAGCCTTGTCGTTGCAGGAGCAGAGCCGCATCGCCGAGTTGAACCTGGCCAATGCGCAAAGCGTGCTGAAACTGGTGCAGACCCGCTTCGATTCAGGCTCGGCCACGGCCCTTGAACTGGCGCAGCAAAAAAGCCTGGTGGCGGCGCAGCAACGCCAGCTGCCGCTGGTGCGGCAACAGGCCGAGGAGGCGCGAATCAGCCTCGCCGCCCTGCTCGGCCGCCCGGTACAGGCACTGTCGCTGGGTCAGGAACGCTTCGATCAACTGACCTGGCCCGCCATCGACGCCGGGGTGCCCAGCCAGTTGCTCAGCCGCCGTCCGGACATTGCCCGGGCCGAGGCGCAACTGGCCGCCGCCCAGGCCGACGTCACCGTCGCCCGGGCCGCCATGCTGCCCACCGTGACCCTCACCGCCGAAATCGGCTCCGGGGCCGACCGGGCCGACGATATTCTGCGCAGTCCCTTCTACAACCTCAGCGCCGGGCTGCTTGCGCCGGTGTTCAACAACGGCCGCCTCGGCGCCCAGCGCGACAAGGCCACGGCGCGCCAGCAAGAACTGCTGGAAACCTATCGCGGTACGATCATCAACGGCTTCGCCGACGTCGAAAAAGCCCTCAACAGCATTCGCGGGCTGGACGAACAGCGCGGGTGGCAGAGTGAAGAACTGAGCCAGGCGCAGACTGCGTTCAACATTGCGCAAAGCCGTTACCAGGCCGGGGCCGAGGATTTGCTGACGGTCCTGGAAACCCAACGCACACTGTATGCGGCGCAGGATTTGAATGTGCAACTGCGCTTGTCGCGGATGCAGGCGAGTATTGCGTTGTACAAGGCGTTGGGTGGGGGGTGGCAGGTTCTGTAATTTGTGTGATCCGTGAGGACGCCTTCGCTGGCAAGCCAGCTCCCACAGGTTATGCGTCGCGCCTGGATCATGCGGCAAACACAAAACCTTGTGGGAGCTGGCTTGCCAGCGATTGAACGATGACGCGGTATCAAGCCTGGCTCTGTTTAGCCTTCAGATTGCGCGCATACCACGGCCGCTGCGGCACCTTGCGGAACAAATCCTTCAGCTTCTTCTCGTCCTCGCCAAAGGTAATGCGCAGCGCCAGCTTCATGGTTTCCGGGTCCATTTCCACTGACTTGCCCGCCTGTAACCCCGGCGTGGTGCTGCAGCCATGGGTGACCGGGCCGAGCCACGGGTCATCGATTTCGACCCAACGCCCCGGTGCAAACCAGGGCACGCCATTGACCTGCAGCCGACTGACCTGCCCCGGGTGGAAGCGCTCATGGGCGCGGAACCAGTCCTCCAGACGATCATCAATCCAGCCGTGAAAATGCCAGAACACCGGGTTCACATGGGAGGAAAACGGGTCGCCGAGGAAGTCGTTTTCCGCGGCGAACCAGCGCGCGGAAAAGTCCGCCGGATCACGGGCAAAGGGCACCGGCTGACCGTTGGACGGATCACGCGGCACAGAAGCCCAGCGCATGTGCAGCCAGTCGTGCAGACCCAGCTCAACCTCCGAACCGAACTGGCCGAGGGTCAGCGTCGACAGGTAACGCGGATCACGGTAGCGCGATTCCCAGACCTGGAAATTGCTGTGATACGTCTCGCCGGTCTTGATGTCACTGACCCATTGCGTGTACTCGTCATCGTCCTCGGCCAGCCAGGTCGGCGGCAGCGCGGTGCCGTCGTGGTTGTCGAAGTATCGGGCAAAGCCGGGCCGGTCCCGCGCCAGATCCGGTTGCGGCAACGGGAAGTGCGTCCAGGACGGCAAGTCCTGCATCGAACGCGCCGTGCCAAGCATGTGCCGGTGCATGAAGAAAAAGTCCACGCCCGAACCGTTGCGATCCTTGCGCACACCTCGGCCATCGCGCTCCCTGTCACGCGGACCGGGTTGCCAGCCTAGCCCGCGCAAGGCGCCGCGCTGCTCTTCGGACAGCTTGTGCCACTTGTCCCGGGAGGCATGCCAGAGCTGGTGGAACAGACGGTGCTCCGGCGATACCAGCCAGGCCAGCAGAGCCGGATTGAGGCCGGTGCGTTCACGCGCTTCAGGGAATACCTGTTTGACGGCAATGAAGCGATTGTCCTGGGCCGTCAGCATCAGCGGGCGTTTGAGGTCCAGCACGCGCCCACTGAGACTGCCGCTGCCGGCGTTACCGAAACCGGCCCAGACCTCATCCAGGGTCATGTCGAATTCGTATTCGCAACAGCCGCTGGCGCCCAGCAGTCGCCAACCGAGCTGCTTCGGGCTGGCCCCGGACAGATCGCCGAGCACCCGGTAACGGGGCTCCTCGGTGGAGCGCAAACGTTCGGCGGTGTCGAGGTAACCGACCACGCCGCGACCTTTGTGAGCGATGTCGAGAAAGACCTCCAGCCCCTCCAGCGGCAAGCCTTCGATGCCGGCGTCACGGCCTTCGAACCGAATCTGCCAGACCCCGCGCAAGGCGTCCGCCAACCGCTGGCCGGCCACGTCCGCCACGTCGAACGAGGCTTCGTCCGGGGTGATCGCAGGGTCCGGTTTGGTCAGTTCGCGATGCCCGTAATAGACCGCAGGCACAGCGGCACCGGTTAGCGCCAGACCCGCGAGGAACCATCGTCGAGAAATCGTCATTGCCCTACCTGTGTCAGCCATGGAGCAGGCTTTATCCAAGCTAGAACGAGTGTTACGCCGACAAATTTAAAGGCATCGCTGGCAAGCCAGCTCCCACAGGAACTGCGATACCCCTGTGGGAGCTGGCTTGCCAGCGATGAGGCCGGCACAAACACTAAATTCCTGTCCCGGCCACTCGTTCCCCCCAGATAGCAAAGGCCCCCGCGCCTGATCCCCGACGGCGAACCTGACTGAGAAGGCAATGACAAAACCACGTTCGAAAAAGGCTCTTTTCATCGGCTTGCCGCTGGCCCTGGCGATCAGCGCGGGGGCAGGCTTCGGGGCTTGGGACTACTGGTTCAGGGACAATCCCGGCTACCCGGTGAAGGTGATGAAACAGGCCGATCAGCTGCAGGAGCGTATCCTCTCGTTCGACAGCCACATCACCATACCGATGGACTTCGGCACCGCCGGCAACGAAGTCGACAAGGACGGCGAAGGCCAGTTCGATCTGGTCAAGACCGGACGCGGGCGCCTGTCCGGGGCAGCGCTGACGATTTTCGGCTGGCCGGAAATCTGGAACGGCCCCAACGCGCCCCATCGCCCGACCGCCGGTTTCGTCGACGAGGCCCGACACGAGCAGGAAACCCGCTACAAGATCATCAGCACGATGGTGCGTGACTTCCCCCATCAAGTCGCCATCGCCTACACCCCCGACGACTTCCGTCGCCTGCACGGCGAAGGCAAGTTCGCGATCTTCATCAGCATGCTCAACGCCTACCCGCTGGGCAATGACCTCAACGCCCTGGACAAGTGGGCGGCGCGCGGCATGCGCATGTTCGGCTTCAGCTACGTGGGCAACAACGCCTGGGCCGACTCGTCGCGGCCGCTGCCGTTCTTCAATGACTCGCGGGACGCCCTCGGCGGGCTGTCGGACATCGGCAAGCAAGCGGTGCAGCGTCTCAACGACCTGGGCGTGATCATCGATGTGTCACAGATGTCGACCAAGGCCCTGGAGCAGGTCGCGCACCTGAGCCGCACGCCGATGGTCGCCTCGCACTCGGCGCCGCGGGCCCTGGTGGACATCCCGCGCAACCTCAGCGATGCGGAAATGCAGTTGATCAAGAACAGCGGCGGCGTGGTGCAGATTGTCGGTTTCCCGACCTACATCCGCCCGCTGAGCCAGGCCACCCAGGACAAGCTCAACGCCCTGCGCGCGCGCTTCGACCTGCAACCGCTGCAAGGCCTGGAAATGGCGCTGATGCCGGGTGACCCGGTGATCACCGTCTGGCCCGAGCAGCGTTTCGGCGAATACGCCAGCCAGCTCTATTCAATCCTCGACGAAGAACCCAAGGCCAGTCTCAAGGATTACGGCGACGCGATCGATTACGCCGTGAAAAAAATCGGCATCGACCACGTCGGCATCAGTTCCGACTTCAACGATGGCGGCGGTCTCGACGGCTGGAAAGACGTCAGCGAAGCCCGCAACGTGACCGCCGAAATGATCAGCCGCGGCTACAGCGAGGCCGACATCGCCAAACTCTGGGGCGGCAATTTCCTGCGGGTCTGGGACCAGGTGCAAAAGTCCTCCCGGCCCGTGGTCCAGAACTGATTTTCTCCTTTTGCCATAGCGAACCGAACCCATGACCAACCGTCGTTCATTCCTCAAGCAGGCCGGCATTCTGGCGGCCGGCATGCCCCTGGCCTCGGCCGTGAACCTGCCGGCACTGGCCGCGGCCCCGGCGCCCTTGCCCAAGGACAAATGGGAGCAGTTGCGCCAGTTGTTCACGCAGGACCCGAACTACCTGCACTTCGCCAACTTCCTGGTGACCTCGCACCCGCGTCCGGTGCGTGAAGCCATCGAGATGCACCGCGCCAACCTCGATCGCAACCCGGGCCTTGCCATGGACTGGCATCGCGGCGAAACCGAACGTCGCGAAGAAGAGGTGCGCGTCTGGGCCGGGCGCTATTTGAAAGCCAAACCGTCGCAGATCGCCCTGACCGGCAGCACCACCGAAGGCCTGGCGATGATCTACGCCGGTATCCACGTGCGCCCGGACCAGGAAATCCTTACCAGCGAACACGAGCACTACGCCGCCAACAGCGTGTTCGAATACCGCACCCAGAAAGACGGCACCCAGGTTCGCAAGATCAAATTGTTCGAAGACCCGTACAAGGTCTCGACCGCCGAAGTGCTGGCCGCGATTGAACGCAACATCCGCCCCGAGACCCGAGTACTGGGCATGACCTGGGTGCACTCCGGCAGTGGCGTGAAGCTGCCCATCGGCGAGATCGGCAAACTGGTGGAAGAGAAAAACCGTGGCCGCGAGGACAAGGACCGCATCCTCTACGTGATCGATGGCGTCCACGGCTTCGGCGTGGAGAACGTCGACTTCCCGGACATGCACTGCGATTTCTTCATCGCCGGCACCCACAAATGGATGTTCGGCCCACGGGGCACCGGGATCATCTGCGCCCGGTCCGACGAGCTCAAGGACGTGACCCCGACCATCCCGACCTTCTCCGAGGCCACGCAGTTTTCCACGGTGATGACCTACGGCGGCTATCACTCGTTCGAACACCGCTGGGCATTGACCGAAGCCTTCAAGTTGCACCTGGACCTGGGCAAGGCCGAGGTCGCGGCACGCATCCATGACATCAACAGCTACCTGAAAGAACGCTTGCAGCAGCACCCGTCGGTGGAGCTGGTCACGCCACTGTCACCGGAATATTCCGCCGGTTTCACCTTCTTCCGCATCAAGAACCGCGACTGCGAAGAAGTCGCCAACTACCTGATGGATCAGCGCGTGGTGTGCGATGCCGTGGACCGTGATGTCGGGCCGATCATTCGAGTGTCGCCGGGGTTGCTCAATACCCAAGCGCACATCGACAGGTTGATGGAACTGTTGGCCAGCCGGCTCTGACCCACCGATTTCAAGGAGCAAGAACCTGTATGAAAAGCACTCTAAAAAACCTGGGCGCCCTGATGCTGCTGGGATTGCTCGGCAGTACCGTGCCAGGCCTGGCCCAGGCCTATACGGCGCCATTACCGGGCAAAGTCTTCAAGGATTGTCGTGACTGCCCGGAAATGGTCGTGCTGCCCGCCGGCACCTTCACCATGGGTACTCCGGACGACGAAGTCGGCCGCGAGCCTGATGAAGGCCCGATGCATGAGGTGACGTTCGACAAACCGTTCGCCATGAGCCGTTACCAGATCACCGCCGGTGAATGGAACCAATACATGAAGGAAACCGGCATCACCCTGCCCGACGGCGACACCCGCCCCGGCCGCGCGTGCACCAACGGCAAGCCGAGTTACCCCCAAGGCCCGCGCCAGCCGGCGGTGTGCATGAACTTCGCCGAGGTCAGCGCCTACGTCGCCTGGCTGTCGATGAAAACCGGCCAGCACTACCACATCGTCAGCGAAGCCCAGCGCGAGTACGCGGCCCGTGGCGGATCGACGGGAGCGTTCCCCTTCCCGTTCGATCCCGGCACCGAGTACAGCATCGCCACCCACGCCAACACCTACGGCCCGACCGACGGCTACAGCTACAGCTCGCCGGTCGGCAGCTACCCGGCGAATGCCTTTGGCCTGTACGACATGCACGGCAACGTCTACGAGTGGATCGCCGACTGCTACCACCCGGACTATGTCGGCGCACCCACCGACGGCAGCGCCTGGACCGAGCCCGACTGCGACACCCTGCGCATCCGTGGCAACGACTGGGGCGAGGCACCGGTGTTTTCCCGTTCGGGCAACCGCAACGACATCGACCCGCAGACCCGTGGCGACTGGATTGGATTCCGAGTCGTGCGCGACCTGCCCCCCAACCTCTGAGCCCTTCCACACCCCCTGTGGGAGCGAGCTTGCTCGCGAAGGCGTCGTGTCAGCCAACATAAATTTTTCTGACCCGCCGCTTTCGCGAGCAAGCTCGCTCCCACAGGGGTTTATGTAACTCCCCAGCCACCAGTCGCCCCGCCTTTAAATTCAGCCCCCCACCAGACGTTCTACTGGGTATCTGCCTCAAGACCCAAGGAACCCTCTGCTCATGACCCAGCCAACGCGCGGTGCAATTCATGAATTGTTCAGCCTCCTGAAACCGTTCCGGCTCGTCGTCAGTCTGTCGATCCTCCTGGGCATGGTCGGCGGCCTGAGCGTGACGGTGCTGCTGGCCACCATCAACACCGCGCTGCATTCGCCGGACGGCCTGACCCAGGGCGTGGTCGCACTGTTCGGCGGTCTGTGCCTGCTGGCCCTGGGCAGTTCGATCTGCTCGGACATCGGCACCAACTACGTCGGCCAGCACATCATTGCCAAACTGCGCAAAGAGCTGGGGGAAAAAGTACTCTCGGCGCCCATCGAGCAGATCGAGCGCTACCGCAGCCACCGGTTGATCCCGGTGCTGACCCACGACGTCGACACCATCAGCGACTTCGCCTTCGCCTTCGCGCCGCTCGCCATTTCCCTGACCGTAACCCTCGGCTGCATGGGTTACCTGGCGATGCTGTCGTGGCCGATGTTCCTGATGATGGTGCTGGCGATTGCCATCGGCACCGGCATCCAGTTCTACGCGCAGGGCAAGGGTATCCAGGGTTTCATGGCCGCCCGCGACGCCGAAGACGAATTGCAGAAGCACTACAACGCCATTGCCGGCGGCGCCAAGGAATTGCGCATCCACCGTCCGCGCCGCCAGCGCATGTTCGTCAAGGGCATCCAGGGCACCGCCGATTTCATCTGCGACACCCAGGTACGTTCGATCAACACCTTCGTGATCGCCAAGACCCTCGGCTCGATGTTGTTCTTCGTGGTCATCGGCCTGGCGCTGGCCCTGCAATCGTTCTGGCCCAGCGCCGACAAAGCGGTGATGAGCGGATTCGTGCTGGTGCTGCTGTACATGAAAGGCCCGATCGAGCACCTGGTCAGCACCTTGCCGATCGTGAGCCGGGCGCGCATCGCCTTCCGGCGCATCGCCGAGCTGTCGAGCCGGTTTTCCTCGCCGGAACCGCACCTGCTGCTCAACGACCAAGGCACCCCGCCGGCTGTGGTCAACAGCCTGCAACTGAACAACGTCAGCTACGCCTTCCCCGCCGCACCGGGCAGCGACGCGTTTCGCCTGGGCCCGGTGAACCTGACCATCGCGCAAGGCGACATCATTTTCATCGTCGGCGAAAACGGCTGCGGCAAGACCACGCTGATCAAGTTGCTGCTGGGCCTCTACGCCCCGCAACACGGCGAAATCCTGCTCAACGGCCAAGGCATCGATGCGCACAATAGAGACGACTACCGCCAGTTGTTCACCACGATCTTTGCCGACTACTACCTGTTCGATGACGTGGTGCAGGGTGACCAGCACATCCCCGAAGATGCCAATGCCTACCTGCAACGCCTGGAAATTGCGCACAAGGTCAGCGTCAGGGACGGCAGTTTCACCACCACCGACCTGTCCACCGGCCAGCGCAAGCGCCTGGCGCTGGTCAATGCCTGGCTGGAAGAACGCCCGGTGCTGGTGTTCGACGAATGGGCCGCCGACCAGGACCCGACCTTCCGCCGCATCTTCTACACCGAGCTGCTGCCGGACCTCAAGCGCCTGGGCAAAACCATCATCGTCATCTCCCACGACGACCGCTACTTCGACATGGCCGATCAACTGGTGCGCATGGAATCGGGCCGGGTCATCACCGAGCGCACGACCGCCTGACAGCGGTGATTGCAAGCAGGTTGTTGTTTTTTTGAAGTTTGTTTTCCGGTTTAGGCAAAGTAGCCCGTCTAATAATAATTATCATTAACTAAAAAACTGCACACACACTTCTGGAGCGATTCGAGCAATGCAAAGCCTTACTCTGTCCCGCGCACCCTTGGCATTAGCCATCGATCGGCAAAAGAAATTCCGAACGGTCGTGCCGGGTGCGCTGTTGACCCTGTTGCTGCTGGGCACTTCCCAGGTCGAGGCGGCCCCGGTGAACGTCAACGTGCCGGCCCAGTCGCTGGCCAGTGCATTGCGCGAACTGGGCCAGCAGACCAACCTGCAGATTCTCTACAGCCAGGACATGGTCAACGGCATCAAGTCCACGGCGGTGTCCGGCAGCATGGAACCGGAACAGGCACTGAAAACCTTGCTGCTGGGGAGCGGCATCAATTTTCAGTTGAATGGCAACACCGTGTCGCTGGTGCCAGCGGTCGGTGACTCCAGTGCATTGCAGCTGGGTGCGACCTCCATCACCGGCGTGGCGTTGGGCCCGACCACCGAAGGCACGCATTCCTACACCAGCGATGAAGTGACCATCGGCAAAGGCAACATCAAGCTCAAGGACATGCCGCAGTCGGTGTCCGTCGTCACGCGCCAGCGCATGGACGACCAGAACATGAACAGCCTGCAGGACGCCATGCGTCAGGTCACCGGCGTGACCATCAAGACCTACAACTCCGGCTCCAGCCTCAACGACGTCTACATGCGCGGCTTCCTCGTCGACCAGGTGCAGGTCGACG
The DNA here is from genome assembly GCF_052112305.1 of Pseudomonas sp. QLc11A. NCBI lineage: Bacteria > Pseudomonadati > Pseudomonadota > Gammaproteobacteria > Pseudomonadales > Pseudomonadaceae > Pseudomonas > Pseudomonas sp. QLc11A. The sequence continues at coordinate 132,723 of NZ_JAVAJJ010000013.1, forward strand.
GCGTCTCGCAACCCACCGGTCAGGGCGACATGGCCACCAGTTTCGACCTGGCGATGTACGACCGCATCGAAGTGCTGCGCGGTCCGTCGGGCCTGTACCAGGGCGCAGGTGAGCCCGGCGGTACGATCAATGTGGTGCGCAAGCGCGCCCTGGGCAAATTCGCCCTCGGTGGCGAGTTGGCCGCCGGCTCCTACGATCACTACCGTTCCATGGTCGATGTCACCGGCCCGCTGAACGACCAGGGCACCGTGCGCGGCCGCTTCATCACCGCCTACGAGAACAACCAGTCCTACGTCGACTACGCGCAGAACGAACGCCCGATGGTCTACGGTCGCCTGGAATTCGACCTCGACCCGGCCACCACATTGTCGGTCGGTGGCGCTTACCAGAAGAACAACTCCACCCCGGCCTTCGGCTTGCCGGCCTATGCCGACGGCACATTGCTCGACGTTCCGCGCTCGACCTTCGTCGACGCCAAGTGGAACACCCTGAACGAGAAGGTCTGGGAATCCTTTGCCGAAGTTGATCACGAACTGGACAACGGCGGGCAGTTCAAGACCACCCTGACCTACCGCGATGCCGAAACCCCGGAGCGTAACTTCACCTGGGCCGACGGCGCGGTCGACCCGGCCACCGGTGACAGCTGGGCCGTGGCCTACGACTACTACACCCACATCAAGACCATCGGCGTCGACAGCTTCGTCACCACGCCCTTCGAGTTCGCCGATCGCCGCCACGAGTTCACCCTGGGTGCCGAGTACCAGCACCTGGACAAGGACTTCACCTACGGCGGCGGCGAGTACTTCCCGATCAACGTGTGGGATCCGGGCAGCATCGACATTCCCCGCAACGACTATGCGCATGTCAACGGCAACTGGTCCAAGTCCGACCAGTACGGTGTCTATACCCGTGCCAAGTTCAACGTCACCGACTGGCTCGATGTCATCGGTGGCAGCCGTGTGACCTGGTACGAAGCCGACGCGAAGAACGCCAACGCCTTCTTCAACAACTTCGGCGAAGCCCACACCAGCATCAACCGCAAGGTCGTGCCGTACGGCGCCCTCATCGGCAAAATCACCCCGGAACTGTCGACCTACTTCAGCTACACCGGCGTGTTCAAACCGCAGAGCGAAATCGGCACGGACGGCGAGCCGGTCGGCCCGCGCGAAGGCAAGCAATACGAGATTGGCCTCAAGCGCGAGTTCTACGACGGTCGCCTGAACGCCAGCATCGCGGCGTTCCGCATCTACGATGAAAACCGCGCCGAATACGACAACAACTCCGGTGCCTACATGACCGAAGGCCGGGCACGCAGTGAAGGTTGGGAAACCGAGCTGAGCGGCAACCTGACCGAGAACTGGAGCATCGTTACCGGTTACGCCTACACCTCCACCAAGTTCCTGGACGGCGACGCGGCCAACAAAGGCAAGACCTTCAACACCATCACGCCCAAGCACAACTTCAATCTGTGGACCAAGTACGAGTTCACCGACGGTCCGCTCAAGGACTTCAGCGTCGGCGGTGGCGTACGTGCGGTCAGCGACACCTACTACCAGCGTGACGTGAAGTTCGAACAAGGCGGCTATGCCGTCACCTCGGCGCAGGTCGGCTACAAGTTCAACGAAAACCTGTCGTCGACACTGACCGCCAACAACCTGTTCGACCGCAAGTACTACGACCGCGTCGATGCCTCCTGGGGCACCAACTTCTACGGCGACCCGCGCACCGTGACCCTGAGCCTGCGCGCACAGTACTGATTGCCGACAGCTAATGCCTGTCAGCCGAGGCGCAGAACCTGTGGGAGCGAGCTTGCTCGCGATGACGATTGCACAGTCAACATCATCGTTGACTGACATTGCGCTATCGCGAGCAAGCTCGCTCCCACAGAAGTTGCAGCGGCCAAAGCCTTGCCCGATTCTGTTTTCTGTGGCGTGCATGTGACAACTCGGCGCTCTCTGCCTATCCTGCAAGGCAGTCTTTGCCCCCCTCACAACACACCATTCATGGATCGAAAATGGCGACGCCTGCGGATGCCCCCAACAGTGCCATCAACGAGCAAGGTAGCCGCGCGAAGCTGTCCAGGCCCCTGCCCATCAACCTGCGCGGACTGATTTTTTTCTTCGTCCTGCTGTCGGTCCTGGCGACGCTGTGCAACAGCCTCTACGTCGCTTACCGGGTGCAGCGTCAATCCCTGATCCATACGACGCTTGAGGCCAACGCAGCCTACGCCGCAAAAGTCGCTTCCAGCATCGGTGAGTTCCTGAACTCGGCGCACAGTCGCTTGAACTACAGCGCCAACACACTTGGCCGGCACTGGAACGACCCCGACGTGCTGCGCAAAGAAGCCATCCGCCTGCAAGCCCAGGATTCCGACTTCAACTCCATTGCCATTGTGGATGCGGCAGGCAAAGTCCTGCAGGCCTATCCGGATACCTCGCAAATTGTCGGCGCCACGTTGACGTCGGAGGGCATCCAGCAGGCGCTCAAGGAGCATCGTCCATCGGTCAGCGCCGCTTACGTTTCCGCGGCGGGCAACCTGGTGGTGTTCATTTCACAACCGGTTTTCAACCCTTCAGGGGCGTTCATCGGCGTCGTCGGCGGCTCGGTCTACCTGCTCAAGCAAAGCACCTTTCATACGATCATCAGTCGTCACTTCCATCACGAAGGGACCTTTGCGTTCATCACCGACGGTAATCGGCGGCTGCTGTATCACCCGGACCAGAAGCGCATCGGTGAGGTCCTGGGCTGGAGCCTGACGGTCGATGCGGCCTTGCGCGGCGAACGTGGTTCCCTGGAAGGCCCGAACTACAAAGGTGTGCCCATGCTCGCCGGTTTTGCCCAGGTGCCGGACGCCAACTGGGCGGTTGTCGCGCAACAACCCCGGGACCTCAGCCTCGCGCCGCTGGGGCAACTCATGCGCGACATGGTCCTGGGCATGATCCCTGCCGGGCTGTTGGGGCTCGGATTGATTTTGCTCGGGACCACACTGATCGCCCGCCCGTTGCGCCAGTTGTCGGTAGCCGCCGACCAGTTGGCCGCCCCGCAAACGACCGAGCAACTGCGGCAAGTCCATGCCTGGTACCGCGACGCATCGGCCATTCGCCAGGCCATGCTGACCGGTGTGCAACTGCTCCAGCAAAAGCTTGGCCAGCTCAGCCACGAAGCGCAAAGCGATCCCCTGACCGGCCTGGCCAATCGAAGGGCCATGGGCGGCGTACTGGATCTGTTGGCAAAAACCGGGCAAGCCTATTCGGTGCTGGCTTTGGATATCGATCACTTCAAAAAGGTCAACGACACCTTCGGGCATGACGCTGGTGACGTGGCCCTGAAAGAGGTCGCCGGCATACTCAAGCAGAACTCCCGGACCGGCGACCTCGCCTGCCGCTCCGGGGGTGAAGAGTTCGCGCTGATCCTTCCGGACACGCCGCTGGATACCGCCAGGGTCATTGCCGAGCGGATACGCGAGCACATCGCGCAGACCGAGGTGCCGCAGGTTGGAAAGCTGACGATGTCCATCGGCGTGGCTTGCCGGAATGCGGACACCCCGATGCCCGAAAGCGTTCTGAAACTGGCCGATGAGCGTCTTTATCTGGCCAAGCAGAGCGGGCGCAACCGGGTGATGGCATAGACGTCGCGTGATGGCCGGGAAAACCCGGTCGATTCAGGCTGTCACTGCGTGGGTTCTTTTTCTTCGTCCTTCGAACCACTTGAGGTCGCGGCATCCTTTTCCATCGCTTGCGAATCGGCGCCGGAGTTTGAGCCCGCGGCCTCCTCGCCCTTCTTGTCGGCCTTCTCGTCTTTGGCTTCAGCGCCTTGAGGCTGGTTGATGCCAGGAACGGCAGCAGGCGGGACAGCGGAACCCGCCGTCGCGTTCTCGGCGACCAGCGCAAAAAAAGAGCCCGTCGACAACAGACCCGCAGCCATGAGTGCGAGCATTTTCCTGTTCATTATTGGGGTCTCCCCGGTGAGGTATAAAACCTTGGAAGACCCGGCATCGTAAAAGGTGCTGTCTCGCTGACGAACGGCGAAGACGCCGGGATCAGGAATCGACCTTGTTGTCGTGCGCGGCGGCCCTGAGTTGCTCGGTATCGACGCGGACAAACGTGGAGTCCCCGACAGCGGTCAGGACATCCCCGGCGAAAACCTCACAGATGACGCGACTTTTGCGTCCGACATCACCCTCGACTTTTGCCCGCAATGTCAGGCGTACGCCCATCGGGGTGGGCTTGAGGTACTTGATGCCCAGGTTACCGGTGACGCAGGTGACGTGGGGCAAACTGCCCACTTCGCGCTGTTCGGCGCGGTAGTGATAGGCCATAGCGGCCCAATTGGAGTGGCAATCGACCAGCATCGCGATCAAACCGCCGTAAACCAGACCCGGCCAACCGCAATACTTGTCATCGGGCATATGCTCGGCCATGACATGCACCCCGTCTTCATGCCAGAAGCTCTTGATGTGCAGCCCGTGCGGGTTCTGACTGCCGCAGCCATAACAAACGCCTTCAGGCGCGGCGATGTCTTGAAGCGAAGTGTCCTGCGTGGTCATGGCGTGTTCATCCTAAGTAGCTGCTGGTTCAAAGCGGACCGGGTCGCCCCAGCCCGCACCGCGTGATCAATATTGGCAGAAGCGAATCCGATTGCCGAACGGGTCGTAGACCTGCAACTCCTTGCCCCAGCCCTGCTGAACAATATCCGGGCGTCCGTAGCCGTAGCGCTTGCCCTGCAATTCGTCCCTGAGCAGTTCGATGTTTTGCATCGGCACAAACACCGTCGAGCCCGGGCTGGCATCGCCGTGATGTTCGGAAAGGTGCAGTTGCAGCCCGTCGCGGCTGATGCCCAGGTACAGCGGCAGATCAGCCTCGAAGCGATGTTCGAACTCGACGCTGAAACCCAGAAAATCCAGATAGAACTCCCGGGCCTTGGCTTCGTCGAAACTGCGCAAAATGGGGATGGGTTTATCGAAGGTAATGCTCGGCGCTGGCGGGGTATCGGCCTGGGCCAGCAGCGCCGACGCGGTGTTCCAGTCCTTGTAGCCCAGCTGCTGCGCGACCAGTTCCAGCGCGGTGGAATGGGTCAGCGCCTGATTGCGTTCCTCCAGCGAGGCGCGCAACTGTTTGGCCATTTGCTTGGCTTGCTCGATTGAAAACATGTCTGCTCCTGTAGCCGAGATGCTTTGGTGCTCGCATTGCCAAACCTCGACCGTCAAGAGAGGCGACAGGGTTTGTATGAGGTGGAGATGCTTTCACCTTTCCCAGCGGGAGCGAGCGGCGGGCAGCATCGGGCCGATGTCGATAATACATAGCGGCTGCCGAGTTATGAAGTGGGCTTCATATGTGTCGCATAGTCATCCCGTATCGGCTGGAACCCGCAGCGCAGGTAAAAGGCAGCGCCCTCGGGTGTGTCCGTGGACAGTCGCACAAAGCGCAAATGCCCGGCTCATGGGCTTGAAACTGAAAGCAAGCTGCAGCTTCCGTTACTCAGATGCTGACAGTTCAGCTGGAAGAGTTGTTCAGCTGCTGAAGCTCAAGTTGCTTGGCAGCACTGGCTTCGAGGCTTGCACGCTCTTGGTCCAGATACCGATAAATGCTTTGGAAGTTGGCGATTTTCTGTTTGATTTCCGCCATCTTCTTTTCAATGAGCTTAGCGCCGTCAGCACAATCGATCAGTTTGTTGCGCTGCGCATCCAGAATCTCGCCTATTTCCCCCAGGGAAAACCCCATGCTTTGCGCGCGCTGGATAAAGTCCAGATCCTGCAGAGTTTGCTCTGTGTAAACGCGATAGTTGTTAGTTTGCCGCAGCGGTGAGATCAGGCCGATTTGCTCGTAGTAACGCAACGTATGGCGGCTGGCGCCGCTACGGGTCTCGAGTTCGCCGATTTTCATGAAAACACCGCTTGACTATAGAGTTGGGTCGATAGTTTACGCTTGATTTTTCATCTTGAACAAGGAGCAGGGAAATGAGCGTGGAGTGCTTTGTCACGGGGGGTACCGGCTTTATCGGTCAACATTTGGTGGCGTACCTGAGTGCAAAAGGTCACACCATTCGGGTGTTGATGCGGCGCCCAGAGCGACTGGCTGCATTGCGCGAGCAAGTCGACAATTTGGGAGGCTGCGCGACCCGGGTATTTGCCGTGGCTGGCGATCTGGAACGGGACAACCTCGGGCTGAGTCTTGCTGACCGAGAAGTATTAAGGCGCGCCAGAGTCATATTCCACTTGGGCGCCCACTTCGCATGGGGGCTTTCCGTGGAGCATTCTCGTGCGGTGAATGTGGAAGGGGCAAAGCGCGTTGCGCTGTTGGCGGCTGAGCAAAAAAGCCGGTTAGTGATGATCGGCGGCTACATGCTGAAAAATCATGAACATCTGCAACGCATCGGAATTGACCCTCGTTACCCGGAGCTGACGAACTGGCCTGCTGTCTACCGACGTGTCGGTGGTTACGAGGGGAGCAAGCTGGAGGCGCATTTTGCGACCCTGGAGGTCATGTCCGCCAAGGGCGGGGAGATTACCGTTGTCCACCCTGCGACGGTTTGTGGTCACAGCCGCACGGGGCATATCCTTGACGGTCAGCCGCTGGTGGAGCTGATACGCAACCTTGTGCAGGGAAAGCTGACTGCAGTGCCCGGTACCGCCGAGCACTGGCTGCCACTGGTCACCGTGGATTACCTGGTTGAGCTGGTGGCGGTTTGTGCTTTTGATCCTGCCATGGCGGGCCAGGAACTGCTGGCGCTTGATGACCAGACTCCCAACTTGCGAGAACTGCTGGTACAGGTGGCACAACCTTTGGGCTTAAAGTCTCCCAAGCATTACATTCCACTGCGCTTGCTGAAGTTGCTACTGAGTATTCCTCCCGTTGCGCGGTTTTTAAACTCAAAACCCGAAGCCCTGGACTTTATCCAGACCACTCGTTTTGATACAACGGCGGTCGGGCAATTTGCCAACAGGCATGGAATAGCCAAACCGGATATACGTCAGTCTTTGCAGCACACTGCAACGTTCGTCAACTCATATTGCATAGCCAAGGGCCAGGCCCTCTGACTGCTCCCTTGGGGCTATCCGCAAACTTTGCGCCGTCGATGCAGGGCGGCATTCTATCGAACGACAATTCAGCGACAGGGATCGTCAACAATGCAATCTACTTTCAGCAAAGGCGTCATATTTGCACTCTGCGCTGCGGCACTGAACGCAACGATCGGTGTACTCAGCAAAGTACTCATGAGTAATGGTTTCACCGCCAGCAGTGTCGCTGTCATCAAGACCGTACTGGGTTGCGTGCTTCTCTCGATCCTACTGTTTTTCCTCAAGCGCCCGGCGCCGTCGATCAAATGGACTCAGGCGGCTTTCTGCGCATTCCTTGGCATCTTTGTGCTGTTCCATTTCGAAACGTCCGCCTATCGACACTACGCTGCGGCAGGTGTGGTGGTGGTGCTGATGGCCAGTGCCTCAATTTCCTCGATCATTCTGGGGCGCATTTTCCTCAAGGATGCCATCACCGCGAACGCTACCGTTGGCGCCGCACTGGCAATCGCCGGGATCGCGGTGATCTTCGGCGGCGACCTGCAGCAGGGCTTTACCCTGCAAGGTGCTGCGCTCGCCTCCATGGCCGGCTGCGGCTATGGGGCCTTTTCGGTTGCCATGAAGCGTATGGGGGTGTCGGGGGGACTGCACTTCACCCGACAATTGTTGTTCTTTGGCAGCCTGTACCTGCTGATGCCGGCTGCGGCCGATGGTTTCGCGATGGGCGAGCTGTCGCCGCTGGCGATCGCCGCGCTGCTGGCACTGGCCACGCTGCCGACAATCCTGGGCTTCTTCTGCACCACCAAGGCCATCGAGTATCTCAAGCCTTCCCAAGTGCAAGCGCTGGAGCTGACCGAGCCACTGTTCGCCGCGCTGCTGGCGTTTGTGGCGCTCAATGAAGTACCGCGCGAAAGCCTGTACGCGGGAGCGGCACTGATCATCGTCGGCCTGTGTTTCTCCAATGAACTGATTCGCCTGGGCAGCAAAACATCCGTCCCTTCGACCGAGTGAGCTATTTCGGATCCTGGTTACTTTAGCAATCAGTGGTTTTTAAGTGTTTTGAGCGACTGACAGCCTCTGGCCGATTTCTGTCTTCCGTGACCGGCTAAAATCGACCCAATGCTGACATAGCGAGAAAGAGGAAACCCTGCTGGTGCACGCCTGCGAATCCCTGGCGTCGGCCAATGTCATGGCCAACGATCTGGTGGATCATTTGCAGGGGACGAGTCGCCATGCGCTGCTGGGGATTGCGCAGGTGATCATGCTGGGGGAACTGGCGGTGAATCGGGCGCTGGATCGGCTTGATCCGCCATAGTAGCCACTAGCTGACAGCTGATGAAAATCTTGAGAGTACAAAGCCCCCCTGTGGGAGCGAGCTTGCTCGCGATGGCGGTGGGTCAGACACATAGATGTTGAATGTACGACCGCCATCGCGAGCAAGCTCGCTCCCACAGGGATTGCATTTAACTGATCGGCATCCGTTAATCCCCTCACAACAAATCAGGCCAGGCTCTCGCTGATCTGCGCCGCCAGTTGCACCAGCATCCCCGGCACTTCCTGGACCATTTCGCCCATGCGCGCAAAGTCGTGGGTCATGCCGGCCTTCACCTCCAGCACCAGGGGTTGCCCCGCAGCCCGCAGTTTTTCGGCCCAGGCCAGGCCTTCATCGAGCAACGGATCGTACTCGGCCAGCCACAGCACAGTCGGCATCAGGCGTTGCAGGCCCTCGGCGTACAGGGGTGAAAAACGCCAGTCGGCACGGTCCGCTTCGCTGCGTTGGTATTGCTGGTAGAACCATTCCAGCGTGGTGGCTTCGAGCAGATAGCCTTCGGCGAATCGCTCCAGGGACGGGCGTTTTTTTACCGCGTCGATCACCGGGTACAGCAACACTTGCAGGCGCGGCACCAGCGGCCATCCCAGCGGGTCCTGGGCCATGGCGATGCACAGCGATGCCACCAGGCTGCCGCCGACGCTGTCCCCTGCCAGCGCTATGCGCCTCACGTCCAGCCCCAAGGCTTGAGCACCGGTAATAGCCAGCCAGCGCGTCACGTCTTCGGCATCGTTGTAAGCGGTGGGGAAACGGTGCTCCGGCGCCAGCCGATAATCCGCCGACAACACGGCAAATTCCCCTGCCAGCGCCAGACGCCGGCACAGGGTGTCGTGGGAATCGAGGCTGCCCACCACGTAGCCGCCGCCATGGAAGTACAACAACACCGGGCGTGGTTCGTTGTGCGGTTGCGCTTTGGCATACAGCCGCGCGTTGAGCACATGCCCGTCCCGCGCAGGCAGGCTGACCGCCGTCACCGTCAATGCACCCGTCGGGGTGGCATCGAGCAACTGCGATGTCTGTTCGAATTGCTGCCGCGCTTCGCCAGGCGTCAGCTCATGCATGGGTTGGCTTTTGCCGCTGAGGCGGCCGAACTCGGCCAGCTCCAGAAAACCTTCGATGTCCGGGTGCAATGCCATGGGCGGTAGTCTCCAAAAAATAAACAGGCTTGCCCTGGTAAACGAACCGGGAGGGTCGTTCATTAGGGGGAGCTCAAGAACTGCTCAAGCAGGATGAAAATCTGTGGTCTGGACCATTTCCCTGTGGCGAGGGGGCTTGCCCCCGTTGGGCTGCGAAGCGGCCCCAAAACCAGCCACTGCGGTTATTCAGGCATACCGCATTGTTCGGGTTTACGGCTGCTGCGCAGCCGAACGGGGGCAAGCCCCCTCGCCACAGGCAAGCCCCAAATCACAGGCAAACCCCAAATCACAGGCAAGCCCTCCACAAGTGATCAGCTTAGATCTGCGGCACCACCTCCCGGCCAAGCAGCGCCACCACGGCGTCCAGGCACTCTTCCTGCTGCAGGATATCGAAGTGCCCGGCCGTCACCGTTTGCACCTGGCGCAGCCGCGGTTGCTGGCGTTCGAGCGTGGCGCGTTCGGCCGTCGGGTTGCCATCGGCCCACCAGCAATGCAGCCCGGCTTGCGGAATCGGCAGGGTTTCAACCTGCCGCGACAGCGCCTTCAATCGCGTGCTGACCATGAACGTCTGGGCCAGCTCATCGGCACCGAGCAGTGCATAACCGCTAGCCTGATCGCTTTGGCTGTCGATCACCGCGCGAATGATCCGCGCCACGGCATCGTGGTCCCCCGCCGACTCGGTACTCAACGTCCGGGCGATCACCTCGCCATCCATGCCCAGGGTTGCACCGAGGAACCCGGTCAGATCCACTCGCCACTCATCTGCACTGGCAACGGCATTGGCCTGGGTCGGTACAAAGCTGTCCACCAGACCGACGAACGCCACGCGCTGGCCCTGCTGTTCGAACAGCTCACTCACCAGCAATGCCAACGCCCCGCCCAGCGACCAGCCCAGCACGTGGTACGGCCCCTGGGGTTGTCTGGCGCGGATCGCCTCGACGTAGTCGGCGGCCATCTGCGCTAGCGAGGTGTCGTGCCACTGCCGGTCGAGCAGCATCCGGCATTGCACGCCGTACACCGTGCGCTCACCGTTCAGGCGCCGGGCCAACGGCTCGTAGTCGAACACCGTGCCGAAACCGGCGTGCAGGCAGAACAGTGCCGGCTGATCCGCCACCTGCTGATTGAGCAGCAACAGCGGTTGCGGGCTCTGGCGCACGGGTTGCTCATCGACACCGGACAACCCGGCAATCGTCGGCTTGGCCATCATGTCGCGCAGCTTGATCTGGAAATCCGGCTCGTTCAGCGCACGCACTTTCGAGATCACCTTGAGGGTGCGCAGCGAATCACCGCCCAGTTCGAAGAAATTGTCGGTGATGCCGACCTTCTCGATGCCCAGCACCTGTTGCCAGATGTCCGCCAGCGCCCATTCCAGCGGCGTGCGCGGGGCCACGTAGTCGCGGCCGCTGAAGGCCGGATCCGGCAGGGCCTTGCGGTCGAGCTTGCCGTTGGGCGTCAGCGGGAAGCGCGGCAGCACCACGACCTGCGTCGGCACCATGTAGTCGGGCAGACTTTCGCGCAATGCTGCCTGGCAACGCGGGCCGAGGCCATCGTCTTGTGCCGCCACCACATAGCCCACCAGTTGCGGCCCCTGGCCGTTGTCCCGCACGACCACCAGCGCATCGTTGACCCCGGCCTGCTCGCGCAAGCGGGCTTCGATTTCGCCCAGTTCGATGCGGAAGCCACGCACCTTGACCTGATGGTCGATGCGCCCGACGTAGTCGAACACGCCATCCTCGCGACGGCGCACCAGGTCACCGGTGCGGTACAGGCGCCCGCCTTCAGGGCTGAACGGATCGGCGACGAAGCGCTCGGCGCTCTGCCACGGATGACGATGGTAGCCGCGCGCGACACCCCGTCCGCCGATGTACAGCTCACCGACCATGCCCACCGGCAGCGGGTTGAGGTCCATGTCCAGCACGTGCAGGCTGCGGCTGCCGACGCGTTGGCCAATCGGTGCGTACATCGCCTGGCAATGGCCGTCGGCAGCGATCTTCCACAGCAGCGGCGTGACCACGGTTTCGGTAGGGCCGTAGCCGTTGACCAGATATTGCGGCTTGAGTGTGTGCTTGACCCGCTCGAACGTGGCGTCCGGCACCGCATCGCCACCGAAGCAGTAGATGCGTACCGGCGGCGGATCACCGCCCTGCAGTTCGGCGTGCTCGGCCAGTTGCAGCAGGTACGCCGGAGGGAAGCAGGCGACGCTGATGCACTGGCGGTGCAACACGGCCAGGGTCTGTTCGGCGGTCCACAGATTGTTGTCACGTATGACCAAGGTCGAGCCGCTGATCAGCGCGGTGATCCAGCGTTCATGGGCGCCATCGAAGGCGAACGACATGAAGTGCAGTTCGCGGTTGCCCGGGTCCATTTCGTACAGCTCGGCGATGGCCTGTACGTGCATGCTCAGGGGGCCGTGGGCGACCGCGACGCTCTTCGGTTTGCCAGTCGAACCGGAAGTGTAGATCAGGTAGGCCAGTTGCTCGGCGTGCACAGCACGTTGCGGTGCCGACACCTCGACGTCGAGGTTCAATCGGTCCACCGCGACCATCGCCGTGCCCGGATTCAACTGCGCTGTGTCGCACAGCCGTTCCTGGGTCAGCAGCAGGCGCATGTCGCTGTCGGCCATCATGTAGCGCAGGCGTTCCTGGGGGTATTGCGGGTCCAGCGGCACGTAGGCGGCGCCGCATTTCATCACCGCCAGCAGCGACACCACCAGCTCCAGCGAACGCTCCATGAACACGCCGATCACGTCTTCGGCCTGCACGCCTTGTTCCAGCAGATGCACCGCCAACGCATCGGAGCGCCGGTCCAGCTCGGCGTAGCTCAGGTGCTCGGCGTCGCGCTCGGCATAACTGAGCACCAGCGCCGTGTGATCCGGTTGCAGTCGCGCACGCTGACGGATCAGCTCGTGCACCGGTGTCTCGTCACCGTCCGCCACCACCGGCCGTTCGCCGTCCAGCGCCCGGCCTTCGTCCAGGGTCAGCAGGCCCAGCTCGCCGACGGCACGCCCGGCGTCGTCGCACAGGCGCTGCATCAGGCTTTCCATGTGGCTGCGCAGGCTTTCGACGGTCGCCAGATCGAACTGGTCGCGCTGGTGCATGTACTCGATGCGCAGCCCCTCGTCGAGGCTGACCATCAGGTCCATGGCGAAGCTGGTCAGGCCGTAGTCGGACACGTCTTCGAAGCGCAGCGAGTCGCCGTTCCATTCGCGCAGGGTACGGTCCACCGGCTGGTTTTCGAAGACGATGATGCTGTCGAACAACGACTGCCCGCCCTGCCCGGCCCAGCGCTGGATATCGCTCAGCGGGGTTTGCTGGAAGTCGCGGATGTCGAGGTTGTAGGCCTGGATTTCACGCAGCCAGTCACCGACGCGGGCCTCGGTCGGCACGCTGTTGACCACCGGCAAGGTGTTGATGAACAGCCCGAGCATGTTCTCCGAGCCGTTGAGGGTTTCCGGGCGCCCGGACACGGTGGCGCCGAACGTCACCGTGCGCTGGCCGGTGTAGCGCTGCAACAGCAGCAACCACGCGGCTTGCACCAGGGTGTTGAGCGTCACCTGCTGTTGCTGGGCAAACGCCTGCAAACGCGCAGTCTGCCCGGCACTCAGGTGCGTGTAGATCGCGTGGTAACCCGCTTGCGGCGCCTTGACCGGCACGGCGCGGGCCAAGTGCGTGGAGCCTTCGAGGTTGGCGAGTTTGCCTTTCCAGAACGCCTCGCTGGCCTCGGCGACTTGCTGGCCGAGCCAGTCGATGTAGTCGCGATAGGCGGCCACCGGCTCGTGCTCATCGCCGCTGTAATGGCGCAGCACTTCACCGATCAGGCGCGACACGCTCCAGCCGTCCATGAGGATGTGGTGGTAGGTCCAGATCAGGCGATAGCGGTCGTCTTCCAGACGCACCAGCAACAGGCGCAACAAGGGGGCGCGATTGAGCGAGAATCCGCGTTCGCGCTCCTCCAGGGCCAGTTGGCGGACGCGTTCAGGCTGATCATCCAGCCCGCGCCAGTCCAGCTCGGTCAGCAGCGCAGGCGCATCGCGCCGCACCACTTGCAGCGGCTCCTTATCGCCTTCCCAGAGAAATGCAGTGCGCAGAATCCCGTGACGCCGGGCAGCATCGGCCCAGGCTTCGCGGAAACGCGCGCCATCCACGCCGCGCACGCCCACTTCGATCTGGTTGACGTACAGCCCCGAATCGCCGTCCTGCACCGAGTGGAAGAGCATGCCTTGCTGCATCGGCGACAGCGGATAAACGTCCTCGACTTCGTCCGCTGTCAGTTCCAGCGCCTGATATTGCGCTTCACTCAGTTCGATTCTTGCTGCCGGTGCAACCACAGTCGGCACGGCTTGATCCGCCGCGACGGGTTGGGCGACCGTCGCCAGTTCGGCGAGGGTCGGATGGCTGAACACATGCTTGGGCGAAATGCTCAAGCCGGCCTTGCGTGCGCGGCTGACGGCCTGGATCGAGACGATGGAATCGCCGCCCAGTTCGAAGAAGTTGTCGTGCATGCCCACTTGCGGCACTTCGAACAACGCCTGCCACACCCCTTGCAACCTCGACTCCACGTCGTTGCGCGGCGCCACGTACTCGCGAACCTGCTGGTCCGGCTGCGGCAATGCGCGGCGGTCGAGCTTGCCGTTGGGTGTCACCGGCAACTGATCGAGCAACAGTATGTGGCTTGGCTGCATGTGCTCTGGCAGCGCGTTGCGCAGGTGTTGCTTGAGTGGCTCAAGGTCGGCATGACCGACGACGTAAGCCACCAATTGCCTGGACTTGCCGACATCCAGGGCAATCACCACGGCTTCGCGCACCTGTGGATGCTCCAGCAGGCAGGCTTCGATTTCCCCCAGTTCGATGCGCAAGCCGCGGATCTTCACTTGATGGTCGATGCGGCCGACGTATTCGATCACGCCGCCTTCGCGGTAGCGCGCCAGATCGCCGGTGCGATACAGGCGTTCGCCCTGCTCACCGAACGGGCTGGCGACGAAGCGCTCGGCGGTCAGGTCCGCACGGTTGTGGTAACCACGGGCAAGGCCGATGCCGCCCAGGTACAGCTCGCCCACACACCCCTGCACCTGCGGTTGCAGGCTGTCGTCGAGGATGTAGGTCACCAGGTTGGCAATCGGATAACCGATCGGCACGCTGAACCCACCGTCATCGACACAGGTCCAGTGGGTTACGTCGATCGCCGCTTCGGTCGGGCCGTACAGGTTGTACAGGCCGACGTCCGGCAGGACGCGGAACAGGCTGTGCTGCAAGTCTGCCGACAAGGCTTCGCCGCTGCACATGATCTGCCGCAGGCTGGCGCAACGCTCGAAACCTTCGCCCTGGACAAACGCCTGCAACATCGACGGCACGAAATGCAGGGTGCTGACCTGGTATTGCTCGATCAGGCTGACCAGTTGCGCCGGATCGCGATGGGCACCCGGTTCGGCCACGGCCAGCCGTGCGCCGGTCATCAGCGGCCAGAAGAACTCCCAGACCGACACGTCGAAACTGAACGGGGTTTTCTGCAAGACGGTGTCGCGCCCGTCCAGCGGATAGGCGTCCTGCATCCACGCCAGGCGGTTGTACAAGGCATCGTGACGGTTGGCCGCGCCCTTGGGTTTGCCGGTGGAGCCGGAGGTGTAGATCATGTAGGCCAGCGATTGCAGCTCGACTACGCAGGGCAGGTTTTCCTCGCTCAGCCCTTCGAGCAGCGGCGCCATGTCGTCCAGGCAGATCGCCGTGGTGGCGGCCGGAATCGGCAACTGCTCAAGCAGATGCCGCTGGGTCAGCAGCAGGTGCACGCCACTGTCGTCGAACATGTGTTCCAGGCGTTCGCGCGGGTAGTCCGGGTCCAGCGGCACGTAGGCGCCACCGGCCTTCATGATCGCCAGCAAGCCGATCACCAGTTCCAGCGAGCGCTCGGCAGCGATGCCCACCAACACTTCGGCGCCAACACCCTGGCGGCGCAACAGGTGCGCCAGTCGGTTGGCCTGTTGGTTGAGCTGGCGATAACTCAGGGTCCGGCCGGCAAACACCAGGGCCCGGGCCTCCGGGGTCTGCAGCACCTGGGCTTCGAAGCACTGGTAGACCGGGCGCACATCCGCCCAGTCCTGCTCCGTGCGGTTGAAGCCTTCGACTTGCTGCGCCGTTTGCACGGCATCGAGCAGGCTCAAGCGCCCCAATGGCTGCTGCGGCGCGCAGACCATGGCATCAAGCAAGGCAACCAGCCGCGAACTCAAACCTTCGATAGCCTCGGCGCTGAACAGCGCCGTGTCGTAGTTGAAACGCAGGTCCAGGCATTCGCCCAGCTCGGCAGCAATGGCCAGCGGGAAACTGGTCTGGTCGTGGTGACCGATGCCGGAGAATTTCAGCACGCTGCTGTTACCCTCCTCCAACGCTTGCGACACCGGGTAGTTTTCGAACACCAGCAGGGTGTCGAACAGCGCCTCGCCGGAGTGACCGGCCCAGCGCTGCACGTCCGCCAGCGGCGTGTACTCGACTTCGCGCAACCGGAGATTGAGCGCCTGGACTTCATCGATCCATTGGCTGACCGTGCGCTCGGGGTGCGGTGTGGCGATCACCGGCAAGGTGTTGATGAACAACCCGATCTGCTGCTCGATGCCTTGCAGTTCACTCGGACGCCCCGACACCGTGGCGCCGAACGCCACCGTCGACTGGCCGGTATAGCGCTGCAATATCAACAGCCAGGCGGCTTGCAGCAGGGTGTTGGGCGTGACGCGGGCCTGACGGGCGAACCCGCTCAGGCGCTCGGTGGCCGCGCGGTCCAGGTTGAGGTTCAGCGTGCGATGACCGCTGCCCTGCCCTGCAACCGGCCCCGGCAAGGCGCCGGCCAAACGGGTCGGCTCGGTGAAGGCGTGCAATTGCTCCAGCCAGAACGCCTCGCACGCAGCGCGGTCACGGGTGCCCAGCCAGCCCATGTAATCCCGATAACGACCGACGTTCGGCGCGGGCATGATTCCGGAATACCGTTGCAGCACTTCGCCGAACAACTGCGAGGTGCTCCAGCCGTCCAGCAGGATGTGGTGGTTGGTGAAGATCAGGTGATGGCTGTCATTGGCAGTCTGCACCAGGGTCAGGCGCAGCAGCGGTGCCGCCGTCAGGTCGAAACCGCGCAGGCGATCGTCCTCGGCCAGTCGCTCCAGCGCGTGCGACAGATCAGGCCGGTCGCTCCAGTCGAGCAGGGTCATCGGCAGCCTGGCTTCGGCCAGGATCACTTGCAGCGGCCGAGAGCCATTGCTTTCGCTGAAGAACGCCGCGCGCAGTACTTCATGGCGCGCCAGCGTCTGCTGCCAGGCATTGCGGAACGACTCGACGTCCAGCCCCTGTACATCCACGCGCATCTGCGGCACGTAGGCACCGGCATCCGGGGCGAACAGGCTGTGGAACAACATGCCTTGCTGCATCGGCGACAGCGGCAGGATGTCTTCGATGCGGCTGGCCGCCAGCGGCAAGGCGTCGAGTTGCGCCTGATCGACGCGCACCAGAGGTACGTCGCTCGGGGTCAAGCCACCGGCACCGCTCAGACAATGTTCGATCAGCCGTTGCAACTCCATGGCATAGGCATCGGCCAGGTGCTGTACGGTTTGCGCTTTGAACAGGTCGCTACTGAAGGTCCAGCTCAAGCGCAGTTGGCCAGCGTAGACCTGGCCGTTGATGCTCAGGCCCCGGTCCAGCCCGGCCGAGGCGCCCTGTTCGGCACCGCCGCTTTCCTTCGCCGGACGCCACGGCGCCTGCTCGTCGAAGCTGGCGTCGAACTGGCCCATGTAGTTGAAGGTGACCTGGGGTGATGGCAGAGCCTCAAGGCCAACGTCGGCCAGATAGCGCAGGATGCCGAAGCCGATGCCTTTGTCGGGCACGGCGCGCAGCTGTTCCTTGACCGCCTTAATGCTCGCGGCCAGGTCGTCGGCCGGGGTGAGCTTGACCGGGAAAATCGAGGTGAACCAGCCCAGGGTGCGAGTCAGGTCGATGTCGTCGAACAGGTCTTCACGGCCGTGGCCTTCCAGTTTGACCAGGGTCGAGGATTGACCGGTCCATTGGCCCAGTACCCGCGCCAGTGCCGTCAGCAACAGGTCGTTGACCTGGGTGCGGTAAGCCGCCGGGGCCTCTTGCAGCAGTTGGCGGGTCAAGGTGCTGTCGAGCACGGTTTCCACGCTGATGGCGTGCTGGCTGGCCAGGCTGCCTTGCGGGTTGTCCGCCGGCAGTTGCACCGCAACGTCCTGGTATTGGGCTTGCCAGTAGGCGGCTTGCTGCGCCAGCGCCGGGCTTTGCGCATGCCGTTGCAAACGTGCGGCCCAGGCCTGATAGGCGCTGGTCTTGGCCGGCAGGCGCAGCGGCTCGGCCCGACGTGCCTGAGCGTAAGCGGCTTGCAGGTCTTCGAGCAGCAGACGCCAGGAAACGCCATCCACCGCCAAGTGATGCACCACCAGCAACAGGCGCTGGCCTGCCGTGCCCATGTCCACCAGCAAAGCACGCAGCAGCGGGCCGTCCTGCAAATTCAGGCTCGCCTGTGCGGCGTTGCACAAGTCGAGCAACTCATCGGCGTTCGCCGCCTCGCGCTGCCACAGCACATCAGCGCTGCTCCACTGCTCGGCTTGTGCCTGTTGCCAGACACCATCGACCTGAAGCAAACGCAGGCGCAATGCGTCGTGATGTTCCAGCAACGCCGCCAGCCCCTGTTGCAGGCAGCCGCTGTCCAGCGGCTCGCGCAGTTCCAGCAATACCGACTGGTTCCAGTGATGACGGGCCTCGATGTGTTGTTCAAAGAACCAGTGCTGGATAGGCGTCAGCAACACGTCACCGCGCACCGGCCCCTGATCGATGACCAGCCCGGCGCTGCGCACAGCGACCTTCGCCAGGCTCTGCACGGTCTGGTGCTGGAACAGGTCGCGCGGGGTGATGCGAATCCCGGCCTGACGCGCGCGGCTGACCACCTGGATGGAGATGATCGAGTCGCCGCCCAGCTCGAAGAAGTTGTCATCGATGCCTACGCGCTCGAGCTTGAGCACGTCTTGCCAGATCGCCGCCAACTCGGTCTGCATGTCATCCATTGGCGCGGTGTACGCCTGTTGCGCCAAGGCCGCATCAGGCTTGGGCAATGCGTTGCGATCCAGCTTGCCGTTGCTGGTCAGCGGCCAGTGATCAAGTCTGATCAGGTGCGCCGGCACCATGTAGTCCGGCAAACCGCCCTGCAAATGTTCGCGTAGGGACTGGCGCAAATCCTTGTCGTCGTTGGTCGCGGTGAACCACGCCACCAGTTGCTGGCTGCCGTTGACCTGCGGTGCCAGGACCAGCGCCTGCTCGATGGCCGGGTGGCTTTGCAGTCGGTCCTGGATTTCCCCCAGTTCGATGCGAAAGCCACGGATCTTCACTTGATGGTCGATACGCCCGGCGTACTCGATGCTGCCATCGGCGCAATAACGCGCCAGATCGCCGGTGCGATACAGGCGTGCGCCCGGCTCAGCGGCGAACAGGTCCGGCACAAAGCGCGTGGCGGTCAGGTCGGCACGCTGGTGATAACCACGGGCCAGGCCGGCACCGCCGACGTACAGCTCACCGACGCAGCCCTTGGCCACCGGGTTCAGGCGCGGGTCGAGCACGTACCAGCGCAGGTCGGCGATCGGCTCGCCCAGCGGCGAGCTGTTGGCGCCATCGAGGTCGGCGCGGGACAGCGGGCGGTAGGTCACGTGCACCGTGGTTTCGGTGATGCCGTACATGTTGATCAGCAACGGCTGCCGGTCATCGAAAGCGTCGTACCACGGCCGCAGGCTGGCCACGTCCAGCGCCTCGCCACCGAACACCACGTAACGCAGGGCCATGCCTGGCGCGTTGGCGCAGGCGAACGGCATCAACTGGCGGAAGGCCGAGGGGGTCTGGTTGAGTACCGTGACACCTTCATCACTGAGCAAGCGGGCGAAGTCTTCCGGGGAGCGGCTGACCGCGTGCGGCACCACCACCAGCTTGCCGCCGTAGAACAGCGCGCCAAAGATTTCCCATACGGAAAAGTCGAAGGCATAGGAGTGGAACAGGCTCCAGACGTCGTCCGCATTGAAACCGAACCAGTGCCCGGTGGCGCTGAACAGGCGGGTCAGGTTGCTGTGGGGCAGCAGCGTGCCCTTGGGTTTGCCGGTGGAACCGGAGGTGTAGATGACGTAGGCCAGGTTCGCGGCAACGGTCAGGTTCGGCAGGTTGTCGGCGCTAGCCTCATCGAGCCAGTCGCTGGCGTGATCGAGGCAGATCACTTCAATGCCTTCGTTCAACGGCAGGCGCGGCATCAGCGCCGAATCGGTCAGCAACAGGCGTGTGCCGCTGTCGGCGAGCATGTAGGCCAGGCGATCCTGCGGGTAATCCGGGTCCAGCGGCACATAGGCGCCACCGGCCTTGAGGATCGCCAGCAGGCTGACGATCATCTCCAGCGAGCGCTCCAGGGCGATGCCCACCAACACGTCCGGGCCGACCCCGCGTTCGCGCAGACGATGGGCAATGCGGTTGGCGCGGCTGTTCAGTTCGGCGTAAGTGAGGGTGATGCCCTCGCAGGTCACGGCAATGTTGTGCGGGTGCGCGGCGGCCCTGGCTTCAATCAGTTGATGGGCACACAGGGCATTCGCGGCTTCAGCCGCGTTGATTTCGGCGCTGCGATTCCAGTCCAGCAAGGTGGCCTGCTGTTCGGCAGCGTCGAGCATGCTCAGGTCGGCCAAGGCCACACCGGCATCGGTGCAGATGGCCTGCAACAGGTTCAGCCAGTGCCGGCCGAGACGCTCGATGGTCGCGGCGTCGAACAGTTCGGTGGCGTAGACGAACGACGCGTGGATGCCCTCGTTGCTTTCGACGGTGTCGAGCATCAGGTCGAACTTGGTGGTCTTTTCCTCCCAGATCAGCGGTTCGACGCTCAGGCCCGGCAAGTCCCAGCGTTGCGGGTCGCCACTGTCGCGCTGGTGGTTGAACATCACCTGGAACAGCGGCGTGTGGCTCAGGCTGCGCTCCACGCCCAGGCCATCGACCAGTTGCTCGAACGGCAGGTCCTGATGGGCCTGCGCGCCGAGTGCCGCGGCCTTGACCTCGGCCAGCAATTGCACAAACGGCTGGTCGGCCCGGGGCTGGCTGCGCAGCACCTGGGTGTTGACGAAAAAGCCCAGCAGGTTTTCCACGTCCTGGCGGGTGCGGTTGGCAATCGGCACGCCGACGCGAATGTCCTGTTCGCCACTGTAGCGATGCAACAGCGTCTGCAACGCTGCCATCAGTAGCATGAACAATGTGCAGCCTTCGCGGCGGGCCAGTTCGCGCAGTTGAGCGGTCAACGCAGCGGGGATTTTCAGCTCGACGCTGGCGCCCTGCTGGCTCGGAATCGCCGGGCGACGGCGGTCGGTCGGCAGGTTCAGCGGTGGATGCTCGTTGCCCAGCTGTTCGCGCCAGTAATCGAGCTGACGCTCGGCCTCGCCGGCCTCCAGCCACAGGCGCTGCCAGCGGGCGAAGTCGGCGTATTGAATGCCCGGTTCCGCTAGCTGCACGGCCTGCCCGGAACTCAATTGCCCGTAGACCCGGGTGAATTCCTGCAACAGGATCGGCAGCGAGCCACCATCGGTGACGATGTGATGGAAGGTCAGCACCAGCACATGTTGCCGGGCATCGAGGCGGATCAAGCGGCAGCGCATCAACGGGCCGTGCTGCAGGTCGAACGGCTGCCCGGCGTTGAGGGCGATCTGGCGTTGCAGTTCGATGTCGTCGACGGCACTGACCTCGACCAGCGGGGTGTCCATCTGCGGATGGATGTGCTGCAGCACTTGCTGTTCGTCGAAGACGAACGTGGTGCGCAACACCTCATGACGTTGCACCAGTGTCGCCAGGGTCTGCGCCAATGCATCGCGGTTCAGCTCGCCATTGAGGCGGAAGGCACCGGTCAGGTTGTAGGCCGTCGCCTGGGGCTGCATCTGCCAGAGGAACCACAAGCGCTGCTGCGCGTAAGACGCCGGCAGCGTGTCGACGGCGCGGTCCCGTGGCGGGATCGGCAGCAATTCCAGGGTCAGCCCCTGAGCGTGCATCTTTTGTTGCAACGCACGCCGGGCGTCCGCGCTCAAGCCGCAGAAACGCTGGGCCAGGGTCATCATTCTGTCCGGTGCAGCACTCATCGCGCGTGTTCCTCATCCACTTCGTCGAACAACGCTTCGAGGGCGTCTACATCGTTGTCTTTGTGTTCACTTTGCTGGCGGAACTGCTCGATCTGTGCCGCCAGGCGTTCCAGGGTGTCACCGTCGAAAAACAGCTTGAGCGGGATCGCCAGGTTCAGTTCGTCCTGAATCCGCGCGCGAATGCGCGTGGCCAGCAGCGAGTGCCCGCCGAGTTCGAAGAAGCTGTCGTGCACGCCGACGCGCTCGACGTGCAGCGCTTCGGCCCAGATCGCCGCCAGGTTTTTTTCCAGGTCGTTGCGCGGCGCGACGAAGGCGCTGCGGCGCACATCGAGATCGAGCAAGGCCTGGCGATTGAGCTTGCCGTTGGGCATCAGCGGGAAACGCTCCAGTACCTGCAAGCGCGCCGGCTGCATGTGCTCGGGCAGCGCCTGCCCCAGATGGCTGCGCAATTCGTTGAGGCGGATGTCGGCGGTGTCCGCCGGGGATACCACGAAGCCCAGCAGTTGCGAGCCGGTCGGGGTTTCCCGAGCGATGACGACGGCGTCCTCGATGCCCGGTGCGCTGCGCATGGCCGCTTCGATTTCGCCCAGCTCGATACGGAAGCCGCGGATTTTCACCTGGTGATCGACCCGGCCCAGATACTCCAGCACGCCATCGGCGCGATAGCGCGCCAGGTCACCGGTGCGGTACATGCGTTGGCCCGACGCGTTCGCGAACAGGTCGGGGACAAAACGTTCGGCCGTCAGCGTGGCACGCTGCAAGTAACCCCGGGCAATGCCGGCACCGCCGACGTAGAGTTCACCTTCGACACCCACGGCCACCGGTTGCAGGTCCGGGCCGAGCACGTGAATGCGCATGCCGGCAATCGGCTGGCCGATCGGAATGCTGTCGGCGTCCTGACCGACCGGAAGCTCCCAGGCCGAGCACCACACGGTGCCTTCGGTCGGGCCGTACTCGTTGACCAGTGCCACCCCCGGCAATGCCTCGCGATGTCGCTGCACCAGGGCGTTGCTGCAGGCTTCGCCGGCAACGATGACGCAGGCCAGGGTCTGTTGATCGAGGTGTTCGAGAATCTGTGCGTGATAGGACGGCAGAGTCAGGTAGTGGGAAATCTCTTCGCGCTGGATCAGCGCCGCCAGTTGCGCCGGATCCTTGTAGCTGTCCTCGTCCGGCAGGCACAGGGTCGCGCCCTGCCCCAGCACCCAGAACACCCCGGCCACCGAGCTGTCGAATGAGAACGATGAGAGCATCAGGAACGCGCGTAGCGGCTGGCGATAAAACCCCGTGCGCGCCAGGGTCGAGGCCACGGCGTTGGCATGGCTGATCATCACGCCCTTGGGTTTGCCGGTGGAGCCGGAGGTGTAGATGACGTAGGCCAGGTTGGCGCTGTCGCCCTGAGGCGCAGGTTCGGTTTGTGCGGCGGCCCAGACCTCGGCCCCGGGCATCAGGGACATTATCCGCTCATGACGCAATGCGTCCGGCAGCGGCTGGCAGGCCAGCACCTGGCGCGCGCCGGTATCGGCGAGCATGAACGCCAGGCGCTCGATCGGGTAGTTCGGGTCCAGCGGCAAGTACGCAGCGCCGGCCTTGAGCGTACCCAACAAGGCAATGACGATTTCCAGCGAGCGCTGGCCGTAGACCGCCACGATTTCATCCGCCGCCACGCCTTGGGCACGCAAGGTATTGGCCACCTGGTTGGCGCGCGCATCCAGCTCGGCATAGGTCAGGCGCTGACCGTTGATACTCAGGGCGATGCGTTGCGGATGCAGGCGCGCCTGTTCGCTGAACAGCTCTTGCAGGAAACGGCACGGCAAGGCCTGGCCGGTGGCGTTCGGGTTGAAGCCCTCGATCAGGCGGGTTCGCTGTGCAGCATTGACCAGACTCGCCTGAGCCAGGGTCAGCTCGGGCGATGCCAACAATTGACGGCTGAACTCGACAAATTGCTCCAGCCATTCGGCCAGCATCGACTCCGGCAGCGCACCGTCGAGACACGACAGCTGCAACTGCTCGCCCCGGACACGCAGGCGCAGGACTTCGGGGTTGGCGTCGTCTACCTCGATACCGGCTTCGATGGCGGCTTGATAGACGAAGCCGTAACGCAGCGGCGCGGCGCCTTCGGCGCTCAGTTCGAACTCGTTGAGGCAGTCGAGCCAGGACAGCGACTGCTCAACGCTGGCCGCAAAGGTGGCCAAGGCTTGCGCCAGCGTCTGCTGGCTACGGTGCTCGAAGGCCACCGGCAGACGCCGGGCGAAACGGCCGAGGGTGGCGGCGGTCTGCTCGTTGCGACCGTCCACCTGCCAGCCCATCAACAGTTTTTCCTGCTGGCCGATGCGTGCAACGAACGCGGTCCACAGCAACAGCGCCAATTGCTCCGGCTCAACGCCCGCTTCGACAGCAGCCCGTTGCACGCCAGCCAACCACGGGGCGTCAATCAAGGTGGCCTGACGACGAACCAAGGTGACATCGAGCGCTTTTTCGAAGGGCAAGCGGTGGGCCACGGCGAACTGCTGTTGCAGGTTGCGCCAGAACGCGGCGCCCTGGTGGCCGATGTCTTCTTCGCGCAGCGCTTGCTGCCAGGCGCTGTAGTCCAGGTATTGCAGCGCGTCCTCGTCTTCGACCAGGGGTTCGCCGCGCAACAGACTGGCGAGTTCAGCCGACAGCACCCGCAGCGAGGCCTGGTCGAAGCTGCACGCCGGGGTCAGCAGAGTGACGATGGATTGCCCTGCTTCACCCTCGACCTGTGCCACCACCAGCACTTGATTCGAATCTTCAACCAGGACTTCACGGCTGCGGCTCAAGGCCTCGGCCACCGAAGGCTGGTCGCCCAGCACTATCAGTGGCAGCGCTTCGCACAGGCTCTGCACCGGCCACTTCATGCCCGGCAAGCGGCGGTACACCGTGCGCAGGGTTTCGTGACGCTGGCCCAGTGTCTCCAGCGCCGCCCGTAACGCCCGGGCATCCACCGGCCTGGCGACCGGCAATGTCAGGGCGGCGAACAGCGGCTGAGCACCCAGTTCCTGGACGCGCAAATAAAAGGCCTGCTGGGCCGAAGTCTGGAAGACGTCTACCGAAGGTTCGAGGGCGGTGGTGTTCATGTCGGGTGTCCTTATTCCTGATCCAGGTCGGCGCTTTTCTGCGCGATGGCCATGGCCGTGAGGATTTTTCTGTAGCCGGTGAATTCGTTGCGCGCATGCACGCTGAGGATGTTGTCGAGCAGGACCACGTCGCCCTTCTCCCAGGCGAACTCGACCATCACCTCACGGTAGATGCCTTGCAGGTGGCGGATCACGTCGTCGGGAATCGGCGAGCCGTCGCCGAAGAAGGTGTTCTGCGGCAGGTCTTGCGGGCCGAACTCACGCAGCAGGTTGTCGCGGATGCTGTCCGGCAGGGTCAGCGCGTTGAAGAAGGTGCCGTGGTTGAACCAGATGCGCTCGCCGGTCAGCGGGTGGCGCACGATGGCCGGACCGTTCTGCCGGGTGCGCAGGCGGTTGCCGGACTTCCACTCGGCCTGGATGCCGATTTTGGCGCAGTAGGCTTCGACCTCGGCGCGGTCCTCGCTCTGGAACACGGTCTGCCACGGCAGCCCCATGCCGTCGCCGTAGTTGCGCACGTACATGATGCGTTTACGGGCAAATTCTTCGCGCACCGCCGGGTCGATCCGCGCGAGGATCCGGCGGGTATCGCCGAAGGGTGTTTCGCCGCCGGTGGCCGACGGGGTGTCGCAGTAGAAATACAGGTGACGCGGGAACACCGGCGAATACGAGTGTTCGTTGTGCGGGAAGATTTTCTCCGGCGCCGGGTAATCGGTGGAGCTGTAGATCTTGAACTGACCGGTGATCTGGGTGCGTGGCGAGGCGCGGAACAGGTACTCCAGCGCGCCGCCGGAAATCGCATCGACGCAGCGGTTGAACTCGCCGATATCGGCCACCTGGAAGCCACGGAACAGGATCACCGCATGTTCCAGCAGCTTGCTTTCGATCAGCGCGCGATTCTGGCTCGCCCATTCCACCAGGTTCACGCCTGACACGGCCGGACGACACACCAGCGGCATGCTGTGGCCTTCGAACATCGGCGCAAAACTCACCAGCCGCGTCGGATCGGTGGACAGGCTTTTGCGGGCACCACGACCCATCTTGGGAATGGACTTGGTCGTTGAAACGGTCATAAACCCCTCCAGAAAATGTTGACGGCGGCGCTAAAGGACGCCGTCGCCTGAATCAGTCCGCTGCGGTTGGCGCTGTCGACGCGCCCCGGTTCGCCGAGCGGCGCTTGATCGCCATGGCACCGCCGAGCAGGGCCTTGCGTTGCTCGTTCAAGCGCGCATCGGCACGGCGCTGGACATCGCTGGCCAGGTTCAGCAACTCACCGACCTGCAATGGCTCAGCGCCTACCAAGGCCTCGAGCACCGCCCGGATCTGTTCGAACAGACATTCCAGCGTGCTCGGCAGGTACTGGCCGGCCGGTGTCTCGAAGCTCAGGTGGATGTGCTGCGCGTCGTTGTAGAACGCAGCGACCATGCCGATCTCGGCGGCCTGACGCCCGGAGGGGAAATCCTCCACGTGCAACCCATCCATCGAGGGCAAGCGAGCGACGCCTTCCTGGTAAATCAGCTTGATGTCGAACAGCGGCGAACGGCCAGCCCGGCGCGGCAAGCGCAAGGCTTCCACCAGGCGCTCGAACGGCAGGTCCTGATGGTCCGAAGCCTCCAGCACCGCCCGGCGACAGGCCTCCAGCAACTGCGCTGCCGGCTGCCCGGCATCGACTTCCACTTGCAGTACTAGTTGGTTAACGAAGAAGCCGACCATTTCTTCAAGCTCGGCTTGATTTCGGTTGGCGATATCGGTGCCGATGCGCACCCGACCGACCTCGGTACGCTGGCGCAACACCAGGGTGAAACCGGCCAGCAGCAGCATGAACAACGACAGATCACGCTGCTGGGCAAAGTCGCGCAACTGCTGGCTGAGTTCGGCACTGAAGGTGAAGTGCGCGCTGGCACCTTCTTGCGCCGTGCGCCGGTCGCCATCGGCGGGCAACTCCAGCACCGCTTGCGGCTCGGCGAGGCGCTGTTGCCAGTAGTCGAGCTGGCGTTGCAACTCGCCGCCCTGCTCCAGCCACTGGCGCTGCCATTTGGCGAAGTCGGCGTACTGCACGCTGTGCGCCGGCAGTTGCGGGGTCTGGCCACGGTTGAGGGTTGGATAGAGCGTGACGAATTCATTGATCAGCACGCGGAACGACCAGTCATCGGCAACGATGTGATGCACCGTCAGCAACAGCACATGCTGGTCATCCGCGACCCGCAGCACCCGCACCCGCAGCAACGGGCCGTGGCGCAGGTCGAATGGCCTTGCGACTTCCTCGCGGGCCAGGTGTTGCGCCTCGACGTCCGGCGCCGGCAGATGCCGCAGGTCGCCGGCCTCGAAGCTCAACGGCATTTGCCCGTGTACCCGCTGCCAGGTCTGGCCGTCTTCTTCGTAGAAGGTGGTGCGCAACACCGCGTGGCGCTGCACCAGGGTTTCGAAGGTCTGGCGCAGGGCGTCGAGGTTCACCTCGCCGCGCAGGCGCAAGGCACCCGGCATGTTGTACATCGAGCTGTCCGGCTCCAGGTTCCACAGGAACCACAAGCGCTGCTGGGCAAAGGACAGCGGCTGGCGTTCGCCAGAGGTGTCCGCCACCAGCGCCGGGCGTTCACAGCGGTGTTGCAGTGTCTGTACCTGTGCGGCGAAATCCTCAAGGCGCGGGTGTTCGAACAGGCTGCGCAGGCTCACCGACAGGCCCATGCGCTGGCGGATCTGCGAGACGATTTGCGTCGCCAGCAAGGAGTGCCCGCCCAATTCGAAGAAGCTGTTCTCGCGGTCGACGCGACTGACCTGCAGCACCTGCTGCCAGATCTGCGCCAGCTGGATTTCCAGAGCCCCCTGTGGTGCGCTACCGGTTGCGGCCTCCCAGACTGGCGGGGCCGGCAACGCGGCGCGGTCGAGTTTGCCGTTGCGGTTGAGCGGCAACGCGGCCAGCAGCACCAGTTGCGTCGGCAGCATGTAGTCCGGCAGGCGCTCGCCCAAGGAGCGGCGCACGGTGTCGGTGAGTTGCCGCGCATCGGCGTCCAGCTGTTCACCCGAGGCTGGCACCACATAACCGATCAACTGCTTGCCGCCGACGCCTTCGTGCACCAGCACTGCGGCTTCGCTGATCATCGGCAGGCCTTGCAGGTGCGCCTCCAGCTCACCCAGTTCGACGCGGAATCCGCGAATTTTCACCTGATGGTCGATACGCCCCAGGTATTCCAGTGCGCCGTCCTCGCGATAGCGCGCCAGGTCGCCGCTGCGGTACAGCCGTGCCCCCGGCGTGGCGGAAAACGGATCGGCAATGAAACGCTCGGCGCTCAAACCCGGACGCTGGTGATAACGCTGGGCGAGTCCCGCATCACCGCCGATGCACAACTCGCCGACGCAACCGGTCGGCAGCAGGTGGCCTTCGCTGTCCAGCACGTACAACGAACGCCCCGGCAGCGCGCGGCCAATCGGCACGCCAAGGGGGTTGCGGGTATCGGCCAGGGTGCATTCGTGGGTACTGGAAACGACCGTGGCTTCGGTCGGCCCATAGGTATTGAGCAGGCGCACATCGCCCAGACCGGCGGCATGCCACAACTTCAGGCCTTCCAGCGACATGGCCTCGCCCCCGACGTGGACCTGACGCAAGCGCCCTTTCTCACGCTGCGGTTGCGCAGCCCACTCTTGGGCCAGCAAGAACCAGTAGGCGGCCGGCAGGTCGGCCAGGGTCACGCCGTGCGCGATGATCTGCCGATAAAGGGTGTCGGTGTCCCATAACTCATCGCCGCGCATCACCAGCGCCGCGCCCACGCACAGTGGCGGGTAGCACTGCTCGACAAAACCGTCGAAGCTGAAGGTGGCGAATTGCAGCACACGGTCTTGCGCCGTGAGTTGTGAATAGTCCGCCGCGATCACGCAAAACTCGCGCAGCGCGGCGTGGGCCAGGCACACGCCTTTCGGGCGTCCGGTGGAACCGGAGGTGTAGATCAGGTAGGCGAGGTCTTCGGCGCTGGCGAGGTTTTCCGGGTTTTCGGTGGAGTAACCGTCAACGCCCGACTCCAGCGCCAGTCGCGGCAAACCTTGCGGCAGCGCTACATCGGTGAGCAAGCCCGGTTGCGCCAGCAGCAGATCCATGCCGCTGTCTTCGATCATGTAGGCCAGACGCTCGGCCGGGTAGTCCGGATCGAGCGGTACATAACCGGCGCCGGACTTGAGGATGGCCATCAGGCTGACGATCATCTGCGCATTGCGCCGCACCGACAGGCCGACCCGCTGCCCCGGTGCCACACCCAGGGCGCGCAGGCGATGGGCGAGCTGGTTGGCTTGCGCATTGAGCTGGGCGTAGGTCAGGCACTCGTCGCCGACCATCACCGCCAGTGCATCGGGCGTGCGTGCCGCCTGTTGCTCGAAACGCTGATGGGCCAGCAACGGGCTGTCGATTTGCGGCGCAGGCGGACGGGAATACGCCAACACTTTTGCTTGGGCCTTGGGGTCCAGCAAGCTGACCGCGCCCAATGCCTGCTGTGGCTGTGCGACGAACTGCTCCAGCACCTGCAACAGGCTGGCGCCCAACTGGCTGATCTGTGCAGCGCTGAACCGGCTGCGGTCGAAGCTGAAATCCAGACGCAGGGTGGCGCCGACTTCGATGCCGAGGGTCAGCGGGTAGCTGGTGATTTCGTGATTGCGCAGCGCACCGAAGGTCAGACCCGCCGGCGCCCCTTGCTTGAGGGCTTCGGCCACCGGGAAGTTCTCGAACACCAGCAAGCTGTCGAACAGCGCCCCCTGTTGCCCGGCCCAGCCCTGAATGTCGTACAGCGGCACATGTTCGAACTCGCGCAGGCTCAGGTTCAGCGCTTGCAGGTGGTTGAGCCAGTGGGCCACCGACTGCCCTGCCGGCGGCGCGGCAATGATCGGCATGGTGTTGATGAACAGCCCCAATTGCTGCTCGATGCCCGGCAGCGGCGCGGAGCGTCCGGCCATGGTGGCGCCGAACGCCACGCAGGATTGGCCGGTGTAGCGCTGCAACAGCAGACCCCAGGCGCCTTGCAGCAAGGTGTTGAGGGTGATTTTCTGTTGGCGGGCGAAATCGCCCAGGCGCTGTAGTGCGGCACTCTCAAGGGTCAATTGATGCTCGCCCATGCCGCGCCCTTCGACCGGTGTCGGCAAGGCTTGCGCCAGCAGCGTCGGCGTTTCCAGTGGCGCCAGCGCTTGCTTCCAGAACTGCTCGGCGGCCAGCAGCGGCTGCTGTTGAATCCAGCCCAGATAATCGCGGTATTGCCCCAACGGCCTGGCCAGCGTCTGCCCGGCATACTGCTGGATCACTTCGCCGAGCAACTGCGCGTTGCTCCAGCCATCCATGAGGATGTGATGGCTGGTGTAGATCAGGTGCCAGTCTTCAGTGTCGCGGCGCACCAGCATCAGGCGGAACAACGGCGCGGCGCTGAGTTCGAAGCCGCGACTGCGCTCCTCGGCGGCCAGTGCATCCAAGTCGAGGTCGGTCGCTTCGATCACTTGCAGTTGCAGGTCGATCTGGCGATGAATCACCTGATGCGCGCACTCAAGCCCCAGCCAGTGGAAGCTGCTGCGCAGGATGTCGTGTCGGTTGATCGCCGCCTGCCAGGCCCGGCCGAATGCCGCCAGTTCCAGTCCCTGGATGTCCAGGCGCAATTGATTGATGTAGGCCTCGGCCTGGGGCTCGTACAGGGTGTGGAACAGCATGCCCTGCTGCATCGGCGTCAGCGGGTAAACGTCCTCAATGGCCGGTGCCGGGACAGGCAAGGCATCGAGTTGCGCCTGGGTGATGCGCGCCAGCGGGAAGTCCGACGGCGTGACCTGGCCTGGCCTTGTCGCGCAGCAATGCTCGATCAGTGCCTTGAGTTCTTCGGTGTAGGCATCGGCCAGTTGCTGCACCGTGGATTCGGCGAACATGTCGCGACTGAAACCCCATTGCAGCGAGAGCTGCCCGCCATACACCTGGCCTTCCACGGTCAGCCAGTTGGCCAGCGGTGCATCGTCGCCCTGGGCCTGACCAGCGCTTTCCGTGGCCGGGACGAACAGCGCAGCCTCATCGAACTGACGGTCGAACTGCCCCAGGTAGTTGAAGGTGATGCGTGGCGCCGGCAGGTCTTGCAGAAGCTGGCGCTGCGCCGGTTCGCCGAGATAGCGCAGCAGCCCATAACCCAGGCCTTTGCCGGGAATCGCGCGCAGCTGTTCCTTGATCGATTTGATCGAATTCGCCGCCCCGGCCTCGGGTTGCAGGCGCACGGGAAACAGGCTGGTGAACCAGCCGACGGTGCGGCTCAGGTCGAGGTCGTCGCCCAGGTCTTCGCGGCCGTGGCCTTCTAGCTGGATCAGCGTCGAGCCCTGCCCGCTCCAGCGGCAGATGACCCGCGCCAACGCCGTGAGCAACAGGTCATTGACCTGGGTGCGATAGGCCGCCGGTGCCTGTTGCAACAATTGGCGGGTCAGTTCGGCATCCAGTGTCGATTCGATCTTGTGCCCGTGGCGCTGCTGCAAGCTGCCCTGCGGATGCTCACACGGCAGGTCCCGGGCATCCGCCAGTTGCGCCTGCCAGTACGGCATTTGCCCAGACAAGGTGCCGGCATGCTGTTGCAGGTGCGCGGCCCAGGCTTGATAAGCGCTGGTTTTCTCGGGCAGCGCCACTTGCCGGTAAGCCTGCTGCAAGTCTTCGAGCAACACCCGCCACGACACGCCGTCCACCGCCAGGTGATGAACCACCAGCAGCAGGCGCTGGCTGCCATCGTCGAGGTTGACCAGCAAGGCGCGCAGTAGCGGCCCGTTGGCCAGATCGAGGCTGCGTTGCGCTTCATCGCACAACGCGGTCAGGGCTTCGGCCGAAGACGCCTGACGCAGCCACAATCCAGCGGATTCGACCTGCGGCCCATGGTGTTGCAGCCAGCCTTGGGCACCGTCGATGAAACGCAGGCGCAAGGCGTCATGATGATGGATGACGGCCACCAAGGCCCGCTCCAACGCTTGCGGATCCAGCGCTTCCCGGGGCGTCAGCAGCAGCGACTGGTTCCAGTGCTGACGCAGGGCAATGGCCTGTTCGAAGAAGTAATGCTGCGCCGGGGTCAGGATCACCTCGCCACTGACCGGTCCTTGATCGATGCGGCTGCGGCTGTCGAACGTCGCGACCAATGCCAGGCTGCGCACGGTCTGGTACTGGAACAGATCCCGCGGACTGAGACGGATGCCGGCCTGACGGGCGCGGCTGACCACCTGGATGGAAATGATCGAGTCGCCGCCGAGCTCGAAGAAATTGTCTTCAAGGCCCACAGGTTGCGTGCCCAATACGTCCTGCCAGATCTGCGCCAGCGTGGTCTGCATGGCATCCTGCGGTGCGACGAACGCCTGCTGCGGCGCGGCGTCCGGTGGCGGCAAGGCCTTGCGGTCGAGCTTGCCGTTGGCAGTCACCGGCAAGGCATCCAGCGGCATCAGGTAGGTGGGCACCATGTATTCCGGCAGGCTGCCGAGCAGCCAGGCCTTGAGGGTTTGCGGCCATTGCACATCGGCGTCGGCGTTTTCCAGCACCAGATACGCCACCAGATGCTTGCCGCCCTGCACCAGCACCACGGCCTCGCGCACCAGGTCATGCTGCATCAGGCGGGTTTCGATCTCCCCCAGTTCGATGCGCAGGCCGCGCAATTTGACTTGATGGTCGAGGCGCCCGAGGTATTCGATCACGCCATCGGCGCGCTGCCGCACGCGGTCACCGGTGCGGTACAAGCGCGCACCGTCGTGGAACGGACACGGCACGAAGCGCTCGGCGGTGAGCGCCGGCCGCCGGTGATAACTGCGCGCCAGCCCGGCGCCGCCGAGGTACAGCTCCCCCGCCACGCCGGCCGGAACCGGAAGCAATTGCGCATCCAGCACATGGGTGCGCAGGTTGGCGATGGGCCGGCCGATGGGCACGCTGTCGGCACCTTCGTCGACGCAGGTCCAGTGGGTCACGTCGATGGCCGCCTCGGTCGGGCCGTAAAGGTTGTACAACCCGGCGCCCGGCAGCTTTTTGAACACCTGCAATTGCGCATCCAGCGGCAAGGCTTCGCCACTGCAAGCAATGCGTTTGAGGCCGGTGCAAGCCTCGACGCCCGGCTCGTGGATGAACGCCTGGAGCATCGACGGCACAAAGTGCAGCGTACTGATGCCGTGGTCAGCGATGAGGCGGATCAACTGCGCCGGTTCCCGATGTGCGCCCGGCGGCGCCACCACCAGACGCGCGCCGGTCATCAGCGGCCAGAAAAACTCCCAGACCGACACGTCAAAACTGAACGGGGTTTTCTGCAGTACCGAATCGCTGCCATCGAGCCCGTAGGCCTGCTGCATCCAGCACAAGCGGTTGACCAGCGCCGCGTGACTGTTGCCGGCGCCTTTGGGCTTACCGGTGGAGCCGGAGGTGTAGATCACATAGGCCAGGTTCAACGGATGCACCTCGACCTGCGGGCAGGCGTCGCTGTAGCCGTCGAGCCAATCTTGCGGCTGGTCCAGGGCGATGACCTTGACGCCGTCGGTGGGCAGCCCGCCGAGCAGGTTGCCTTGCGTGAGCAGCAGGCCAATCGCGCTGTCGTCGATCATGTAGGCCAGACGTTCGGCCGGGTACTCCGGGTCCAGCGGTACGTAGGCACCCCCGGCCTTGTGAATGGCCAACAGGCCTATGACCATGTCCAGCGAACGCTCGACGCAGATCCCCACCAGTACATCCAGGCCAACGCCCAGCTCGCGCAGGTAATTGGCCAGTCGGTTGGTGCGGGCATCGAGTTGCGCGTAGCTCAACTGGCGCTCGCCAAACACCAGCGCCGTTGCCTCGGGCGTGCGTCGGGCCTGGGCCTGGATCAGCTGATGCATGCACTGCTCGACGGGATAGACCTCGGCGGTGCGGTTCCAGTCCTGCACCAGCACCTGTTGCTCATCGGCGCTCAGCATCGGCAACTCACCGATTTTTTGCGTCGAGTCGTCGACTAATGCCTGTAACAGACGCGTCCAGTGCCGGGCCATGCGTGCGATGGTGTCGCCGTCGAACAGATCGTTGGCATAGGTCAGCGCGGCGTGCAGCTTGCCGCCCTTCTCCCAGGTGTCGAGGGTGAGGTCGAACTGGGTGGTGCGGCTTTGCCAGTCGATGCTACCCAGCACCAGGCCGGAGGCGGTGCTGACCGACGCCATGTCGGCCACGTGCGGCTGGTGGTTGTACATCACCTGGAACAACGGCGTGTGACTGAGGCTGCGCTCCAGTTTCAACGCTTCGACCAGACGCTCGAACGGCAGGTCCTGATGGGCCTGGGCGCCGAGGGCGGTTTCCTTGACGGCACGCAGCAGGTCGTCGACCCGCGTCTGGCCGTCCAGCTGGGTACGCAGCACCTGGGTGTTGACGAAGAAACCGATCAGGCCTTCGATTTCCCCACGGTTGCGGTTGGCGATGGGCACGCCGACGCGGATGTCGGTTTGCCCGGTGTAGCGATGCAGCAACGCGTTGAAGGCGCCGAGCAACAGCATGAACAGGGTGATGCTGTGCTTCTGCGCGGTACTGCGCAGTTGTTCGGCCAGTTGTGCTTCGACCGCGAATTCGTAGCGGGTGCCGCGATAGCTCGGCATGGCCGGGCGCGAATGATCCAGGGGCAATTCCAGCACCGGATGTTCATCGCCCAGTTGTGCCTGCCAGTACGCCAGTTGCCGCGCCTGCTCGCCCGCCTCCAGCCAGCGGCGCTGCCACAGGGCATAGTCGCTGTACTGGATCGGCAACGCTGCCAGCTGCGGTTGGGTGCCCGCATCGAAGGCGTCGTAGCAGCGGATGAATTCGTCGATCAGCACGTTCATCGACCAGCCGTCGGAGACGATGTGGTGCAGGGTCAGCAACAGCACGTGCTCAAGTTCTGCGAGCTTGAGCAAGGTGACCCGCAGCAGCGGGCCGGTCGACAAATCGAACGGCAGCATCGATTGCTGCTCGGCGGTGTGCGCCACGGCCCGTTCGCGTTCCTCGGCGGGCAGTGCGCTGAAATCCACTTGTTCGATCAGCAACGGCGCCGTGGCCGGCACTTGCTGCAAGCTGTCGTCGGCCTGACGTTGGAACACCGTACGCAGGGTTTCATGCCGCGCCACCAGGCTGGCGAACGCCTGCTCCAGCGCCGACAGGTTCAAGTGCCCGGTCAACCGCACTGCGCCCGGCAGGTTGTAGGCGCCGCTGTGCGGGTCCAACTGCCAGAGGAACCACATGCGTTGCTGGGCGTACGACAACGCCTGGCGATCCTCGGCCTCGATGCCGGCCGGGATCGGGAAACGGGCGAAGTCCACGCCCTCCTTGTGCAAGGCTGCAAGGAACATCTGGCGCTTTTCCAGGGGCAACCCGATAAACCGGCGAGCAAGTTTCAAGGAGTCTTCAGCATTCATCTATCGGCATCCGCATCAGTAGGCGCAAGGGCGCGTCGTGCCTATAAAACGAATGCAGGCGGGAAAAATTAGCGGATCAGGTAAAAGGCAAAACGCGGAAAAACAGGTTGATAAATACCCCTGTGGGAGCGGCGGTGCGACGATTCGACTTGCCCGCGAAGAGGGAGTGTCAGCAACATACTTATCGCTTGACACACCGCCTTCGCGGGCAAGCCCGCTCCCACAGGTTTTGTGGTGAATTCAGAATAGGATCAGCCCACAGCCATCAATCCATGCCGCCGATGATGCCCCTCAAGCTGGTCCTTGATCACCCGCAGCACCTTGGCCTCCTGCTCATGGATGAAGAAGTGCCCGCCGGCCAGCATGTCCACCGAGAAACTGCCGCGGGTTTCCTGGCTCCAGCCGATCAATTGCTCGGTGGTGGCGCGGTCGGCCTTGCCGCCGAGCACGTGCACCGGGCATTTGAGCGGCGGGCGCTGGATCGGTGCGAAACGCCCGCACAACAGGAAGTCCGCGCGCAGCACCGGCAGGGTCAGGCTCATCAACTCTTGATTGGCCAGGATCTCTTCGCTGGTGCCATTGAGGGTGCGCAATTGCTCGATCAGCTCGGCATCGGTTTTCGGCTGGGAAAAGCCGCGGTCGTAGTCGGCACGCAGGGTCGGCGCGGCAGTGCCCGAGGCGAACAGCGCGACCGGTTCCGGGCAACCCAGCGAGCGAAAGGCGTGGGCCATCTCGCAGGCCAGCAACGCCCCCATGCTATGGCCGAACAACGCATACGGCGCCTTGAGCGTGGCCTTCTGTTCGTGGGCCAGCTGCAGCGCCAGGCGGCGCATGTCGGTGTGCAGGGGCTCGCCATAGCGCGCGCCCCGCCCTGGCAATTCCACCGGTTGCAGCTTGAGCCACTCCGGCAGTTTGCGCCGCCAGCGGCTATAGACCATGGCACTCGCGCCCGAATAGGGCAGGCACAGCAATGTCAGCGGGGTCACCGGGATTTCCTCGAAGGTTGTCTGCTTGGAGAACGGATGAGGTGCCCAAAGAATTAGCCATATGAATAACCCTGTGGGAGCGAGCTTGCTCGCGATAGGGGCATGTCAGACACCAATGATGCCGACTGATACTGCGCCATCGCGAGCAAGCTCGCTCCCACAAGGAAATGCCCCGCTGTCAGATCTTCATTTCAGATGGCGATAGCTCGGGATCGCCGAGCCGAGCACCAGCGCCCCCGCCGCAATCGCCAGCCAGAACCCGCTGCGCGAGCCGAAGGCGTCCACCAGCCAGCCGGAGCCGGCGGCACCGATCGCGACGCCGATGCTTAGCCCGGTGACCAGCCAGGTCAGGCCTTCGGTGAGTTTGGCCGGTGGCACGATCTGCTCCACCAGGGCCATGGCGACGATCAGCGTCGGGGCAAAAAACAGCCCCGCGACAAACACCGCCAGCGACAAGCCGAGAATGTTCGCCGCCAGCAACAACGGCAAGGTGGTCACCGCCGTTGCCACGCCGCCGTACAGGAACAGGCGCGCCAGCGGTACTTTCGAACGCAGTGCGCCGAAGGCCAGCCCGGCCAGGCACGAGCCGATGGCGTACACCGACAGCACGATGCTCGCCGCCGCCGGTTGACCCTGCTGTTGGGCGAAGGCGACGCTGACCACGTCCACCACGCCGACGATGGTGCCCATGGCGACCATCAACAGCATCAGCAATTGAATGTCGCGCGAGCGAATGATCGAGCCTTGATGGTGATCTTCGTGGGGATGTACCGGCGGCTCCGTGCTGCGCTGCAACACGAACGCGGTGACGCCGACGGCCAGCGCCAGCAAGGCCGCCAATGGCCCGGCCTCGGGAAACGCCACCACACACAGGCCAACGGAAAGCGGCGGCCCGACGATGAAGCAGACTTCATCCAGTACCGATTCCAGGGCGTAGGCAGTCTGCAACTCGGGGTGACCGCGATACACCTCGGTCCAGCGAGCCCGCACCATCGCCGACATGCTCGGCATGCAACCGGCCAGCGCGGCGAAGACAAACAGCGTCCAGTGCGGTGCCTGCAACCGCGTGCACAGCAACAACAGCAACAGCGCCCCGCCGCCGAGCAGCGCCGCCACCGGCAGAATCCGCCCCTGGCCATACCGATCCACCAGCCGCGAGACCTGCGGCGCACAAAAGGCCGTGGCCAGGGCGAACGTCGCCGCCACCGCGCCCGCCATTCCGTAGCCCCCCTGCAACTGCGAAAGCATGGTGATCAGGCCGATGCCGGTCATGGAAATCGGCATGCGCGCGAGCATGCCGGCCAGCACGAATGCGCCGCTGCCAGGGGCTTTGAACAGCTCGCGATAGGGGTTTGCCATGGGTCAGGTCTCATCAGGGGACTGCACGTTGCCATAACGGCTGATTGCGGGGGAAGCGTGGAATTGTTGGTTGAATGTGAAGGCCCCTTCGCGAGCAAGCCCGCTCCCACAGTTGATTTGTGTACGCCGTCCAATGTGGGAGCGGGCTTGCCCGCGAAGGGGCCAGTACAGACAACCCACGCCCCCCGCCAAGTGAACTCTCGGCCACCCAGACCAGTCAGCTAAATAGGCCCCAGGTTCCCGGAGTTGCGCGACAATGGCTGATCACCCCGAACGCCAAAGCCCCATCGACGCCCACGGCATCATCGGCGACATGCGCAGCGCAGCGCTGGTCAACGACAAGGGCAGCGTGGATTTCTTCTGCTGGCCGGAGTTCGACAGTCCGTCGATCTTCTGCTCGCTGCTGGACACCCCCGAGGCGGGGATTTTCCAGTTGTCACCGGACCTGCCCGACGCCCGCCGCGAACAGATTTACCTGCCCGACACCAACGTGTTGCAAACCCGCTGGCTCAGCGACCGGGCGGTGGTCGAGATCACCGACCTGCTGCCCGTCGGTGACACCGAAGACGACCTGCCACTGCTGATGCGGCGGATCCGCGTGGTCAGCGGCCGCGCCACCTTCCACATGCGTTGCGCGGTGCGCCATGACTACGCCCGCGCCAGCACCCGCGCGAGCATGGACAAGGATGACGTGATCTTCAAGGCTGCCGACCAGCCGTCCCTGCGGCTATGCGCCGATCAAGCCATGCACATTGATGCCAATGGGGCGGTCGCGCAGTTCACCCTTGAGCAAGACCAGACCGCCCAGTTCCTGCTCGGTGCGCCTGGCGACCCACGCTTCAGGGAGGGTGCCGCCGATCTGTGCCTGACACGCACCCTGAAGTTCTGGCGCGACTGGATCGGCCAGTCCAACTACCGCGGGCGCTGGCGCGAGAGGGTCAACCGCTCGGCCCTGGCAATGAAGCTGCTGACCTCGCGCAAGCACGGCGCCATTCTCGCCGCGGCTACTTTCGGCCTGCCGGAGAGCCCCGGTGGCGAGCGCAACTGGGACTATCGCTTCACCTGGATCCGCGACGCTTCGTTCACGGTCTATGCGTTCATGCGCCTGGGCTTCGTCGAAGAAGCCAACGCCTACATGCGCTGGTTGCGCGGCCGGGTCAGCGACTGCCGGGGCAAGCCGATGAAACTCAACATCCTGTATGCCATCGACGGTCGTCAGGAGTTGCCGGAGATCGAGCTGACGCACCTGTCCGGTCATGGTGGCGCACAACCGGTGCGCATCGGCAACCAGGCGTACCAGCAGGTCCAGCTCGACATCTTTGGCGAGCTGATGGACGCGATTTACCTGGTCAACAAGTACGGCGAAGCCATCTCCCATGAGGGCTGGAAACACACGGTGGAAGTCATCGATCAGGTTTGCCAGACCTGGGAGCAAAAGGACGTCGGCATCTGGGAAATGCGCGGCGAGCAATATCATTTCCTGCATTCACGGCTGATGTGCTGGGTCGCCCTGGACCGCGCCATCCGCCTCGCGTCCAAACGCTCGCTGCCCGCCCCGTTCGCCCGTTGGGACCAGACCCGCCAAGCGATCCATGCCGACATCTGGGAGAACTTCTGGAATGACGAGCACGGTCATTTCGTCCAGCACATCGGCGGCACCGGCCTGGACGGTTCGATGCTGCTGATGCCGCTGGTGCGCTTCGTCAGTGCCCGCGACCCGCGCTGGCTGGCGACCCTGCAGGCCATCGAAAAGAGCCTGGTGCGCGACGGCATGATCTACCGCTACCGCAACGACGACAGCCAGATCGACGGCCTGCCCGGCAGCGAAGGCGCCTTCGCCGCCTGCTCGTTCTGGTACGTCGAATGCCTGGCCCGCGCCGGCCAGCTCGACAAGGCCCACCTGGAGTTCGAACAGTTGCTCAGGTACGCCAACCCGCTGGGGCTGTATGCCGAAGAATTCGACAGCCATGGGCGGCACATGGGCAACACGCCGCAGGCGCTGACGCATCTGGCGTTGATCAGTGCGGCGTGTTTTCTGGATAGAAGGTTGAGTGGGGAGAAAACCGTCTGGCAGCCGTGAACACAAGTTTCTGACACCACCGACATCTGTGGCGAGGGGGCTTGCCCCCGTTGGGCCGCAACGCGGCCCCAAAAAGTAGCTACCAAATCCCCGGGAAAACCGCGTTCGCCGGATTTACGGCCGCTGCGCAGCCGAACGGGGGCAAGCCCCCTCGCCACAGGTGCTACGCAAAGCAAAGCCCTGCATTTTTAAACAACTACCGTCGGAAGCTCCCTCGGAATACCTTATTGCCAGCCGTTACATCCCCACCTAACATCTTCGATCACGGGTACAGCGGAGCTGTCCAGAACCACCCGAATTCAAGGAACCAGAATGACCCAACGCATCCATCGCAGCATCGACACCCCGCTCCGAACCGGTTTGAACCGCGAAGAACTCTGGGAGGCCGACGACAAGGGTCTGATCAAATGCAGGGAAGTCGGCCGCCAGCGCGCAACCCGTTTCCCCGAACTCGCCCGACAGTGCCTCGCTGGCGAGTTGCCGGTACTGGGCTGGAAAGGTGGCGTCAGCCGCAGCCTGAAGAAACTCGAAAAATACGGCTCCCTCAAATACCTCGCCCAGTGGCAAGGCTTGCGCGGGGAAGACCTGGACGTGGACCTGGCGAAAGAGCGAGCGCTGACGTGTGCTCGGACAGCCATGGTGGTGACGTTTACACCGGATCGGACGAAGTATTTCAATCAGGTGGCGGAAGCGGAAGCCTGACGTGAACCGGACACCGGTTCTACTGCAACACTGACCGAAAACCGCTCCCGATAAGCCTGCGGTGTCACCCCCATGGCCCGCAGGAAGCTGCGGCGCAGGGTTTCTTCGCTGCCGAAGCCGCATTGCACCGCCACCCTTTTGATCGGCACTCCGGTATCGCTGAGCAGACGCCGCGCGGTTTCGACGCGGATCAGTTCGATGGCCCGGGCCGGGGTCTGGCCGGTGTCGGCGCGGTAGTGGCGTACGAAGCTGCGTTCGCTCATGCCGGCCTGCAAGGCCAGGGTCGGGATGCCAAGGTCCTTGGTCAGGTTTTCGCTGATCCAGGCGTGAAGTTCGTCGAATCGCTGGCCTTCCTGTTGCAGGGACAGGGTCACGCTGAATTGCGACTGGCCACCCGGACGCTTGAGAAACACCACCAGTTGCCGGGCGACGTCCAGGGCCATGTTGCGCCCCAGGTCCTGTTCGACCATGGCCAGTGCCAGGTCGATGCCAGCCGTCACGCCGGCCGAGGTCCAGACCGGGCCGTCGTTGATGAAGATCGGGTTGGGTTCGACCTGCAAGCGCGGGTGCTGTTGCGCCAGTTGCTCGCAGCGGGTCCAGTGGGTGACCACCCGCCGGCCATCGAGCCAGCCGCTGGCCGCCAGCAGAAACGCACCGGTACACACCGAGGAAACCCGCCGGCAGCCACGGGCATGCTCGCGCACCCAGGCGACCAACGACGCATCTTGCGCCGCCGCGTAGACACCCCAGCCACCGGCGATGATCAGGGTGTCAGTGCCGTCATCCGGTAAGGGTTCGGCCAACAGCGCCAGGCCCGCCGACGACATCACCGCCCCGCCGCCGCTGGCAATCACCTTCGGCGCGTAGGGTGGCGGCAGGTTTTGCTGGCGGGCAATGTCGTTGGCCGAGGCGAATACCTGCAACGGCCCGGTGACGTCGAGCAATTGCACGTTGGCGAACGCGAGTACATGGATGCTTTTCGACATTTGGCGTAATTCGTGGGGATATTGGCGTATACGCCAAATCCTACGAGCCTACAGTCAAGCCGTCCACCCACTTCACGAGAAAAACACCATGACGTTGCAGATCGGCTTTCTGTTGTTTCCACAGGTTCAGCAACTGGACCTGACCGGCCCTTATGACGTACTGGCCTCGCTGCCGGATGTGAAAGTGCATCTGATCTGGAAGGACCTGATGCCGATCACCGCCAGCACCGGCCTGCTGTTGAAACCGACGACCACCTTCGAGGATTGCCCGGCGCTGGACGTGATCTGCGTACCCGGTGGCAGTGGCGTCGGGCCGTTGATGGAAGATGACCAGACCCTGGACTTCCTCAGGGCCCAGGCCGCCAACGCCCGGTACATCACGTCGGTGTGCACCGGCGCACTGGTGCTTGGCGCGGCGGGATTGCTCAAGGGCAAGCGCGCCACCACTCACTGGGCCTATCACGAATTGCTCAAGCCGCTGGGCGCAATCGCGGTGAACGATCGGGTGGTTCGCGACGGCAATCTGTTGACCGGTGGCGGGATCACCGCCGGTATCGACTTCGCCCTGACCCTGGCCGCCGAACTGTTCGACCCGGCCACCGCCGAGTTGGTGCAGTTGCAACTGGAATACGCTCCGGCCCCGCCGTTTACGGCGGGCAGCCCCGAGACGGCGCCGGCCAGTGTGCTGGAAGAAGCTCGCCGGCGGGCTGCCGCCTCGTTGAAGCTGCGGGCGCAAATCACCGAGCGCGCGGCGGCGAAACTCGATCGTCAGTAAGAAAACGGCGGCAGGAATCCGCTTCTGCCGCCCCTACCTTTCCTGCGGTCACAAAAAAACCCGCCGAAGCGGGTTTTTCCAAGACCATGACGACTCCTTGTCGCAGCGTTCCTTGCATATGGTCGATCATCCGTGATCCTGAGCACATCCTGTGCTTCAGTGGGTGAGGCCAGAATACGCATCGGATCCAAATTGTAACAGGCGATATCGCTTCCATCGCGTGTAAGACATTCGCTATAAGCCACCTTCCGAAAACCCTTAGATGCCTCAGGCGTCGAGCCGACTTCAGCCTCCCTGTTGCTCGTGGGACTTTGCATTGTCGATCAAAAACTGCTCGATATTGTTCATTTGCTCTTCCCATCCACGACTATCCATTCGGAAAGCCTTTTCCCGGCGCACATCGGGGATGTGATCGAAACCGGACTCGGAGACTCTGAGCAAGGTGCCTGCGTCATGATCTTCCAGTTCGAACTTGACCAGGGTGGTTGGCTCCTGGGAATAGTCGATCTCGGGACGCACCGCGTACGGATGCCAGCGAAACGAAAACAACCGCTCCGGC
The DNA here is from genome assembly GCF_052112305.1 of Pseudomonas sp. QLc11A. Lineage (NCBI taxonomy): Bacteria > Pseudomonadati > Pseudomonadota > Gammaproteobacteria > Pseudomonadales > Pseudomonadaceae > Pseudomonas > Pseudomonas sp. QLc11A. The sequence continues at coordinate 175,226 of NZ_JAVAJJ010000013.1, forward strand.
TCGACCCGCTCGACCAACACGTTCCACAATACGTGTTCATAACCGGGGTACGTAACCCGGCCCTGGGTCCACTCGCCTGCCACAAAACGCTTGCCTTCCAGCGCCACGCCAAACCACTGTCCGAACACTTCGGCATTGGCCAGCACGCGCCAGACCTGCGAACGCTTGGCCTTGAGCAGGACTTTCCTTTCGATGCGATCAGATGCTGGGTTCATAAGTCACCTCCTGTACTTGAACAGTAGGTCAGTAAGACCACAAGACCAACCCTAAAGTTGTACCAATCGGGATGCGCAATCAACCATGCCTGAGATATTCGGTTGCATTTGCACGGATAAGTTCTGGGGCAATCACCAAGTCGGAGGTCGAAACTGCACACGTTTTCCTTCGAAACAGCATCGGATGGCAATCGCTGGTGAAACATTCGCAGTGGCAAGCGTAGCGGGCTGAATCCGTCACAGCGCTACACTGCACCTCAACTTTCGGTCACAGCGAGTCATCCGGCATGAACCCACGCTTACTATTGGCATTGACGCCCCTGCTGTTCACCTCCATGGCTGTCGCCGTTGACTGCGACAACGCCAGCAACCAGGCGACGATGAACCAGTGCGCGGCGCAACAGAATGCGGCCGCCGACAAGGAATTGAATGCGCTGTACCAGCAGATCACTTCGCGGTTCAAGGGCAACCCGGACAACAAGAAACTGCTGGTGGGTGCACAGCGGGCGTGGGTTGCGTTCCGCGATGCCGAGTGCAAGTTCTCGGCGTCCGGGGTGGAAGGCGGGAGTGTGTATCCGCTGATCTACAGCAACTGCACCACGGAACTGACCAAGGCGCGGGTGCAGACGTTCAAGAACTACCTGAAGTGTCAGGAAGGGGATATGAGTTGTCCGGTGCCGGGGGTTTAAGATTTTCAGAGTTTTTGAGGGCCTCTTCGCGGGCAAGCCCGCTCCCACAGGGTTCAGCGGTGTTCACACAATAGTGACCACACCACAAATCCACTGTGGGAGCGGGCTTGCCCGCGAAGGCGTCGGTTCAGTCGCCGCAATTACCGGACAAATATCTGCGCCGTGGTAATCGCCATGTCCCCGCCCGGCAATTTGATGCTACCGGTCTGTTTGAGGCTGTCGGCATCGAAGATCGCCACGTCGTTGAACGTCCCGGCCAGGTAGATCTTGCTGCCGTCCTTGTTGAAGGAAATGCAGTAGTAGGAGTGATCAAGCGTCGCCGCCTGGAGCATTTTCTTCTCCTTGATGTCGTACTTGGCCAGGCGATTAAGCACACCGAACATCAGGTTCGGGTCCTTGGGCGAGCGCATGCCGCTGAAATAGATTTCCGTCAGTGGCCCGAAGTCGGTGGTTTCGGTCTTGCCGGTTTTCAGGTCGACGCTGAACAGGCCATACAGGTATTCGGCGGTGGCCGGGTCCTGCTTCTTGTCCTTGAATTTCGCGGCGGTGTAGAGCAGCGAGAAGTCATGCCGATACGTCTGCTGGTTCCACACGTAGAGCACGTCCGGCGCGCTGTAGTTCGGGCGTTTCCAGTGACGGCTGGGGATCAGCACGTCGAACTTTCCGGTCTGCACATTGACCTTGTAGACGTCCGCCCCCGCCACATACAGGGTGCCGTCGTCGCCACTCTGCATGATGGTCAGCTGCCTTGGCGCCGGGAAGCTGCGCACCGGCTTGGCATCCATCCCGGCGTCAGTCGAGTACACGTCCAGCCGAGGCTGCTGCACTTCGTAGCGGTCGTTCATCATCAGCGTCGGGTTGGCGACGGTGTACAGCTCCTTGCCGTCGTGGCTGACCGTGAAGGCGAACATGGACTTGGCCTTCTCACCCGGCTTCTGGGTGATGCTGGCGTGGAACACCTGTTTGCAGTTGTCCAGTTCGACGCCGTAGACATCCGCGTAGTGGTTGTTCAGCACGTAGGCGGTCTTGCGGTCCGGCGACAACTGCACGGAGCCGGGACCGAAGGCGTCGGGCATCTTGCAGGTCTTGAACAGGGTGTCGGTGGCCAGGTCGATCACGTGCAGGTTGTTCGGGTAGTTGGTGGTCACCATGTATTCGTGACCGACTTGCAGCGCGGTGTTTTCATCGGCCAGAACACTGACGGAACAGCTGCTCAGGACGGCGAACGCGGCCAGGCCGCAGGCTTTGATGTTACGCATGCTGGAATCCTTCTTCTGTGATCACTTGTCTTTGGGGAAGACAGTGCCGAGGTTGCGCCAGTTTTCGTTGGACGCCTGGGCATCCTTGTTCCAGTCCGGGTAGGTGCTCATCATGTCGGGCACCTGGGCCGGCCACCAGCACGGGTCGGAGCAACCGTAGAGATCGGCCTCCATCGGCTGGCACAGCGACGACACACCGCCAAACGCATCGATTTCCCAGCCCGGGTCGGTGGTCGAGGCACAGCCCGCCACGGAGCTCATGGCCACCACTTCTTCTATGCGGTTCTCGTCCGCGGCCTGATCCAGCTTCAACGCTTTGTTATTGATTGCCTTGAGATGTTTCATATCAGTGAGCCTTGCGCGGAGTGATGTAGCTGCTGATGAACGCAGGGTTATGGGCCATGATCCGGGTGTAGACCTCGATGCCGAAGTCGACCCAGTCACGCATCAGTTCGCAGTAGTGATAGGTCGGGTGCGTCGGGTCTCCGTAGCGGGCGTAGCTCTCGTGGTAGCAACCGCCGGAGCACAGGTTGCGGATCTGACAGTCTTCGCAACCGGTGTTGGTGCGGTCCAGGCGCTGGGACAGGAAGTCGTTCAACTCCACCTGCTTGACGCCGCTGTGCACGTTGCCGAAGGTCGGCAGGCTCGAACCGGTAAAGCGGTGGCACAGGTTCAGCTCGCCCTTGTGATCGACCGCCAGCATCTTCAGGCCCGCGCCGCACGGCAGGGCCTTTTTGTGGCCTTCGTGGATGTCGGTGATCAACTGGTGCAGGTTGGAGAAACCGATGTTGCGGTGCTCCAGCGCCGCTTCCAGATAGCGCCGACCGAGTTTTTTCATGTTGGCGAAGACTTCGATCAACTCGTCGCTGGTCAGGTTGAAACTGCTGATGTCGCCGGAAGTCACCGGGGCAAAGCCGACTTCGGCAAAACCCAGCTCGTTGAACAAATGATCCCAGATGGTCTCGACATCGGTGACGCCGGTGGTCAAGGTCACCCGCGCGCCCACCGGACGGCTGTTGTAGCGTGACAGCAGCATCTCGGCCTTGCGCCGCACCACGTCATAGGTGCCCTGCCCGCCCACGGTGATGCGGTTGCGGTCGTGCACGGTTTTCGGACCATCGATGCTCACCGACAGCCCGAAACGGTGGGCATTGAGGTAGTCCACGGTGTCTTCGGTGAGCAGCGTGGCGTTGGTGGTCATGACGAATTCGACGAACTTGCCGGCCTCGCGAAAACGCTTCTCACAGTAATCGACCATGTACTCGATCAGCTTGCGATTGCTCAGCGGTTCGCCGCCAAAAAACACCACGGTAAAGCGCTCCTCATCCGGGGATTCGCGCAGCAGCATTTCCACCGAGGCGATCGCCGTTTCGACGTCCATTTTTTTGCCCGCCGACGGCTTGTCGAGGTCTTCCTTGTAGCAGTAGGTGCAGCTCAGGTTGCAGCCGGTGTTGACGTTGAGCACCACGGTGTTGATCGCCGTGCGCTCGACCCGTTTGGTGGCGATGTCCGGGGTCAGCGGCGAGCCGTCGCTGACCAGTTCCAGGGCCATCAGCTCGCGCAGTGTCTCGGTGATTTCCTCGCCGTTGAAGCGCGCCGCCAGGCGCTGGATCAGGTCGTCCGAGGAGCAGCCGGGACCGCGCAGGGTATCGATGATGGTGCCCGTCAGTTCATCGCTGGCGAACAGCGAACTGCTGGGGATGTGAAACAGCATGCGGTCGGCATCGACCTGCACTTCATGCAGGTTGCGTTCGACCAGATTCAAGATAGCGCCCATTGCAAACCTCCTGTGCAAACCCCGCTTGGCGGGGCCTGCGGTCATTCCAAAAAGATGTCTGAAACCGTGAGAGATCAGTCAACTCATGGAATGGGTGGATTGTTCCAGCGTTGCACGGTCACGATCAGGTGGCCTTCGCCGGTCAGGGATTTCCCGGCGTCGTCGACGGCGGCGATCACCTTGAGGTTGCCGGCGTTGTTGGTGGACATCTTGCGTGCCGGGTTCGGCCCGGCATCGCCCGGGGTGAACACACCTGCGTCGGCCTGCATGGTGCCGGCGAACTTGACGTCTTCGTCCTCTTTGGCGCGTTCGTCGAAGGCCTCGACCTTCCACTGCGCCGGGAACACGCCGATGCGGTACGGCTTGCCATCGGCGCCTTTGCCCCAGGCCTCGGCATCGAAACGGCCCTGGACTTTCGGCGTCGATCCACCACCATCGCCGATCCGCGCCACCGAGAACTCCGGCACGACTTTGACTTCGGTGATCTTGCTGTACACCGACAAGCTCGGGCCTTTCAGCGTGCCGACGGTGACTGCACGCGCGCCCGGCTGGGCATTGGCGGCGGCCTTGAGCTTGACCTTGATCTGCTCCGGACTCTGCGAGACGACTTCAACCACTTCCACGCCTTTGCCGAAGTTCGGCTTGCCGGAAAGACCGCTGCCGATCAGGGTCACTTCGGTTTCGCTGCCGGCCTTCACGTAGCCCGGTTGCACTGCGAGCAAACGCTGGGAACCCTGTTTGGCGGCGACGAAGTCCAGGCCGCGCTCGTCGTGCTCGGCCTCGAACATGCGGCCCTGCATGGCATTGCCCTGCGCGGCGAACACCTGGCGCATGGTCACGCCATCGATGGTCACGTTACCGCGCCATTCATAGCCGGTGTAGAGAATCGCGCTGCCGTCGCCATTGAACGGGCTGCCGTCCGCGTACTGGCCTTTGACGCGGACCTTGAAGGTGTCGCTGCCGTCGGCGGTTACGCTCATGACACCGGCCAGCTCGCCTTTGCCCGGCAAGTGGCCGCTGAAGCTCCAGTCACCCGCCAGGGCCTCGCTTTTCGGCGCGGCGCTCTGCCATTTTTTCCAGGCCGGGTTGTCCAGCGGATAACGCTTGGCCAGCAGCGGCACCATCTCTTTGCGGGCCAGATCGAACCAGTCGCGGTCGCGGGACAGGGCCTGGTATTCCAGCGACGGCCATTGGCCGAGGTGGAAGTTCACCAGGCGCTCCCATTCCTGGGCCGGACGCCGTTGCAGGGCCACCCGCGCACCGGAGTGGCAGCGGCCGCACATCTGGCTGGTCTGGTCATCGAATTGCTCGACGGTATTGAGCCGGCGTTCCAGCGCATAACGCACGCCGTCGGTTTCGCTCGGTGCCAGGCCCTGGGTGTCGGCCAGGTATTTGACCAGCGTGCGGCGGTCGTCGTCGCTGATCTGCAAACCGTGCATGGTCTGCATCCGGGCAATGCTCATCAGCCAGCCTTCCGGCGTCTTGCGCTGGTGGCTGATGCGGCTCAGGGCGTTATCGGCTTCGGGGGTATGACAGCCCTGACAGGTTTCCTTGAGGATGGTCTGGGCGTCACGGGCTGCCAGGCTGTGAGGCGAATGCAGCGCTACACAAGCGGCTACGGCCAGCAGGCTGGCGCTCATGCCTGATCGGAGTTTTCTCTTCATCAACGTCGAACCTCGCACGGTGCGTTCTTATTGTTGTGGCTTATCGTTTTTATGGTTTCTGCCGTCGGCGGTGAACCGCTGACGGAGGCAGGAGAAACGTCTGCGATGAGCAATACACGGAGCGTGCCAGCTTATGAATACCTCAATGAATCAATGATTTGCCGATAATGGCCGGTGTTTTGCCAATCGTGTCGTCGGTGTTGCGCGTTTAATTTCGCGACAACTGTTTCAGCCTGAGACAAGCATAGCTTTCTGTAGGAGCGAGCTTGCTCGCGATGGTCGTTAACGATATCGCGTGCTTACAGGCTAAACGTGGCGCTCTTTCGTCCATCGTCGGAACGCCGCCCGGAGCAAGCTCGCTCCTGCAGGGTGTTGTGTTCGGGACGTCTCACTTCGTCGCAATTTGCGACGTTTATCGTTCGCAGGGTGATCCGCAGAGAATCTGTCACGTCCCGGCAGATGGGGCCTTCGGGCCGAAAAAACACAACTGGCACAGCCATTGCGAAAGACCTCGCCACACGAACAAGACGAGGTTTCATCATGTCGCTCCCAAACCTGCTTCCCGCCACTTCGGCATTCATCCAGCGCGCCCCGCGCATGCTCATCGGCGGTGACTGGGTCGAGGCCGCCGACGGCCAGACCATGCCCCTGCACAACCCGGCCACCGGTGAAGTGCTGTGCGTGGTGCCACGGGCAACGCCGGAGGATGTCGACCGCGCGGTCCTCGCCGCCCGCCAGGCATTCGACGATTCATCCTGGACCCGCACCCGCCCCCGGGAACGGCAGAACCTGTTATGGAAACTCGCCGACCTGATGCAGCGCGACGCCGAGCTGCTGGCGCAACTGGAATGCCTGAACAATGGCAAGAGTGCCGCCGTGGCCCAAGTGATGGACGTGCAACTGGCCATCGACTTCCTGCGCTACATGGCCGGCTGGGCAACCAAGATCGAAGGCTCGACGGTTGACGTGTCGGCACCGCTGATGCCCAACGATCAGTTCCACAGCTTCATCCGTCGTGAAGCGGTGGGCGTGGTCGGTGCGATCGTTGCCTGGAACTTCCCGCTGCTGCTGGCCTGCTGGAAACTCGGCCCGGCCCTGGCCACCGGTTGTACCGTGGTGCTCAAACCCGCCGATGAATCCCCGCTGACCGCACTGAAACTCGCGGAGCTGGTGCTGGAGGCCGGTTATCCCGAAGGCGTGTTCAATGTGGTCACCGGCACCGGCATCACCGCAGGCTCCGCCCTGACCCACAACCCGCTGGTGGACAAGCTGACCTTCACCGGCTCCACCGCGGTGGGCAAGCAGATCGGCAAGATCGCCATGGACTCCATGACCCGGGTCACCCTGGAACTGGGCGGCAAATCACCCACCATCGTCATGGCCGACGCAGACCTGAAAACCGCCGCGGCCGGGGCCGCCAGCGCGATTTTCTTCAATCAGGGCCAGGTCTGCTGCGCAGGTTCGCGGCTGTATGTGCAGCGCAAGCATTTCGACAATGTGGTGGCGGACATCAGCGACATCGCCAACGCGATGAAACTCGGCAACGGCCTGGACCCGAGCGTCGACATGGGCCCGTTGATCTCGGCGCGCCAGCAGGAGCGCGTCTACGGGTACATCGAAAAGGGCCGGGAAAGCGGTGCGACCATCGCCTGCGGCGGCGAGCAGTTTGGGCCGGGCTTTTTCGTCAAGCCGACGGTGATTGTCGATGTCGATCAGAAGCACTCACTGGTGCAGGAAGAAATCTTCGGCCCGGTGCTGGTGGCGATTCCGTTCGACAACGAAGCCGATGCCCTGCGCATGGCCAATGACAGCCCCTACGGCCTGGGGGCGAGCATCTGGTCGAATGATCTGGCGGCGGTGCACCGGATGATTCCACGCATCAAGTCGGGGTCGGTGTGGGTCAACTGCCACAGCGCCCTGGACCCGGCGTTGCCGTTCGGCGGCTACAAGATGTCCGGGGTCGGGCGTGAAATGGGGTATGCGGCGATCGAGCATTACACCGAGCTGAAGTCGGTGTTGATCAAATTGTGATTTGTAGCGTCCTTTAGGCCGCCTTCGCGGGCAAGCCCGCTCCCACAGTGGCTTTGTGTACGACGCAAAACCCTGTGGGAGCGGGCTTGCCCGCGAAGGGGCCGGTCCAGACAGCCCAAATATCAGGGTTTGAATCCCTGAGCCAACAACCAGCCGCGAACTCTCCTTCCCTGCTCCACCGTCAACCCGGCCAACACCTGCCCGGCCGGCTCGGTGCGCAATCGCCGCACCAGTGGCGCCACCTCCACCCCCTGCACATGCCAGATCCCCAGCGGCTGATCCTCCGTGATCACCACCTCGGCCTCATCGACAAATCCGTCACGCAACACCGGTGCGAGTTCGATTCTCAGGGCATTGAAATCGGCCTCGGCATGGGCGATTTCAGCATCCGGCCATTGCCGTCGTGCCTGCCAGAATGGGTGATCCGGCCAACGCTGCTCATCGGCATAAAAATCCCGGCCGATCCGCGCGAACCGCAGGAACAGCTGTTCCACCCGCTGCTGGTGGAAACGCCGGGCCAGAGCCGTTCGTTCGGGTTTGCACAACAGCGTGTTGATCACCGTCGGTGCCTGCAACGCCGAGGAGAGGGATTGAAAGATGCCATTGCCCGACAACGGGTCCACGGCCATCGCCGCATCACCGACCCGAATCCAGTTATCGCCGCACACCTGCGGGTTGAGAATCGCCGTGCTGCTGCGGGCATGCAGTTGCAAATCCAGCTCCGGTTCGCCGCCGAAAAAACCACGGGCCACTGCCGACTCCCCACGTCTTTGCCGGCAGTAATCGAGCAACATGGCCTTGCCCGGCAACCCGGCACTGGCCACATCCACCGTCCATTGCCAGTAACACTGGCCGTCGGCCCGCCGCGCCATCCATGCCCAGCCGTCTGCAAGGCTTTCCACGGCGCTGGCGGTGCTGCCCGGCGTACCTTGCCAGCGATTGAGCAGGCTGACGGTCTCGGGGCCACGCAAGCCCTTGCCGATAGCGGGTGCCTGACGTCCTCGGGCTTCCACGAGAAAACGCGCGAGCAGCGGTTCGTGTCCGTCGATTTCGATTCGGTGGCCATTGGCCGATGACTGAACCCTGAGCACCCGGCCTTCGATCAGCTCGACCCCCGCCAGGCGCAAATCCTCACGCAGACCTCGGTCAAACAGCGGACGGTCGAGCAAGTACTCGATGTTCTGCGCATGGTGCTGGCCGTTCCAGCTCACCTGGCGTTGAGAAGGCAGCGCCGCCTCCGTCAACGCCTGACGCAGGCCCGCGCTGCGCAAGGCATCCAGAACCCGCACGGACACGCCTTCAAGCGCCGCAAACCGGCGCCATTCGCTGATCAGCGTGACGCGATGGCCAAGCCGCCGTAGCCCCAGTGCGACAGCGGCTCCAGCCGGTCCGGCGCCAAGAATGACGATGTCCGTCATGGCCCGAAGCGCCGTTCAGGGCCACGGTAACGGGCATGGTCGCGCAACCACTCGATGATTTGCTCATTGCTGGCATCAGGCTGCTCGACAAGGAACCCGGCGATGTGCCCGCTCAACGCGGCACAACCGAGGCTCGCCCCGGATTGCCCCGGATAGGTGCCATGCACGCACGCGGCGAAATCCGCCTGGGCACTGTTGAGCCACGACCATTCCCGCTCGGCGCAGCGCGCATCGCCGGTCACCCGCAACACCTGCGGATAGTTGGCCGGAAACACCCCTTCGCCCTGGGCCGGACTCGATGCACACAACAGCACGCCCCGTGCCACCGCCGCCGCGCAGGCCTCGCGCAACAGGCTGCGATCCTGGCGCAGGCCGAGGCTCAGATTGATCAGCCGCACGTTCTGCGCCACCAGCCAGTCAATCGCCGTGGCGATCTGCAAGGCACTGGTGACACCGCGCTGGTCGAACACCTGGGCCACGCAAAACAGCGCCGAGGGTGCACGCCGGCCAATCGCCTCGATCACCGCACTGCCATGCCCCAGCGGATCCTCGCGCAAGTCGCCCTCGGCCAGGCCATCTTCGAGCAATGAAAAGCGCCGACCGGCGATCACTTGCACCCGTTGCGCCGCCGAATGGCCGCTGTCCACCACACCGATGCGCAACTCAGGTTTCATGCAGCACCGTTTTCGAGGTCAGCACGCCGTCGAGCAATTCGAAACGCAGATCGGCATCTGCCAGGGTTGAAGGGCGATGGCTGATCAGAATGCGCGTGCGTGCGGCAAACAAGCGGTCGATGGCGTCGATGACTTCGCGCTCGGTGGCTTCGTCCACCGCGGAAGTCGCTTCATCGAGCACCAGAATCAAAGGGTCCTGCAACAGCGCCCGGGCAATCGCGATGCGCTGCTTCTGCCCACCGGACAACTGCTGGCCGCGCTCGCCCAGCGGACTGTCGAGGCCCTCGGGCAAGGACTCGATCAGGCTGTCGAGTTGCGCCAGGCGCGCCACTTCGGCAATCGCTTCGCGACTGGCGTCCGGTACCGCGTAAGCCAGGTTGTCGGCGAGGCTGCCGCGAAACAGCACGATGTCCTGGCTGACGATGGCAATGCGTCGACGCAACTGGAACAGGTCCAGCTCGCGCACATCGACGTCCCCCAGCAGTACCCGTCCCGATTGCGGATCGTGATGCCGTTGCAGCAGGTCGATCAGGGTGGATTTACCCACGCCCGAGCCGCCGCTGAGGGCCACTTTCATACCGTAGGGAATCCGCGCTTCGATACCGCGCAGGGTCGATTGGCGACCGGGATGGGCGAAGTGCACGTTGTCGAACCAGAGATCGCCGCCATCGGGCATCGGCCGTGGTCTGGCAGGCGTCGACACGGTCGGCTGTTCGCCGCGCAACTCCATGACCCGGCCGAGGCTGACGGTCATCCGCTGAATCGCCACGTAGAGCCCGAGCAGGCTCTGTACCGGCCCCACGGCCATCCCCAGGTAGGTGGAAAACGCAATCAGCGCACCGAGCTGCCAGGTGCCCTGCACCACCCAGTATCCGCCGATCAGGAAGGCGCAGGCCCGGGACAGCGAAGTCAGCGTGCCCGGCACGGCCTGGGTGAAAAACTCGGTGACTTGCAGGCGCAGCAACTGGCTCATGTAGCCCTGCCCCAGCGTTTCGAGGCGCCGCGCTTCACGCTGTTGCTGGCCGGCGGACTGGATGAACTTCATTACCGGCAAGGTCTCGACCATGAACGACGACATGTCCGCCGAACGCTCGCGCAACTGCCGCACATCGCGCTCGACCTTGCGCCGCATCCAGCGCAGCCAGAGGACATCGAGGGGGATCAGTACCAGGGCCAGCAGCGACAGTTTCCACGACAGCGTCACCAGCATCGCGATGGCAACCACCAGGCCAATCACGCTCGACACCGCCGAGAACAACGAGTCCACGGCGAATCGCTGGATCTCCGCGACGTCGCCATCAAGGCGCGACATCAGGTCACCGATGCGCCGCTGACCGTAAAAGCTCGGCGACAGGGATTGCAGATGCCGGTACAGGTCATCGCGCAAGGCAAACAGCATGCGCCCGGACAGGCGCGTGTGCAGGTAGCGGTTGATGCCCGAAAGCGCCGTGCCCAACAGCCCGGCAACGATCATCAGCCCGGCGATCAGCACCAGCATCGGGAAGTTGCGCGCCAGCAGGCCGTCGTCGATCAACAGCTTGGTCAGCCACGGCTGCACCAGCACCAACGCCGAAGCGCAGACCGACAAGCCCAGCAGCCCGGCAATCGCCAGGCGATGGGGGCGCACGAAGCTGTACAGCCAGCGCAGCGACGCTTGCAGGGCCTCGGGGTTCTGGCTGTCGATCAGCCGAACGATCAGGCGTTGCATCAGGAGCGCAACTGCTTGAGCTTGCGATACAGGGTCGCGCGGCTGATACCCAGGGCGTCGGCGGCAGCCGAGACATTGCCCTGATGCGTGTCCAGGGACTGACGGATCAGCTCCAGTTCGTTTTCCCGGATGCTGCCGGCCTGAGGCCGTTCGCTGGCGGTCAATTCGTCGAGCATGCTGTCGGGCAGGTGGTCGAGGGTCAGCACGGTTTCACCCGGTTCGCGCATGGCCAGCGCGGTGCGCAGGACCATTTCCAGCTGGCGGATGTTACCCGGCCAGTGATAGCCGCTGAGCAAACGATCGAGATCATCGTGCAGGACCACGGCGGGTGCGCCCAGTGTCGCCAGCAGGCGGCTGACCAGTGCGGCGAAATCCTCGCGTTCGCGCAGGGCCGGGAGCATCACGCTGATGCCGTTGACCCGGTAGAACAGGTCCTCGCGAAAGTGTTTATCTTCCACCAGACGCTTGAGGTCACGGTGGGTGGCGCAGATCAGCGCGACGTCGATGTCCTGCTCTTCGCCGGCGCCCAGTGGCGCGACCTTGCGATCCTGCAACACCCGCAACAGTCGGGCCTGCAAGGCCAGGGGCATGTCGCCGATTTCATCGAGGAACAAGGTGCCGCCATGGGCCTGTTGCAGGCGCCCGACCATGCCGCCCCGGCGTGAACCGGTGAACGCGCCTTCGCGGTAGCCGAACAGTTCGGACTCGATCAGGCCTTCGGGAATGGCCGCGCAGTTCACCGCCACGAAGGGTTTGTCGCAGCGCGCGCCGGCCATGTGCAGGGCGCGGGCGACCACCTCTTTGCCGGTGCCGGTTTCGCCCAATAACAACACCGGCAGTTCGTTGGCCAACCCTTGACGGGCCATGCGCAGGGCTCGGGCGTACCGGCTGTTGCTGCCGGCGAGCGCTTCCAGATCCGGTTGCGCCTTGGCCGGTTTCGCGACAGTGCGCGGCGGGCTGCTGACGTTGATCGAGCGTTGCGGCGCGCGCAGGGTTTTATAGAAGAACTCACCCTTGGCGGTCTGCAGGCTGCCGGCTCCCCCCTGATGCAGACGCGCCAACAATTGCAGGCCGTCGACCCCGAGAAATTCCTCACAGCGCCGACCGATCAGGGCCGAGCGCTCGGCGTGGAGCAACTGACAAGCCTGGGCGCTGACCGCGAGGATCTGCCCACCAAGGCTCACCGCCAGCAGGCCTTGCCACGGGGATTCGAGGTATTGGCGACGGCTGTGGAAGGCGAGGACGATTTCGTCCGGGTAACTGGCGTTGAACACCCGGCTTTCGATCTGGCTGACGGCCATGGCCAGCAGCGCCGTGCTGTCATGGGCGCGGCCGAGCGGGCCTTCGCGGGTCAGGTCGAGAACGCCGAGGATGTCGCCCTGTGGGCAATGGATCGGCACCGAAGTGCAGGAAAAATCACTGAGGCGATCCAGGTAATGCTCGCCGCAATCGATCAGGGTCGGCCGTGCTTCCACCAGTGCCGTGCCGAGGGCGTTGGTGCCGCGGACCGCTTCGCTCCAGCAGGCGCCGAGGGTGATGTCCTGCAGGCCGCTGCCCTTGAGACGATCGGCGCGGCCTTCGACGGCGAGGATGGTGGCGTCGGAGTTGGCGAGGATGATCAGCCCTTCCTTGCCCTGACGCTCGGCCAGGTAATCGATGGCCGGTAACGCGGCGTCGATCAGCAGGCGATTGCTGGACAACAACAGGTCCAGGCTAGCGCTCGATTCCAGCGCCAGTTCGTGCTTGGCATTGAAATGCACGCCATGACTCAGGCTGCGCCGCCACGAAGCATCGATTTCCGCACGCAGGACGCCGTCCGGCACTTCGCCTTCCAGGTGCAGCTTTTCCCGGGCCAGCCGGGCTTCGCGATGCAGTTTGGGGGAGTTGGTTTTTATTAGCGTCATCAAGCGCTCCGGGTCGTCCGCCCTTGCGCCTTCATACGTCGGCGCCCTGCCGCAATCTTTACGTTAACGTCATGGCTATGGCAAGTCCTGTGGTGAGGGGGCTTGTCGGATCGCCGTACCGCCCCGTTCGGCTGCGCAGCAGTCGTAAGCCGACGAACGTAGTGCTTCTGCAAAAATGCGGTCGCTGTTTTGGCCCAGGAAAGTTGCGCCGGCCTTTCGGCGCATGCTCGCCGGCCATCGCATGGCGGTGACGGACGGCCTGTTGCAGGCCGTCGTTTGCGGCGCTGGTGGATCAGGGTTTACGCGCAATGATCACCTGGCTCTTGGCTACCACGGCATCCAGCGCCTGCTTGATCTGTGTACCCCGCGGCGACGCCAGGATCGCCTGCCAGGTGTCCGCCCAGTGGTTGAGCAATGGATGGTCCGGGTTGCTGAAGTCGACCTTGGCTTCCCAGAACAGCAGCATCCACATCGACCAGTAGAATCCGTACTGGCTGTGGCTGATCACTTCCAGGCCGGCATCGCTGACCATGGCCTTGAACTGCGCTTCACTGATGATGCGAATGTGGTTGGGCTTCTGGAAATACTCGGCCGCCGCCATGTCTTTCTGCAGGTCTTCAGAGCTGGGGTGCGGGACGCTCAGCAGATACAGCGCGCCCGGTTTACCGACGCGCACCAGCTCCGCGAGGAACTGGGCCGGATCGTCCACATGCTCGATGACCTCGGTCGACACCACCCGCGTGGCGGTCGCATCGGCAATCGGCAGCGGGTTGCAGTCGGTGACGTGACATTCGACGTCACGGGCCGGTGTATCGCTCAGGCGCTGGCGGGTCGCTTCGACCTTGGCCGCGTCGATATCGGCGATGATGATCTTCGCCCCGCGCATCCCGCAGAAATGCACGTTGCCGCCGTCGCCACAGCCCACATCCAGCAGTGTGTCCTCGGGGGTCACCGGGAAACCGCTGAACAGTTCGCCAGTCTGCTGATTGAACCAGCCGCTGAGCATCGCGTCGTGCAGGCCGAGCATATAGGGGTCGACCTTCTCCGCCACGGGTGGCGCAGGCGCAATCTCTGGCTGCACCGGCGCGGGTGTGCCCGCCGTGAGTTTCTTCAAAAGGCTCAGCATGAGGTGGCTCCAGAGGATGAGACGGCTGTTCGGGAGGTGCCCAGGCGCTTGACCAGCGAGGCGCCGCGATTGCGCATGGGCATTTCAATGAAGCGATAGTTGAGTTCGCTCAGCAGCACGATCAGGCCGCCAGCCATCAGCAACATCAGTATCGGATGGCCAGCCGGGCTGGGTAGCCCGGCAGCCTGTAAACGGAAAATGAATTCACGTACCAGCAAGTAGGCCGGGATATGGATCAGGTAAATCCCGTAGGAACGGCTGCCGATCCACGTCATCAGGTGCTTGAACACGCCGCGCGGCAACAGGTAATCGCGGTTGTAGGAAGCGATCCAGACCAGCACTGCGCACAGCACCGCGATCACACCGATACGGTAATGGGTGAAGGTAAAGCGATCCGTTGCCATGAAGCCGAGCAGCAGCGACACCGCGATCAGTGCGGCGACACCCGCCCATGGACGACGCAGGAATGTTGGCTCCCAGCGCAGGTACGACGGTTGCGTACTCCACATCGCCAACAGCACGCCAAGGGCCAGCGCGTCGGTGCGCACCACCATCAGGATCGGCGTGCGCAGGGTGAACAACTGCACCGCAACCAGCGCCAGCAAAGCCCATACAAGGTGTTTGCGAAACAGCACGATCATCAGCGGGAACAGCAGGTAGAACTGCTCTTCCAGCGACAGGCTCCAGTACACGAAACTGGTGCCGTACTCGTAGCGATAGAAACTGTCGGCAAAGCGGAAATTGGCGTACTGCGCGACGCCGGCCAGGGTCGCCTGAAGGTTCGCGTGCAGGGTGCCAAAGGCGCCGGAGCGGTTGAGAAAAAGACACGCCAGCAACATCAGCGCCAGCCACAACCAGGCCGACGGCAGCAATCGAAAGGCCCGGCGCAACCAGAAATTGCGCGTCTGTTGCCAATACTCCTGACGCGTTGTGCAGCGGCGCATGGCCGGGATCAGGCTGCGGGCAATGACGAAGCCGGAGATCGCGAAAAACAGGTCCACGCCCCACCACGGCTGGCCGTACAGCGTGATGGCCTGCAGCAAGGGCACAGCCGCCGCGAACAGGCTGTCCTGCAGGTGGTGAAACAGCACGCCAAGCACCGCAATGCCACGCAACAACTCGATGTCCATGATCCGTTTTTCGTTGCTCATGCGCCCTCCTGGACATGAGGTTTTCGAGCAATGATCACCTGGCTCTTGGGCATGAACCGGTCCAGCATCTGCTTGATCGCCAACCCGTCTGGCTGGGCCAGCAAGTCCTGCCAGGTTTTCGCCCAGCTCTCCATCAGCGGCGGGTAAGGCGCCTGGATCCGGTCGCGAACCGCCCCCCCCAGGTCGCGCCCGGCGGCCCGTTCACTGGCCCAGAAAAAAATCATGCCCATGACCCAGAAAAACCCGGTGGCCTGACGATGCTCGATGACCAGGCCCGCGTCCTCCACCAGCGCGGCGAACCGCTCGGGGGTGAAAATCTGCACATGATTGGGCGATTGAAAGTAGCTGGCCGGGGCGATGCCTTTCTGCAAATGCTCGCCCACCGGCGACGGTACGCTCAGCAGGTACTGCGCGCCGGGGCGGCCCATGCGCACCAGTTCGGCCATGAAGGGTTCCGGCTGGTCGATATGCTCGAGCACTTCCATGCATACGACTTTGCTCGCGCAACCATCGGCCAACGGCAGCGGCAGGCTGTTGCTGACCAGCCCCAGGTTCGCTCGGTCCGATTGTGCCGTCACTTGCCGGGCAAGCTCGCGGACCTTGTCATGTTCACTGTCGGTGAAGATCACCGAAGCGCCCTGGCGGATCGCAAACAAGGTCGCCACGCCTTCGCCGCAACCGACATCCAGCAAGGTGTCGTCGGCGGTGATGGCAAACCCTTTGAGCAGTTCGCCGCTGTCGCCCAGAAACCAGCCGTCGAGCAGGGCATCGTACAAACCGATGTCCCTGGGCGAGACTCGTGTTTCGGGTGCTGCGACCACTACCGGCGCAGGCCGCAACTTCTCAAGCAGGCGCCGGATCATGTGTCAGACGCTTGTGCGCTGTTTGCTTCACGCCGTTGCAGCAACTGCTCGAACACGGCTTTCAGACGCTGCTCGGCAACGGCCTGGCTGCAGAATCCCTGCAGGCTGCGCACGGCGTGGGCCGACATCCGTTGATAGCGCTCGACGTCCTGTCTGGCAACGTCATGGCTGGCAGAAAAAGCCGTGCACAGCGAGTCCCAGTCCGTGACGTAGCGCAGGGTACGATAGGCTGCGCGAGGATCGTGGGGCCAGGATGTCAGTTCATCGGTGCTGTCGACGATAAACGCGTTGTCACGGTCGATGTAGTCGGCCATGGCGGTGTTCAGCGGCGCAATCGCCGGCTTGCCGCAGGACATGAACTCCATCAACGGCAGGCATTGCCCTTCGCCGTAGGAGCAGTTGACGACGTAGCTGGTGGCCTCGACCAGGCGCTCGTAGTCGATATCGGCCAGATAGCCGTGGATCAACACGATGCGGCACTGGTAGGACTGGTTCTTGTAGACGTGGTGCATCATGTCGGACAGTGCGTTGGCGATGTCATGGTGCGTGAGCTTGAGCACCAGGGTCGCGTCGGGCGTATCGCGAAAGGCGGTGCAGAACGCACTGATCATGTCCTTCCAGTTCTTGCGACCGTCGTACGGATTGAACACCGAGGTGTAGACCACGCCCTCGAGCAACAGCTCGCAGTCGCGCGGAGGTTGATCGAAGGCGATCGGCGTGCCCTCGCGCAAACGCTCGGGGCCATAGGGGCGCAAGTCCGCCGTGCGACTGTCGATCAACAGCCCGCGCAGGTTCAGGCGCGTGGGGCCCACGACCGGACGCTTGTCCAGAAGCTCGCCACGGGTGGCAAAACGGTCCCAGACGGGCGCAGCGATGGCGCTGACCGGATAATCGCGGCCCATCACATCATGCACGGCATTCACGGTGAAGCTGGAGTGGGTGATCGCCGTCCCGCAGGCGCCCAACACCATCCGCCAGTCATGCCGCGGTTCGCCCTGCCAACTCTCGGTGGGAATGGTGCTGAACTCCCAGGCGAACACCGGAATCGTCGGGCACGCGTAGTGGACCGGCGTGCGATGCGGCGGGGAGAAGGACAGGAACACGCAGTCTTCGCCCCGGCTCAGGCAATCGAAATACAGCCGGTCGACCAGCTCGTCCGGGTTGCTGACCTCGATCACCTGCCCCAGCCGTTCGAGCACCGGGCGAAATTCCTTGAGGACGAAGTAATAGCTGTACTCGGGCCGTCCCAGGTTCTGCTGGATGTTGCTCTTGTTGGTTTCCGAATGAATGATGATCAGCACGATGCAGCCCCCGTTTCGGCAACCACCGGCACGACGTCACGGACCGATTCCTGTTTGAAGAACAGCGCCAGCCGCTGTTGTACCGGTGCGAAGCTGCAGTATTCGTGCATGCGTTCGCTGGCCGCGTCCGCCATGGCCTGCCAGGCGTCCGGCTGGTTTTTTGCCATGGCGTAGCTGTTCTCGTAAGCCGTTTTCAACGAGCCCCAATTCGGACGGTGGCGCAGGGTGCGATACAGGATGCGCGCGTCTTCCGGCCAGATCGTCGGTTCCTGGCTGGACTTGACGACGAAGGCCACGCGGTCGTCGATGTAGTCGCGCATTGCCGTGTGGTTCGGGGCGATCACCGGCCGCGCGCATGACATGAATTCCATCAGCGGCAGGCACAGGCCTTCGCAGCGTGAAGCGTTGACGTAGTAACTCGCCGCGCCATAGAGACGGGCGAACTGCTCGTCCTGCAGATAACCGTGCATGACCACCACGCGACAGGCGAAGGGCGAGAGTTGGGACAGCAAGGTGATGAGCTCGACGTAATAGGTCGACAGGTCGTTCTGGGTCATCTTCAACACGAGCGTGGCGTCCTCTGCATCACGCAGCGCCCAGCAGAACGCCGTGATCAGGTGGTGCCAGTTCTTGCGACCGTCATCAGGGTTGAACACGCTCACGTAGATGACGCCGTCGACCACGATTTCGACCGTTTGGCTGGTGTCGGGGAAAGCCGCTTGTGGATGCTCGTCCTGCGCGCCAGCTGCGCTGATGACGGGTTCATCCGGCACGGCGGGTGCACTGACGACGGGTTCGATCGGCAACGGCTGAGGTCTGCGAAACCTGGTCAGCCATGGGCGAACGGCATCCGGCACGAGATCGCGAATGGCTTCGCGATACCACAGCAACACGTAATGCCTGGTGATGAAGAGGCGTCGCCGCAGGGTCAACGGCGGCGCGGGTTGCGGTTCTGGTTGTGGTTCCGGTATTGACTCCGGCTCAACGATTTCCACGGGTGGTTGCTCGATGATCGGCGCGATCAGGCCATCGGCGGACAACCCCATCGAGCGGCTGTCCAGGATGCAACCCTTGATCTGCAGCGTGGCACCGGCGTTCACCGGCGTGCCGGGGTATTGCTGGCGAATGTCGGCAAAGCGCTCCCACAATGGTGTCGGCAGCACCAGCACCGGGAAGTCGTCACCCAGGGTCCGGTGGATGGCTTCGGCGGTATGGGTGGACAAGGTAATCACCCGCCCCAGGCGTGCCAGTGTGCGGCTCCAGTCCTGCCGTGGATCGTTGTCCCAGTGCTCGGCGGGAATGCTGTCGAACTCCCAGGCGACCACGCACACCATCGGACATTGCAAGTCGGTGGGGGTCTTGTGCGGTGGCGCGAACGAAATGAACAGGCAGTCCTGACCGGCCTGCTGCAACTGCCGGTACAGCGGATCGACTTCGGCGGCCGATGACACGACATGCACCGGTCCCAGGCTTTCGAACAGCGGTCGATACGCCTTGAGCACGAAGTAGTAACTGTACTCGGGACGGCCGAGACTCTGGCTGATGGAGCTGTCGTTGACGTCGGAGTAAAGAATGAAATTCATGGCATCCCACGGTGACGCCGCCATCCCGGCAGCCTCACGCTATGACGGGGAGGACAGGGTTCGAGCCCGTGTTTACCGGCGCTCGCCCATCGTCTTCCTGCCCGTCTACGTTCTTGTTTTAGTGGTCAGTTTCTCGCAGTTTCGAAGCGACGCTGCCGAACCCCGGGTAATAGTGACGAGGGGCATTCTAAACACATCCATCGAGGGTTCGTGAACCGCCCGACGAGAATAAATCGGGCTACGCTGACGAGAACTGACCAGTCACGGTTGGACCTGTTGAAATTGCCGAGCAAATGGCACAGATTGGCTACCAAACAACTACAACAAACATTTCACCCGCCATTCGAGCGATCATGCCGCTCGCAAGTTTTTCCATGGAGCCTGTGGGAAATGGATGAAATGCATGACCAAGGGGTCGCTGTTTGAAAAAACGTCTGTTTGTCACGGGTCTGAGCGGATTCGTAGGACAACACATCCAATCGCGTTTGCAGGCTGATACCTCGGAATGGGAACTGCTGCCGGTTCCCGACCGCTACGATCTTGCTGCACCTTCGAGCCTCGAAGGCTTGTGGCCGCAAATGCCCGATGCGGTGATTCACCTGGCCGGCCAGACGTTCGTCCCGCAGGCCTTTCGTGATCCGGCCGGCACCCTGAATATCAATCTGCTGGGCACCCTGAACCTGCTGCAAGCTCTCAAGGCGCGCGGCTTCACCGGCACGTTTCTGTACGTCAGCTCCGGTGATGTCTATGGCCAGGTCGCCGAAGAGCATCTGCCCATCACTGAACTGCAGCCCCCCTGCCCGCGCAATCCCTATGCCGTGAGCAAACTGTCGGCAGAGTTCCTGAGTCTGCAATGGGGCCTGAGCGAAGGCTGGCCCGTACTGGTTGCCCGCCCGTTCAACCATATCGGCAGCGGGCAGAAAGACAGCTTCGTCATTGCCGGCGCCGCGCACCAGATCTGCCGAATCAAGCAAGGCCTGCAGGCACCACGACTGGAGGTCGGGGACGTCGACGTCACGCGCGACTTCCTTGATGTCGCGGACGTGGTCTCGGCCTACCTGGCCTTGCTGGAAAAAGGCACACCGGGGCAGGTCTACAACATTTGCTCGGGACGCGAGCAGAGCATTCGCAGTTTGATCGAACAATTGGCAGATCTTGCCCAGGTCGACCTGCAACTGGTCCAGGACCCTGCGCGACTTCGCCGCGCGGATCAGCGTCGGGTGTGTGGCAGCCCTGACAGACTGGCCCAGACCACCGGATGGAAGTCTGAAATCACAACACAACAATCCCTGCGGGCGATCCTGTCCGACTGGGAGAAGCGAGTACGACAAGTATGACTAAAAGTGCATTGATTACAGGTATCACCGGCCAGGATGGCGCCTATCTGGCCAAAATGCTGCTCGACAAGGGTTACAAGGTCCACGGCCTGGTTGCGCGCCGCAGCAGCGACTCGCGCTGGCGCCTGCGCGAGATGGGGGTCGAGGCGGACATCGTCTACCTGGATGGCGACATGGCCGATGCCTGTTCAGTGCAGCGCGCGGTGATCAAGTCGGCGCCGGACGAGGTCTACAACCTCGCCGCGCAAAGCTTTGTCGCGGCCTCCTGGGATCAACCGGTGACCACCGGCATCGTCGACGGCCTGGGCGTTACGCACTTGCTCGAAGCGATCCGCCAGTTCAGTCCGCACACGCGTTTCTATCAGGCGTCCACCAGCGAAATGTTCGGCCTGATCCAGGCCGAGCAGCAGGACGAGAACACGCCGTTCTATCCGCGCAGCCCTTATGGCGTGGCCAAGCTGTATGGCCACTGGATTACCGTGAACTACCGCGAAAGCTTCAACCTGCACGCCAGCAGCGGGATTCTGTTCAACCATGAATCACCGCTGCGCGGCATCGAGTTCGTGACACGCAAAGTCACCGACGCCGCCGCCCGGATCAAACAGGGCAAACAGCAGGAACTGCGCCTGGGCAACATCGACGCCAAGCGCGACTGGGGGTTTGCCGGCGACTACGTCGAAGCCATGTGGCTGATGCTGCAACAGGACAAACCCGACGACTTCGTGGTGGCCACCGGCGTGACTACCACCGTGCGCGAGATGTGCCGGATCGCCTTCGATCATGTGGGCCTGAACTACCGCGACTACGTGAAGATCGACCCGGCGTTCTTCCGCCCGGCCGAAGTCGAAGTGCTGCTCGGCAATCCGACCAAGGCCCAGCGCGTGCTGGGCTGGAAACCAAAAACCGATCTGGATGCCTTGATCCGCATGATGATGGATGCGGACATGAAACGCGTTGCCAAGGAGTAGGCCATGCTGATTCCCGTGATTCTCTCCGGCGGTGCCGGGACAAGGTTGTGGCCGGTGTCGCGTGAAGGCCATCCCAAACCGTTCATGACCTTGCCTGACGGCCAGTCGCTGCTGGGCAAGACCTATCGGCGTGCCGCAGAGCTGCTCGACGGCTGGGGCGATATCGTCACGGTGACCAACCGCGAGTACTACTTCCAGAGCAAGGATCACTTTCAGGACGCGCACCTGGGCCGTCATCGCGGGCACTTCCTGCTGGAACCGACGGGGCGCAATACGGCGCCGGCGATTGCCGCCGCCGCCCTCTCGCTCCAGGCCCTGCATGGCGACGACGCGATCATGCTGGTCATGCCGGCCGACCATCTGATTGTCAATGTCGAGGCGTTGAAGGACGCAGTCGAGCATGCCGTGACGCTGGCCAGGCGCGGTCACCTGGTGACCTTCGGTGTGGTGCCCAGCGCTCCGGAAACCGGTTTTGGCTACATCGAAGCCGGCACACCGCTGGACGACAAAGGCGCTGCCAGCGTGCGGCGTTTCGTCGAAAAGCCCGACCTGCAAACCGCGACGCATTACGTGGAAAGCGGCAACTTCCTGTGGAACTCCGGGATGTTCTGTTTCTCGGTCGCCACCCTGCTGGCCGAACTGCAAACCCACGCTCCCGATTTGCTGGAGCAGACGCAAACCTGTATGGCCGCCAGCGCTGCGGTGGAAAACGCCGGGAGCGTGCAACAGGAACTGTCACCGGCGCTGTTTGGCGAAATCATGGACATTTCCATCGACTACGCGTTGATGGAGCGCTCCGACAAAGTGGTCGTCGTGCCCGCCCGTTTCGATTGGAGCGACATCGGCTCCTGGGGTGCGGTGGCCGCGCTGGTGCCGGCGGATGCACAGAACAACCGTGCCGTCGGCGAGGCGATTTTCATCGACAGCCACAACAACTTTGTCCAGAGCGACAACCGTCTGGTAGCGACCGTGGGCGTGGATGACCTGATCATCGTCGACACTGCCGACGCGGTGCTGGTGGCCCACGCCGACCGCGCCCAGGATGTGCGCCGGGTGGCCAGGCAACTCAAGGACAAAGAGCACGAGGCCTACCGCCTGCACCGTACGGTCAGCCGGCCATGGGGCACCTACACCGTGCTCGAGGAAGGCCCGCGATTCAAGATCAAACGTATCGTGGTCAAGCCCGGCGCCAAGTTGTCATTGCAGATGCACCACCATCGCAATGAGCACTGGGTGGTGGTCGAAGGCATGGCCAAGGTCACCAACAACGGCACCGGCACGCACCTGGTGGCCAAGAACGAATCGACCTTCATTGCCGCCGGTCACAAGCATCGCCTGGAGAATCCCGGTGTGATCGACCTTGTGATCATCGAAGTGCAAAGCGGCGAATACCTGGGAGAGGACGATATCGTCCGCTTCGAAGACCAATATGGGCGGACGGTTTGAATGCTGCGTAATCTTTACCAATCCCTGTGGAGTTACCGGGGTTTCATCCTCGGCAGCGTCAAGCGGGAGTTTCAGGCGCGTTATCGCAACTCGCTGTTCGGTGCCTTGTGGACCGTGCTCAATCCGCTGTCGATGATCCTGGTCTACACGGTGATCTTTTCCACCATCATGCGCGCCCGCTTGCCGGGCGTGGATGACGGGTTGGCCTATAGTGTCTACCTGTGCGCCGGACTGCTGACCTGGGGCCTGTTCGCCGAGATCACCACGCGCAGCCAGAGCATGTTCCTGGAAAACGCCAACCTGCTGAAGAAAATCAGCTTCCCGCGCATCTGCCTGCCGGTCATCGTGCTGCTCAATGCCGGAATCAATTTCGCGATCATCCTGGGCTTGTTCCTCGGCTTCCTGCTGATCAGCGGGCGGCTGCCCGGTATGGCGTTACTGGCGCTGGTGCCGTTGCTGATCCTGCAAGTGATGTTCGCCGCGGGGCTGGGGATGATCCTGGGCGTGCTCAACGTGTTCTTTCGCGACGTCGGGCAGTTTTTTGGCATCTGCCTGCAATTCTGGTTCTGGCTGACGCCGATCGTTTATCCGCTGTCGATCCTGCCGTCGGGTATCCAGAGCTTCATCGAACTGAACCCGATGACGGCACTGATGAACAGCTACCAGAACCTGTTTCTCTACAACCAATGGCCGAACTGGAACTCGCTGGTCCCCTTGCTGGTGATCGGCCTGTTGTTCTGCGCGATGGCGCTGCGGCTGTTCCGCCAGCGTGTCGGTGAAATGGTGGACGAGCTCTGATGGGACATATACGTGTCAGTGGCCTGGGCAAGGCCTATAAGCAGTACCCCAATCGCTGGAGCCGGCTGTTCGAATGGCTGGTGCCGTTTTCCCGCAACCGGCATCACCTGCACTGGGTGCTGCAAGGGGTCGATTTCGAGATTCAGCCGGGCGAAGCCGTGGGCATCGTCGGGGTCAACGGTGCTGGCAAAAGCACGCTGTTGAAGATGATCACCGGCACCACCCAGCCCTCCTGCGGCGACATCCAGTTGCAAGGTCGCGTGGCCGCGCTGCTTGAACTGGGCATGGGTTTCCACCCGGACTTCACCGGTCGGCAGAACACCTTCATGGCCGGCCAGTTGCTAGGCATGCAGGTGGAAGAAATCGAAGCGCTGATGCCAGAGATCGAGAGCTTCGCCGAAATCGGCGAGGCCATCGACCATCCGGTTCGCACCTATTCCAGCGGCATGCAGATGCGCCTGGCGTTCAGCGTGGCCACCGCACGGCGGCCTGATATCCTGATCGTCGACGAAGCGCTGTCCGTGGGTGACGCCTACTTCCAGCACAAGAGCTTCGATCGCATCCGCAACTTCCGCAAGGCCGGCACCACGTTGCTGATCGTGTCCCATGACCGCTCCGCGATCCAGTCGATCTGCGACACCGCCATCCTCCTGGAAAACGGGCGCATGGCCATGCGCGGCAAGCCCGAAGAAGTAATGGACTACTACAACGCCATGCTCGCCCAGCGCGAGGGCCAGACGGTGCGCCAGGAGATGCTCGCCAACGGGCAGGTGCAAACCATTTCCGGGACAGGCGAAGCGGGCATTCTCAGCGTCCGCCTGCTTGACCCCAAGGGCCGTTCGGTGGAAGTGGCAGAAGTCGGTCAGGCGATGGTCCTGGAAGTGCAGGTCGAGGTGCGCCAGGACATCGAGCGGCTGATTCTCGGCTTCATGATCAAGGATCGCCTCGGCCAGCCCATGTATGGCATCAACACCCACCGGGTCGACAAAGCCCTCACCGACCTGAGTGCCGGTGAACGCATCACCTACCGTTTTGCCTTCGACATGCGCCTGGGCAAGGGCAACTATTCGGTGGCCCTGAGCCTGTCGCGACTGGACTCGCACCTGGATCGCAATTTCGAATGGCGAGACTACGGGCTGGTCTTCCACGTGATCAACAATCGCCAGGAAGACTTTGTCGGCTGCTCCTGGCTCGAAGCTCAGACCAGTGTTACCCGCTCCAGTGAAAACCAGGTGGAAACCGTTGGAGTGACGCAATGACCAGACTGTTGGTGGAATGCACCTACGTTTTCGAACACCCCGATGCCAACTCGGGCATTCAGCGGGTCGTTCGCAATGTGATTCAGCAATTGCCGGCCGCGGACGCCCAGCGTGAATGCATTCCGGTGGTGATGATCAATGGCGCGTTGTTCGAGGTGAAAAGCCTGGCGCCCTTGCCGACCGTCAAAGTGGATCTGGTGAGCCTGCGGGTGAAGCTCGAACAGTTCGCCAATCAGTTCTGGCTGCGCCACCGTGCGCTGGAACGACGCCGTCCTTTCAGCCAATCGAAGTTCGCCCGCCGGGTGCTTTACGTCGGTTGCCGCCTCACCGCGTTCGCCTGCCTGAGCCTGCCGATGCGCCTGCTGGACCGGGCACTCAAGGGCAAGCCGGTTCCCGAGCGCTGCGTGCCATTGCAACATCGCGCTGGCGACCAGTTGGTGCTGCTGGACTCGTCCTGGCACGCCAACTTTTTTCCCCTGGCCGAGCAACTCAAGCGTGACGGGGTCGGCATCGTGTCGGTGATCTACGACCTGATTCCACTGACCCATCCGCAGTTCTGCGACGCCGGGCTGGTGAAGGTGTTCAACGAATGGTTCGACTGGATCGCCCGCACCGCCGATGGCTATGTGGCGATCTCGACCACCATCCGCGACCAGGTGCGCCAGGAGATGACCCGCAGGATCGGCACCGCGCAGGTCCAGCAACGCTGGTTCGACTACTTTCACCTCGGCTCCGAACTCGACCTGAGCGACGCCCGCTCCGCCGTCGACCCGGGGTTGCTGCAGATGTTCAAGTCGGCGGACCCTGTATTCCTGATGGTCAGCACCATCGAGCCGCGCAAGAACCATGCGTATCTGCTCGACGCGTTCGAGCGCGCCTGGGCGGCCGGGTCCAGGGCCCGGTTGTGCATCGTCGGCAAGATCGGCTGGAAGTGCGAGGCGCTGATCGAGCGTATCCGCCAGCATCCAGCGTTGAACCAGCGCCTGTTCATGTTCAATACGCTCTCGGACAAGAGCCTGGAACACGCCTATTGCCACGCGACATCGCTGGTGTTCCCGTCCTACGTCGAAGGGTTCGGGTTGCCGCTGGTGGAAGCCATGCAGCGTGGCCTGCCGGCAATGGCCAGCGACATCCCGGTGTTCCGCGAAATCGGTGGCGAGTACATGGCGTACTTCGACCTCGACGATCCGCAGAACCTGGCCGACATGATCATCGACATGGAAACGAGCGGCGCATTTCCCGCGCCCCTCAACCTGGAAAACTGGCGCTGGCTGAGCTGGCGCGAGGCGAGTGCGCAACTGGTCGAACGTATCCAGCGCAACCTGCACAGCGATGCGAAGGTGCCTGAGAATCAGCATGCGAATTGCCCTTAACGCCCGCATCCTCCAGGCCCCGCGCACGGGCATCGGCCACTACGTCGCCGAACTGGCGACGGCCCTGGCCCGCGAACCGGACGTCGAGTTGACGTTGTTCCATGGCTGGGGCTGGAGTTCGGTCCTGCCCGAGGCGGCGATGCCCGGTTACTCGCGCTTGACGCCATTGCTGCGACAGATCCCGGGGGCCTATCAGGCGCGGCGCTGGCTGGAACAGAAGCGCTTCGACCAGCGCCCCGCCCAGTCCATCGATCTGTATCACGAGCCGAGCCTGTGGCCGCTGTCGTTCAACGGCCCGACCATCATCACGCTGCATGACCTCACCCACCTGCACTATCCCGACACCCAACCTCCGGCCCGTCTGCGCGAAATCGAGCGGCGACTGGCCGACGGCTTACAACGCGCGCGGCTGATTCTGACGGACTCGCAGCACATCGCCGATGAAGCGCAGGCCTGGTTCGCACTGCCGGCCGAGCGCTTCGTGGTGGCACCGCTGGGTGTGGCCGCGCGATTCCACCCGCGTGAACCCGAGGCCATGGATCGCGTCCTCAAAACCCACGGCGTCGAGGTGCGGGAGTATTTTCTCTGCGTCGGCACCCTGGAGCCGCGCAAGAACCTGACCCAGGCCCTGCGCGCCCATGCGCTACTGCCGGAAACCGTGCGCCAGCGTTTTCCCTTGCTGATCGCCGGTATGGCCGGCTGGCAGCGTCAGCAGTTCAATGACGAGTTGCGTACGGCCCTCGCCTCAGGTCATGTGTGCCTGCTGGGGTACCTGCCCGACGAGGATCTGGCGCAGTTGCTGGCCGGTGCCCGGGCGCT
Source organism: Pseudomonas sp. QLc11A (assembly GCF_052112305.1). Lineage (NCBI taxonomy): Bacteria > Pseudomonadati > Pseudomonadota > Gammaproteobacteria > Pseudomonadales > Pseudomonadaceae > Pseudomonas > Pseudomonas sp. QLc11A. The sequence goes on from NZ_JAVAJJ010000013.1 coordinate 202,589, forward strand.
GGTCTTCCCTTCGTTGTACGAGGGGTTCGGCCTGCCGGTGCTGGAAGCCATGGCCAGTGGCACCCCGGTGATTCTGACGGGTATCTCGGCGATGCCGGAGGTGGCTGGCGATGCCGGCAACTACATCGAGGCGCACGACCCGGACACCTTGCGCGATGCCATGCAGCGGCTGATCGACGACCCGGCACACTGGCAGGTCTGTCGCGAGGCGGGCTTGCAGCGAGCGAAGCTTTTTTCCTGGGAGCGTTGCGCGACGGTGACCGCCCGCGCCTACCGCCAGGCTATGGAGAACTGATATGCGCGTTCTGCACTTTTACAAAACCTACTTGCCCGACTCCATGGGTGGCATCGAACAAGTCATTTTCCAGATGAGCGAAAGTGGCGCGCGCCATGGTGTCGACAGCACGGTGCTGACCCTAAGCAATAACCCGGCGTCAGGCGTGTTGCAGATCCGCGAGCACCAGGTGCATCAGGCCAGGATGGATTTTCAGCTCGCCTCCACCGGTTTTTCCTACAGCGTATTCAAGCAGTTTCGTGAGCTCGCCGCCGAAGCCGACGTGGTCAACTACCACTTCCCCTGGCCCTTCATGGACCTGGTGCATTTTGTCAGCGCCACCAAAAAGCCCAGCGTGGTGAGTTACCATTCCGACATCATTCGCCAGCGTCATCTGCTCAAACTGTACCGTCCGTTGATGCGCCGGTTCCTGGACAGTGCGGATCGAATCGCCGTGGCGTCCCCCAACTACTTTCACACCAGCGACGTGCTCAAGGGCTATCGGGACAAGACCCGGGTCATCACCTATGGCCTGGACAAATCGGGTTATCCGAAGCACGACGCGGCACGTACCGAGCGCTGGCGCCAGAAACTGGGGGACAAGTTCTTCCTGTTCGTCGGTGTCATGCGCTACTACAAGGGGCTGCACATCCTCCTCGAAGCGATGCAGGGGCTGAACTACCCCGTGGTGATCGTCGGCGCCGGCCCGCTGGAAGAGGAGTTGCATGCCCAGGCCAGGGCACTGAACCTGCAGAACCTGCACTTTCTCGGTTTCCTCGGAGATGAAGACAAGGTTGCCTTGCTCGAATTGAGTTATGCGGTGGTGTTCCCGTCGCACCTGCGCTCCGAAGCATTCGGCATTTCACTGCTTGAAGGCGCGATGTATGGCAAACCGATGATCTCCAGTGAGATTGGTACGGGCACCAGTTACATCAACATCCATAACGAAACCGGGCTGGTGGTGCCGCCCAGTGATCCACTGGCGTTTCGTGAGGCGATGCGCACGCTTTGGGAAAACCCGGTGCTGGCGGCACAAATGGGCGAGAAGGCGCTGGCCCGCTATCAGAATCTGTTTACGGCGGACGAAATGGGTCGCAAATGGGCGGCGTTGTATGAGGAACTGCTGGAAGAAAAAAACCTCGCCTACGCATGAGGCTTTTTTGCAGGATCCGACTTGCCTTGGCTGCGGCCGGGGAAATCTACGGGCAAATGTCCCAGGTCAGCAACGTGCTGGAACAACCGGCCGATGAAGTGATCGGCAAAGTGCGGTTGCTGATCATCAGCCGGATTTTCTCCGAGCGCTTTGATGACTTCCTCGCCGATTGGTCATCGCCGGCTTCGGTATCGGCTGTTTGCCCGAGCACGTGGTGGCGGCGGACGTCGACGCCGGATTGCTCTGGCGCCTGCCTCCCCACGAAGGGACTGCCGATGTCGCTGTGGAACCGCGAACAGAAGATGAGCCCTGACGGTTCAGACGTGAGGATCGCCCGGCGCCTTGCCCGGTGCCGCGTACTGCGGCTTCAGGTGCCCGTCCTGATCGAGTAGCCAGGCGTCCATGATCTGCCGTACGACCGGTCCGGCGACGCGGCCACCCGCCTCACCGTTTTCGATCATCACCGAAATCACGATCTTCGGGTGCTCGGCCGGGGCGAAACCGACGAACAAGGCATTGTCGCGGTTACGCTCACGGGTTTTCTCCCGGTTGTAGCGTTCACCCTGCTTGATCGCCACCACTTGCGCGGTACCACTCTTGCCAGCAATACGGTACTGCGCGCCCGCGGCTGCGGCCCGGGCAATCCCGCGGGCATCGTGCATCACCATCTGCATGCCATGGTTGACCTGCTCCCAGTCGCGTGGATCCTTGAGCAGGATGTCCGGCATCGGATGCTCATCCACCGGCGCGACACCGTCCACGGTTTTGGCCAAGTGCGGGCGATTCCACACGCCTTTGTTGGCAATCAGCGCCGTGGCCTGGGCCAATTGCAGCGGCGTGACCTGCATATAGCCCTGGCCGATTCCGAGAATCACCGTCTCGCCAGGAAACCAGGCCTGTCGACGCGTGGCGCGCTTCCATGCCTGGGATGGCATCAGGCCGGGGGATTCTTCGTTCATGTCCAGGGAGACTTTCTCACCCAGTCCGAACATTGCCATGTAGTCGTGCAGGCGATCGATCCCCAGCTTGTGTGCGAGGTCATAGAAATAGGTGTCGTTGGAACGCATGATCGCTGCATCCATATCCACCCAGCCGTCGCCGCTGTGGTTCCAGTTGCGGTACTTGTGATCGAAATCCGGCAGTTGGTAATAACCGGGGTCGAACACACGGGTCTGTGGCGTGACGACCCCCGTGTCGAGGCCGGCGATTGCCACTTCCGGCTTGATGGTCGAACCCGGCGCGTACAGGCCGCGCAGCACACGGTTGAACAGCGGTCGGTCGACGGAGTCGCGTAGCGCAGAGTACTCCCTGGAACTGATGCCGGTGACGAACAGATTAGGATCGAAACTCGGGTTGCTGACCATGGCCAGCACTTCACCGGTCGACGGATCGAGCGCAACCACCGAGCCGCGACGATCACCCAGAGCTTGTTCGGCGGCTTCCTGCAGCTTGACGTCGAGGCTCAGGACAATATTTTCACCCGGCACCGGATCCGTGTGCTTGAGCACTCGCAGCACGCGGCCCTGGGCATTGGTTTCGACTTCCTCATAACCCACATGGCCGTGCAGTTGCGACTCGTAGAATTTTTCGATCCCGGTCTTGCCAATGGATTGGGTGCCTCGGTACTCGACCGTATCCAGGGCCTTTGACTCTTTCTCGTTGATGCGTCCGACGTAGCCGACCGAATGCGCGAAGTGCGCGCCCAACGGATAGTGCCGAACGAACTGCGGCTCGACATCGATGCCCGGCAAACGGAACTCGTTGACGGCGAGTACGGCGATCTGTTCTTCGCTCAGTTCATAGAACAGCGTCACCGGTACGAAGGGGTGACGTGCCTGCCTCATCACCTTGTCGAATTGCGACCGGTCTTCAGTGGACAAGTGCAGGAGATTGACGACTTCATCCAGCTCTTCGTTGACATTGGAAGCACGTTCGCGGGTGATGGTCAGGTTGAAGCTGGGGCGGTTGTCCGCAAGGAGTACGCCGTTGCGGTCATAGATCAATCCGCGGGTAGGCGTAATCGGCAGGACATGTACGCGATTGTTTTCGGAGATGGTCGAGTGATAGTCGAACTCGACGACCTGCAGGACATACAGGCGTACCACCAGAGCACAGGTTATGGCGGCAACAAACAATGCGCAGGCCATGAGTCTCTTGTTGACCAGGCGTGTTTCTTTTTCGTGGTCCTTGATCGGTATCGGTTCAGGCACTTGTGCAGCAACTCTTTGAAAAGAATGCCGATCCGTGGGCGCAGACTCAGTCCATTAAAAATGAGCTGCACCTTAGCAAAACCGGGGGGTCCGGTTTGTGTGATTTTTTTTACAATTGACCTTGGTTGGGGGTTTTGTTTTTTCCGCGCAAAAACAAAACCCCAACTGCTTTCGCAATTGGGGTTTCGGAATTTAATCTTGACGATGACCTACTCTCACATGGGGAAACCCCACACTACCATCGGCGATGCATCGTTTCACTTCTGAGTTCG
>NZ_JAVAJJ010000014.1:0-196480 GCF_052112305.1 Pseudomonas sp. QLc11A
GTCCAGGGCGGGCGGGTTCAGGCTCGAAACCGGGCTGGCGAGCACATCGGCCAAGGTCTGGACGATCTGCGGGTCATCCAGCTCCTGCATCATCTGCATGACCTGCGCTTCGCTCGGGTTGAGCACATCATCCAGCACGGGCACATGCTGCTCACTGGGGAAAAACCCGAGGCTCGCCAGGCTTTTTTCCGCGACATCGAGCAGGTTTTCGCCCTGGGCCTGCGGGTCATCGCCGAGGCGCTCGAGGTAATACTCGATGCTGGTGATCACGTCGGCCAGGCTGTCCAGTTCCTGCCAGCCCGGCTGACCCGGCTCGAGCAACAGGTGCTCGCGAATGAAGTGATTGCAGGTGTCGACCAGGCTCGCCGCCCGGCTCAACGGTATCATCGCCAGCGCGCCGCGTACCTGGGTCAGCAAGGCCGGCAGCGCCTGCAAATGCTGGCGGTCCCAATCGGCGTCGATGTAGTCGACGATCATGTCCTTGGCCTGCTGCAAACAGATGCGGGCCTCCTTGATCACGATCTGATGGATCTGTGTCAGGTCGGTGGTCGGCAGGCGATTGTCATCCTGGCTCTCCGGTTCCACGGTGCCGACCATGCCGGCCAGCGTCGCTTCGACGTACAACAGGGCCCCGGCAACGTCCATGAGGATTGCATCGTTGGGTTCGCGCTGGCCCTGGGCGAGGCTGAGCACCACCGCCAATTGATCGATGATCACCTTGCGCGGCTGGCCGAAGCCCAGGACCGCCAGGGTATCGGCGATTTGCCGCAGCGGCGCCAGCAGGCTGTCGAGGTCAGCGGTGTGCTGGCGGTCACTGCGCACGAACAGATCCAGGCGCTCCTTGACCCGCACCAGCTCTTCGCACAGCGCTGCCAGCACCGAGCGCATGGCGTCACGGTCGGGGCCGGCCAGCCGCGCGCGTTCTTCATCGACCATCGCGCTGTCGGGCAGCGCATCGTCCAGTGAGTAGCGTTCTTTCATGGTCAGCATCTGCCCGGTGGGATGTTCGGCCTTGGCTATGTAGAACAGCAAACTCTTGAGCAGCTCCGGTGGCGCCGGTTGATTGATGCCGCGCATGCCTTCTTCGAGCAGGCGCTTGAGTTCCTTGTCGGCGTCCTTGAACAGGCTGCGCAAGGCCGGGCTGTTGGCGATCGCACCGCCCTGCATGCCTTCGACCAGCGCCGAGGCCACCTGCCATAACGGGTTCAGGGGTGCATTGGCGCACAGTGCTTCGAGGCGGGCGAAGACCTTGGCCAGGTAATCGAGGTTGGTTTCGTTATCCTGCTCACGCAGGAACCCGACCAACGCCATCTGCAGCATCTGCCGCAGCTTGCGCAGGACATTGGGCAATTCGGCCGGCTCAAGCTGCGCCAGCGTTTCTGCGTCCAGCGCAGGCAACTCGGGCAATTGCGGGCTGAACAGGCTGGTTTCCGACAGCAGGCTTTCGCCACGGGCGCTGCGCAGGTCGTTGATCAGTGGCAACACCACCAGTGGCAAGTCGCGGCGCGCACCTTGCACCCGGTCCAGGTAGATCGGCAACTGCCCGAGGGCCTGCATCAACAGGTGCAACGCCTCGTCGCGATGGCTGACACGGTTGCCCTGCAAGGCCATGGCCAGTTGTTCCATCTCTTCGGCGAGCAATGCCGCACCGTAGAATTCGACCATCTGCAAACTGCCGTGGACCTGATGGATGCACGCAAGGCATTCATCCAGCGCATGCGTCGCCTGCGGGTCATCGAGCAGGTTTTCAATCGCGTGATGAGCCTGTTTCAGCGTTTCGGCAATCTCGCCCTTGACCCACTCGAGGGCCACATAGTCGTGCCGATCACCCATAACCACTCCAATCACAATTCAGATACCCATGGGCGGTTCAAGCTTTGTCCACAACCTGCGCCTTGGCATCCGGCAAGGTGAAACCGGACACCGAACGACGCAACTGACTGGCCATTTTAGCCAGGTTGCCGATGCTGTCGGCCGTGGCGGTGGAACCCGACGACGTCTGCGAGGTGATCTGCTGGATCACGTTCATCGTCAGGGAAATCTGGCCGGCCGACGACGTCTGCTGCTGCGCGGCATTGGAGATGCTCTGGATCAGCGCCGCAAGCGTCTTCGACACACCCTCGATTTCTTCCAGGGCCACACCGGCATCCTGCGCCAGTCGGGCGCCGCGCACCACTTCGGTCGTCGTCTGCTCCATGGAGATAACGGCCTCGTTGGTGTCGGTCTGGATCGCCCGCACCAGGGTCTCGATCTGCCGGGTGGCGGCGGAGGAGCGCTCGGCCAGCCGCTGCACCTCATCGGCCACCACGGCGAAACCGCGACCGGCGTCGCCGGCCATGGACGCCTGGATGGCTGCGTTGAGGGCGAGGATATTGGTCTGGTCGGCAATGTCATCGATCAGGCTGACAATGTCGCCGATTTCCTGGGACGACTCGCCAAGGCGCTTGATACGCTTGGCCGTGTCCTGAATCTGCTCGCGAATGTTGTCCATGCCGTGGATGGTGTTGTGCACCACCTCGTTGCCCTTGTTGGCAATTTCCACCGAGCGTTCGGCAACCGCCGAAGATTCAGCGGCATTGGCCGACACCTGGTCGATGGACTCGGCCATGTCATTGATCGCCATCGAGGCCTCGGAAATCTGCTGGGCCTGATGTTCCGATGCCTGGGCCAGGTGCATGGCGGTGGCCTGGGTTTCCTGCACGGCGGCGGCGACCTGGCCGGCGGTGAGGTTGATGGTGGCGACCAGATCGCGCAACTGGTCGACGGAATAATTGATCGAGTCGGCGATGGTGCCGGTAAAGTCTTCCGTCACCGAGGCCGTCACCGTGAGGTCGCCGTCGGCCAGGTCTTCGATCTCGTCGAGCAAACGCATGATCGCGTTCTGGTTACGCTCGTTTTTCTCGGCGGTTTCGCGCAGCTGGCGATTGGTTTCGCGCACCATCACCAGGCCGATCAGGATGATCGAAGTCAGCGCCAGCAAGCCCAGCACATAACCGCCTATGGTGTCGGTGGTGCGCCCGCCGACCATGTTTTCAAAACCGCTGGCCAGGTGTGAGGCTTCGTCGAGCAGGGTTTGCGAGAGACTGAAAATGTTCGAGGCCGATTCGCGGACCTTGAACAGCTCAGGCGAGGTTTCGAGGATCTCGTCTACCGAGCCCGAGACGAACTCGAACAGCTCGGCAATTTCCGCCAGTCGCGCACGGGCGTCGCGGTCTTCGACCTGGCTGACCTTGAGCGCCGGGTCGCCCTGGAGCATGCCGTTGAGCACCTTGCCGAACTGCGTCGCGTCACGCCCGAACGCATCGGCGGCCTGCTGTGAGTTTTCGTCGCCGGCCAATACCGTATTGACCGCACCGAGGATCCGCTCGGCCAGCAGCGATTGGCGCTGGGCCATGGCCACCTGGGCCGCCGGGGCGCCCCGTTGCAGGAGGATCTCGACGACTTTTTCGTACTCGACCTGCAACTGCGGCACGGTTTCAGCCAGCGTCGCGGCGACCTGATGCAGGGACAGTACGGTTTGCTCGCTGGAGAGAATCGCGTCGGTGTTCTTCAGCAGGCGTTCCCAGTCCTGTTGCACCGCGCGCATCTCTGGACGCACGGTGGCCGGGGCCGGTGGCAGGCTGGTGGCCGGGTCGCCCTTCTTCAGATAGCCCCAGCGCCGGGCAAAATCGTTACGCGCATCGCTGAGCAACTTGAACGCGGCAGCCTTGCCGGCGGCCGCTTCGGTGGCGTTCTTGGCGATACGCTGGGACAACACGCGCAGTTCGCCGGCGTGGCCGATGTACTGTTTGTCGTAGGTCGCCTGGGTGTTGAGGTACGCGAAGTTGGCGAACAGCAGCATGATGAAGACGATCAGCGCGATGAACAGCACGATGATCTGCGACCGGCTGCGCGACCCTTCCATTGGCTTGCCTGCTTTTGTTTTTGTCATCGGTCCTCGCCTGTTAACCCACTTTTGCGCTTGCCAGGAAACCTGTGGGAGTGAGCTTGCTCGCGATTGCGTTGTGTCAGTCGACATCAATGTTGGCTGCAAGTCCGTCATCGCGAGCAAGCTCGCTCCCACAAGGTTCCCTGGTTTTCCGGTTAAATCGCGACGTTCATGAACCCCTGAGACCGCGTCAACGCAAACGGGCTGAACACCTGCCAGCACTGCCCGCGCTGAAACCGGCCTTTGACGAATGCCGCCACCGGCCCCTTCAACTCGTCTGCCGGCACTGGCTCCAGGCTGTCCCGGGCAAAGTGCTGGAGGCCGAAGACTTCATCGACCAGCAACCCGGCAAACACCTCATCGTGGTCCACCACCAACACCCGGCGCTGGCGGCGCACCGCCGAAAGTTCGTGCCCGAAGAAACCGCTCAGATCCATGACCGGCAGCAATCGCCCGCGCAGGTTGGCGACACCCTTGACCCAGGATTTGACCCCCGGCAGCTGAGTCAGTCGCGGCTCATGCAAGACTTCGCTGACCTCACTCATGGGGGCGACGTACCAGTGCTCGCCCAGGCGAAAACCGATACCGCTCCAGCTGTCCCGACGGGTCGGCTGGGACGGCAAGTCCGCCGCCAGCAAACGACAGCGCTGGTCGATCTGCAGCAGCAGTTCGAAAGCCGTCAGCGACTCGTTCATGGCCTGACGATCAACCGGCCAGCACGTTGTTCAGGGTCTTGATCAGGGTCTCTTCATCGACCGGTTTGGTCAGGTAGTCCTTGGCGCCCTGGCGCGTGCCCCAGACCTTGTCGGTGTCCTGGTCCTTGGTGGTGATGATGATCACCGGGATGTGTCCGGTTTCCGGGTCCTTGGTCAACTGGCGTGTTGCCTGGAAACCATTGAGGCCGGGCATGACGATGTCCATCAGGACGGCGTCGGGCTTTTCCTGGCGGGCCAGGGCCACGCCGTCGGCGCCGTTTTCGGCTTTCAACACTTCATGACCATGCTTTTCCAGCATGCCGGTCAGTTTGTACATTTCGGTCGGCGAATCATCGACGATCAGAATACGTGCCATGGTCTTCCCCATTCTTGTCGACGCAGGGCCCGATGGCCGAGCGTCACTGTGCGTGTCCTACTGCGGCAAAACGGCGGCGAATCCAGGCACATGGGCCTGGATCGCATCCAGCAATTCTTCCTTGCTGAAAGGCTTGGTCAAAAACTGGTCGGAGCCGACGATGCGCCCCTTGGCCTTGTCGAACAGGCCATCCTTGGATGACAGCATAATCACCGGGGTGGACTTGAACGCACTGTTGTTCTTGATCAGGGCGCAGGTCTGATAGCCATCCAGGCGCGGCATCATGATGTCGACAAAGATGATGCCGGGGTGGTTGTCGGCAATCTTGGCCAGGGCATCGAAGCCGTCGATGGCCGTGATGACCTCACAACCCACGTTCTTGAGCAGCGTTTCGGCGGTGCGACGGATCGTCTTCGAATCGTCGATCACCATGACCTTCAAGGCGCTGGGGGGCTGTTCCATAAGATGCTCTGCGTCGCCTTTACGAATCAAATTGTCCGTTTGCGGGTAATTGGCGGCTCGAAACCCTTGATACTCAAGGGCCAGCACGACATGGCAGCCTTTTTAGCACAGTCTCCAGAACCAATCTATCGGCCGACCGGGGCGATGGTTTTTCCTTGACCGCAAACACACTCAGCGCCACTCTGACGCCACTTTTATACGGGTCATTTGTAGGAGCGAGCTTGCTCGCGATGATCGTCAACGATGACGCGCAAAGCCTGACACCCCGTGGGGTTCTCAGGTTTATCGCGAGCAAGCTCGCTCCTACAGAGATCAACATAGCCCCCCCCATTTTCGAGGAAAACCCAATGAGCGTTCGCGTCGGGATTGTCATGGACCCTATCGCCAGCATTTCCTATAAAAAGGATAGCTCGCTGGCCATGTTGCTGGCCGCGCAGAAGCGTGGCTGGGAGCTGTTCTACATGGAACAGCGCGACCTGTATCAGGGCGAAGGTGAGGCCCGGGCGCGGATGCGTCCGCTGCAGGTGTTCGCCAACCCGGAAAAATGGTTCGAACTGGGTGCCGAAAGCGACGCACTGCTGAGCGATCTGGACGTGATCCTGATGCGCAAGGATCCGCCGTTCGACATGGAGTTCGTCTATTCCACCTACTTGCTGGAACAGGCCGAACGCGCCGGTGTGCTGGTGGTCAACAAGCCGCAGAGCCTGCGCGACTGCAACGAAAAGCTGTTCGCCACGCTGTTCCCGCAGTGCACGCCGCCGACCGTGGTCAGTCGCCGCGCCGACGTGTTGCGTGAGTTCGCCGCCAAACACGGCGATGTGATCCTCAAGCCGCTGGACGGCATGGGCGGCACGTCGATCTTCCGTCACCGCGCGGGCGACCCTAACCTGTCGGTGATCCTCGAAACCCTCACGGGCCTCGGTGCCCAGCAGATCATGGGCCAGGCCTACCTGCCGGCCATCAAGGACGGCGACAAGCGCATCCTGATGATCGACGGTGAGCCTGTGGATTATTGCCTGGCCCGGATTCCGGCCCAGGGCGAAACCCGTGGCAACCTCGCCGCCGGCGGTCGTGGCGAAGCCCGTCCGCTGACCGAAAAGGATCGCTGGATCGCCGCACAAGTCGGCCCGACCCTGCGTGAAAAAGGCCTGTTGTTCGTTGGCCTGGACGTGATCGGCGAGCACCTGACCGAGATCAACGTCACCAGCCCGACTTGCATCCGCGAAATCGACAATGCCTTTGGCACCGATATCGGCGGCCTGCTGATGGATGCCATCGATCAGAAGCTCAAGGCACGTTGATTAGCCAAACCAACATTGCGTTATCATGCGCGGCCTGTGAAAACGCGATGTTGGTTTCCTTGTCATGACCCTCCCGTCCGATCTGCCTGCCGAACTCGCCCACCGTGGCGTGCGCCCGGCCGATCGCCTCGGTTTTACCCTGTTCCTGGCGGCGCTGATCCACCTGGCCTTGCTGCTGGGCGTCGGGTTTGCCGTGGTCGAGCCCAAGCAGATCAGCAAAACCCTGGAAATCACCCTCGCCACCTTCAAAAGCGAAAAGAAGCCTGAAAAGGCCGATTTCCTGGCGCAAGAGAACCAGCAAGGCAGCGGCACCCTGGATAAAAAGGCGATTCCCAAGACCACCGAGGTCGCGCCCTTCCAGGACAACAAGGTACAGAAAGTCACGCCACCGCCGGCCGCCAAGCCTGAAGCGCAAGAAGCCCCGCCGAAGGCTGCCGTGACCACCGTGGCGCCGAAGCCGAAAAAAGCCCCCGCCAAGACCGAGGAGCCCAAGACCGAGGTCAAACCCCAGGTCCAGGCGCCGACGTTCGACAGCGAGCAACTGTCCAGCGACATCGCCAGCCTCGAAGCGGAACTGGCCGCCGAACAACAACTGTACGCCAAGCGCCCGCGCATCCACCGCTTGAGCGCCGCCTCGACCATGCGCGACAAGGGCGCCTGGTACAAGGACGAATGGCGCAAGAAAGTCGAGCGCATCGGCAACCTCAATTACCCCGACGAAGCACGGCGCAAACAGATCTACGGCAATTTGCGCCTGATGGTGTCGATCAACCGTGACGGCTCGCTGTATGAGGTGCTGGTGCTGGAATCTTCAGGCCAGCCGCTGCTGGACCAGGCGGCGCAACGGATCGTCCGGCTGGCGGCGCCGTTCGCACCTTTTACCGGGGATCTGTCGGATGTTGACCGGCTGGAGATCATCCGGACCTGGAAGTTTGCCCGCGGCGATCGCCTCTCAAGCAACTGACCTGCACAAATCCCCCTGTAGGAGCGAGCTTGCTCGCGATGGTCGCCAACGATAACGCTGCAAGCCTGACACCCCGCAGTGTTCTCAGGTTCATCGCGAGCAAGCTCGCTCCTACAGAATTACGGCATTTCCTGCGCATCCCCGGCTTGTCAGTTCGCCCCTCGAACGCCACACTAGCGCACATGAAAAACGTCAGCCCCAGCTACCTCAAGCATCAATTCCTGATCGCCATGCCGCACATGGCCGACCCGAACTTTGCGCACACCTTGACCTACATCGTCGAGCACACGGCCAATGGTGCCATGGGGCTGGTGGTCAACCGTCCGCAAGAGCTGAACCTGGCCGATATCCTTGAGCAATTACGCCCGGAAATCGAACCGCCAGCGCTCTGCCAGCATGTGCCGATCTTCATCGGCGGCCCGGTGCAAACCGATCGCGGCTTCGTCCTTCACCCCAAGGGGCAGAGTTTCCAGGCGACCGTTGATCTGGAAGATGAGTTGTCCCTGTCGACGTCCCAGGACGTACTGTTCGCCATCGCTGACGGCGTCGGCCCGGCAAAAAGCCTGATCGCCCTAGGTTATGCTGGCTGGGAAGCCGGGCAACTGGAGGCCGAACTGGCGCAGAACGCCTGGCTGAACTGCCCGTTTGACGCCGACATCCTGTTCAACACCAGCAGCGAACTTCGCCTGGAAGCGGCCGCCAGACACCTGGGCGTCAACCTCAGCCTGCTGACCAGCCAGGCGGGGCACGCCTGATGGCCCTGAAGCTGATTCTGGGTTTTGACTATGGCACCAAACAGATCGGCGTTGCGGTCGGCCAGGTGATTACCGGCCAGGCTCGTGAGCTGTGCACCCTGAAAGCGCAGAACGGCATTCCTGACTGGAACCAGGTCGAAGCCCTCATCAAAGAGTGGAAACCCGATGCCGTTGTGGTCGGCCTGCCGCTGAACATGGACGGCACGCCCAGCGACATGTGCGCCCGCGCGGAAAAATTCGCCCGGCGCCTGAACGGCCGCTTCAACCTGCCCTTCTATACCCACGATGAACGCCTGACCACCTTCGAGGCCAAGGGCGAACGTCTGGCTCGTGGCGGTCAGAAAGGCAGTTACCGCGACAACCCGGTCGACGCCATCGCCGCCGCCCTGCTGCTGCAAGGCTGGCTCGACGAAAATGGCGCACTGTTCGAATCCTGAAGAGCCGCGATGCGTCTCTCTTAGCTACAACCCGAGCCGCCTCGCGTGAAACCCGGCTCGGGCCCAAGAAGGAGCAACCATGAGCCTGCCCAATCCCGCCGAACTGATCAGCCAGATGGCCACGCGCCTGAAGGCCCACCTGGAACACCGTGGCATCAGCGACCCGCGTTTCATCGGCATTCGTACCGGCGGCGTCTGGGTGGCCCAGGCCCTGCTCAAGGAGCTGGGCAGCAATGAGCCCCTCGGCACCCTCGACGTCTCCTTCTACCGCGACGACTTCAGCCAGAACGGCCTGCACCCGCAGGTTCGCCCTTCGGCGCTGCCGTTCGAGATCGAAGGCCAGCACCTGGTGCTGATCGACGATGTGCTGATGAGCGGCCGGACCATCCGCGCTGCCATGAACGAACTGTTCGACTACGGCCGCCCGGCCAGCGTGACGCTGGTGTGCCTGCTGGACCTGGACGCCGGCGAACTGCCGATCCGCCCGAACGTGGTGGGCGCGACCCTGTCGCTGGCCGCCCACGAACGGGTGAAACTGTCCGGTCCGGAGCTCGCGCTCGAACTGCAAGACCTCGCCCTTTAATTCGCCCTATTGAGAGTCCCCCTTGCGATGACGCCTCTAGACACCAAGCGCCCGCTGCAGCTCAATGATCAGGGCCAGCTGCGCCACTTCCTCTCGCTCGACGGTTTGCGCCGCGAGCTGTTGACGGAAATCCTCGACACCGCCGACTCCTTCCTCGAAGTCGGCGCCCGGGCCGTGAAAAAAGTCCCGTTGCTGCGCGGCAAGACCGTGTGCAACGTGTTCTTCGAGAACTCGACCCGTACCCGCACCACCTTCGAACTGGCGGCCCAGCGGCTCTCGGCGGACGTGATCACCCTCAACGTGTCCACGTCGTCGGCGAGCAAAGGCGAGACCCTGCTCGACACCCTGCGCAACCTGGAAGCCATGGCCGCCGACATGTTCGTCGTGCGCCACGGTGACTCCGGCGCCGCGCACTTCATCGCCGAGCATGTCTGCCCGCAAGTGGCGATCATCAACGGCGGTGACGGCCGGCACGCGCACCCGACCCAGGGCATGCTCGACATGCTGACCATTCGCCGACACAAGGGCGGGTTCGAAAACCTTTCGGTGGCCATCGTCGGCGACATCCTGCACTCGCGGGTGGCGCGTTCGAACATGCTGGCCCTGAAAACCCTCGGTTGCCCGGACATTCGCGTGATCGCACCGAAGACCCTGCTGCCGATCGGCATCGAGCAATACGGCGTGAAGGTCTACACCGACATGACCGAAGGCCTGAAAGACGTCGACGTGGTGATCATGTTGCGTCTACAGCGTGAACGCATGACCGGCGGCCTGCTGCCGAGCGAAGGCGAGTTCTACCGCCTGTTCGGCCTGACCACCGCGCGCCTGGCCGGCGCCAAACCCGATGCCATCGTGATGCACCCGGGGCCGATCAACCGCGGCGTGGAAATCGAGTCGGCAGTGGCCGACGGTCCGCACTCGGTGATCCTCAACCAGGTGACCTACGGGATCGCCATTCGTATGGCCGTACTGTCCATGGCCATGAGCGGGCAGACTGCGCAGCGTCAATTCGAGCAGGGCCAATTCGAACAGGAGAACGCACAGTGAAGCTCAGCATTCTCGGTGCCCGCGTGATCGATCCGGCCAGCGGCCTGGATCAAGTGACCGATATCCACATTGAAGCCTGCAAAGTCGTCGCCCTTGGCGCGGCGCCCGCCGGTTTTGTCGCCGTCGACACGATCGACGCCAAAGGCCTGGTGGCCGCTCCCGGCCTGGTCGACCTCAATGTTGCCCTGCGCGAGCCGGGTTACAGCCGCAAAGGCTCGATTGTCAGCGAAACCCGCGCGGCGGCGGCTGGCGGCGTGACCAGTCTGTGCTGCCCGCCGAAGACCAAACCGGTGCTGGACACCTCGGCGGTGGCCGAACTGATCCTCGACCGCGCCCGTGAGGCCGGCAACACCAAAGTCTTCCCGATTGGCGCCCTGAGCAAAGGCCTGGACGGTGAACAGCTGGCCGAGCTGGTTGCCTTGCGCGACGCCGGTTGCGTGGCCTTCGGCAACGGCCTGGAGAGCTTCCGCAACACCCGCACCCTGTGCCGGGCACTGGACTACGCGGCAACGTTCGACCTGACGGTGATTTTCAACTCCCAGGATCACGACCTGGCCGAAGGCGGCCTGGCTCACGAAGGCCCGACCGCCAGTTTCCTCGGCTTGCCGGGCATCCCGGAAAGCGCAGAAACCGTCGCCCTGGCCCGGGATCTGTTGTTGGTTGAACAGACCGGCGTGCGCGCGCACTTCAGCCAGCTCACCAGTGCCCGCGGCGTGGAACTGATCGCCCAGGCCCAAGCCCGGGGCCTGAAGGTGACCGCGGATGTCGCCCTGTACCAGTTGATCCTGACCGACGAAGCCCTGATCGACTTCAGCAGCCTGTATCACGTCCAGCCGCCGCTACGCACCCGCGCCGACCGCGATGGCCTGCGCGCAGCGGTGAAATCCGGCGTGATCTCGGCCATCTCCAGCCATCACCAACCCCATGAGCGTGACGCCAAGCTGGCACCGTTCGGCGCCACCGAGCCGGGCATCAGCAGCGTTGAACTACTGTTGCCACTGGCGATGACCCTGGTGGAAGACGGCTTGCTGGACCTGCCGACGCTGCTCAAGCGCCTGAGCGCCGGCCCTGCCGAGGCCTTGCGCCTGCCGGCAGGCAAACTGGCGGTGGGTGGTGCGGCGGACATCGTGCTGTTCGACCCGGCGGCCTCGACCGTCGCGGGCGAAACCTGGTTGTCGAAGGGCGAAAACTGCCCGTTCATTGGCCACAGCCTGCCGGGTGTAGTGCGTTACACCCTGGTGGATGGGCGGATCAGCCACCAGGCGTAAGACCGCGTCGCCTGCCTTCGCGAGCAAGCCCGCTCCCACATTAGTTCTGTAATGAACACAGCATTTGTGAACACCAAAGATCAAATGTGGGAGCGGGCTTGCTCGCGAAGGCTTACTGGAAGGCGCCTCTGTTCTGTCCGTTACCCAGCGAAACCTGATCATTCAACGTCCAGAAGTCATATCGCCCTCCTGCCCTGCCCTCCACTGCCTTTCCCCAAACAGCACAGCCGCATCAAGAACTTTTCTACAAACGATGGCGAATAAAACTACCCAACGAACAGAAATTTCTGACTTCTCATCATCTGTGCGAAAGAAACTTCGCAACATACAGAATTAGCCTACAAAGTTATTGAATGCAGATTCAACCCCCATCATTTAGCATAAAAACAGAACAAGGAAAAACCACTATCCCCCGAATACAATGACTGTACAAACAAGGAGCAATACATGAAAAATGGACTTAGCCTACCTCCTATCGTAACGAAAGGAACAACGGGAAACTCAGGCGGCTTTACAGTTAATCCCGGATTCAGCTGGGGAGTCTATGCGACGGCAGATTGGCAGGGAGCCGGTGAGGCCATCATCACCAACGACGGGCAAACTTACTCTTTACCACTGTGCGATGGCCCCGTCATTTCCTCAGCCGAAATGGATATGTTCCATACCTGGCTAGAAATGAAAAGCGGTATAAAAGCCTTTACCTATGAACTGCAAATGGTGGGTAGAGCAGTTAACAACGACGCCTTTGGCGCCATTCAAGACCTTTGGAAAATAACGGAGAGCGACAATTACCTACTAAATAACTCTTCGATCGTTACTCATGCCTACTTCAAAAACAAACTCGTAAATTTCAGTCTTGCCGACACCTTCGCTGCACAACAAAAACTAAGCACCCTGGACGCCCTGATCAAAGTAGCATCGACAAGTCTGTACAGTATCAAGTATGAAACACAAACAACCGAGCTATCAGGGGGAACATTTAGCCCTGTCAAAGCATTCTCTCACTACCTGTGGGGAAATGGAGAGAAGCTGCGAGTCAATATAAATAATATAGACCTCAACATAAAGGCGAGTGAAATTCCGCTGTTAGCCAACACCATAGCCAGCACGAGAGAATCCGGAAGGTACTATTTATCTGATCCAAAAATACCTTACGACACTAAATACGACAGCAAAATCACAGGATATTATCTAGGGCGAATAACATTGAAAATCGAAGGAGATTTTACAAGAGAAGAAAACGGCTCCTGGATTTTTGAAGGAACTGCAAAGGCCTATACTGACTTATACGACTTCAACGAAAGCAACAGATCAACACTACTCGAGATTTTAACCACAGCAGGCAGGGTATTCTCAGGAACGGATTATGAAATCGACATAACAGGAGAGTACAAAATAAGGCTAACTGGAACTGGCTTCCAGCCGAATCTGCACTAGATAAATCCGTTAGAGTTTTCAACTATCAACTGCACTCAAGAAGAGCCCACATGAAGACTCTCTACAAACACATGAACTACATCTACCCTTTACTTTTAGCGATCACTTCCAGCGTAGCAATATTTACCATAGAAAAAAATTTGAGCGCAGGCATTTACGACATAGATCGAGACTCAATCGGAATACCAATAGGCACAATCCTGATTGCGGGCTTAGTGTTATTCACATCTCACCTAATGCAAATATTTTTATACAGAAAAGCCCGCCACACCAATTCAACCTTGATAAAAATATCAGCATTAATAATTGCAATTGCATCGTTTGCGATTCTCGCCGACAGCATAAATTACTGGGCCACTCCAAATCACCTCATCATTTCCATCTTCTACAGCATCAGCACAATTGCGCTTGCAATACTTCAACTTCAATTGCTGAAAATATTTCAGTAACCATTCATAGACTGAAACTCAAACAGACGGATAGCTGGATCAGTCACCAGACTTGAAACCCTGCGGCGAGAGGGTTTGCCCCCCTCACCGCAGAAATCAACGACGCTGCGCGTTACGCACCGAAACCTGGTCATTCAACGTCCAGAAGTCATACAGCACCCCGAGAAAGAACAACCCGCCGGTGAGCAGGTACAGCAGCCCGCTGATCCATTTCCCCTGATACATCCGGTGCACACCGAACACTCCGAGGAACGTCAGCAGAATCCACGCCACGTTGTATTCGATGGGCCCTGCGGTAAACCGCAGGTCAGCCTCGCGATCCATCGCCGGGATCAGGAACAGGTCGATCAGCCAGCCTATGCCCAGCAAACCAAAGGTGAAGAACCAGATCGTCCCGGTGACCGGCTTGCCGTAATAGAAGCGGTGAGCGCCGGTAAATCCGAAAATCCACAGCAGATAACCGATCACTTTGCTGTGGGTGTCTTGCTGCGGATAAGTCTGTTGATAGGGGTTCATGAATGACCTCGATTCACGCGATAGATAAATATTCTTCATTTCTTTGTGACTTTTTTACGGGCACCCGACGTATGGCAAATGCTACCTTCACTCCCGTCAAAGCCTTGTAACACCGGACTTCTGTCCGACAATTGCGCCATTCTGCCGCTTTTTTGCCACCATTGTCCCCCAGGTTGAATCGACCAACGGCCTCGGAAGCGGCAAAAAAGCTGTTATAAAGTTGCGCGCTAACTTATTAAGAGCCTTGCCTAATGCGTTCATTTTTCAAGACATGGCTAACCATTTGCCTTTTGATGCCACTGGCCGCCCACGCCACCAATCGTGAGCAACGTCTTCCTAACGTTAATGGTTACACCCCAAAATCCCATGTCTCTGCTCCTTCGAGCAAAGACAAAAAAACCACTAAATATGCTCCAAGCCTGGCCAACAGCAAAAGCGGCCTGGTTCCACCGATGGGCACCAAGGAAAGCAGCGACGTGCTGAGCCGCGCCGTGAACGTCCTTGGCACCCCCTATCGTTGGGGCGGCAGCAGCCCAAGCAAAGGCTTCGATTGCAGCGGCCTGGTGAAATACGCGTTCAATGACGCCACGTTCGACCTGCCACGCACCTCCAACGCCATGGCCAGCGGTCATGGGGAGAAAGTCGATCGCAACGACCTGAAGCCGGGCGACCTGATCTTCTTCAACATCAAGAGCCGCCGGGTCAATCACGTCGCCATTTACCTGGGCAACGACCGCTTCATCCACGCGCCACGTCGCGGCAAGTCGGTGAGCATCGACACCCTGAAGAAACCGTACTGGGAAAACCACTACGTGGTTGCCAAGCGGGTTCTGCCGAAAGAACCGAATCAGATGCGGGTTGTTCAGCGCTGACTGGCTTCACCCCCATCTAAAGTCGGGTAATTGTGGCGAGGGGGCTTGCCCCCGTTGGGTCGCGCAGCGACCCCAAAAGCCAGCCTAATGGTTTTATCAGGTAGAACGCACTACCTGTTTTGCGCCTGCTGCGCAGCCGAACGGGGGCAAGCCCCCTCGCCACAGGTCCCGCGTAGCCTTTCAAAACCCATCCGGCGACCGCGCTTTCTCCAGCGCATGATCACGACTGATCAACCCCCTGTTCACCAGGTCCTTCAAGCTCATGTCCAGCGTCTGCATTCCCAACGCCCCTCCCGACTGAATCGCCGAGTACATCTGCGCCACCTTGTCTTCGCGGATCAGGTTGCGGATCGCCGACGTCCCCAGCATGATTTCGTGGGCCGCGATGCGTCCGCCGCCGACCTTCTTCACCAGCGTCTGGGACACCACCGCCAGCAGCGACTCGGAGAGCATCGAGCGCACCATTGACTTCTCGTCCCCCGGAAACACGTCCACCACCCGGTCAATGGTCTTGGCCGCCGACGTGGTGTGCAGCGTGCCGAACACCAGATGGCCGGTTTCGGCGGCGGTCAACGCCAGGCGTATGGTTTCCAGATCGCGCATCTCCCCCACCAGAATCACGTCCGGGTCCTCCCGCAACGCCGAGCGCAAGGCCGTGGCGAAGCTGCGGGTATCGCGGTGGACCTCACGCTGGTTGATCAGGCACTTGCGCGGCTCGTGGACAAACTCGATAGGGTCTTCAATGGTGAGGATGTGGTGATGGCGATGGTTATTGAGGTAGTCGATCATCGCCGCCAGCGTGGTGGATTTGCCGGAACCGGTCGGGCCGGTCACCAGCACCAGGCCGCGGGGAGCGTCGGTCATTTTGCGAAACACTTCTCCCATGCCCAGTTCGTCCATGCTCTGCACTTTCGCCGCAATGGTGCGAAATACCGCACCCGCGCCACGGCTCTGATTGAACGCATTGGCCCGAAAACGCGCCACACCGGGCACTTCAAAGGAAAAATCGATTTCCAGATGCTTCTCAAAGTCCGCCCGCTGAGTGTCATTCATGATGGCATCGATCAGCGCCTGCACCTGTTGGTGGTCCAGGGCCGGCAGGTTGATGCGCCGCACATCGCCGTCCACCCTAATCATCGGTGGCAGGCCAGCAGACAAATGCAGATCCGATGCCCCCTGTTTGGCGCTGAACGCCAGCAGCTCAGTGATATCCATAGCGCCTCTCAATTCCAGTAGAATGCCGCGAACCTTCAGACCGCTGGCGCCTCTTGATGTCCACCATAGCAGACAACATTCTCGAAGTTAGTTCGCGCATCCATGCCGCAACACTTGCCGCCAATCGCGCCGAAAACAGCGTCCATCTGCTGGCCGTGAGCAAGACCAAACCCGCACAGGACCTGCGTGAAGCCTACGCCGCCGGCCTGCGCGACTTTGGCGAGAATTACCTGCAGGAAGCGCTGGGCAAACAGCTTGAACTGGCCGACCTGCCCTTGATCTGGCACTTCATCGGCCCCATTCAATCGAACAAGACTCGTGCTATCGCCGAGCACTTCGACTGGGTGCATTCCGTGGATCGTCTGAAAATCGCACAACGCCTGTCCGAACAACGTCCTGCCGATTTGCCGCCCCTGAATATCTGCATTCAGGTCAACGTCAGCGGTGAAGCCAGCAAATCCGGCTGCACCCCGGCTGACCTGCCGGCCCTGGCCAGTGCCATCAGCGCCTTGCCGCGCCTGACGTTGCGCGGGCTGATGGCCATCCCTGAGCCGACTGAAGATCGCGCCGCCCAGGACGCCGCGTTTGCGGCCGTGCAAAGCCTGCAAGCCAGCCTGAATCTGCCACTCGACACACTTTCCATGGGCATGAGCCACGACCTTGAGTCGGCCATTGCCCAGGGCGCCACCTGGGTCCGTATCGGTACGGCCCTGTTTGGCGCCCGTGATTACGATCGGCCATAACCCATGACCGACTCTCTTCTTTATAAGGACCTGACATGAGCAAGACGCGTATTGCCTTTATCGGTGCCGGCAACATGGCCGCCAGCCTGATCGGCGGCCTGCGGGCCAAGGGTCTGGAAGCCGCGCAGATTCGCGCCAGCGATCCGGGCGAAGAAACCCGCGCCCGCGTGAGCGCTGAACACGGCATCGAAACCTTCGCCGACAACGCCCAGGCCATCGAAGGCGCCGACGTCGTCGTCCTTGCGGTCAAGCCGCAGGCGATGAAAGCCGTGTGCGAAGCGATTCGCCCAAGCCTCAAGCCCCATCAACTGGTGGTGTCGATTGCCGCAGGCATCACCTGCGCCAGCATGAACAACTGGCTTGGCGCCCAGCCGATCGTGCGCTGCATGCCCAACACCCCGGCGCTACTGCGTCAGGGCGTGAGCGGCTTGTTCGCAACAGCCCAAGTGACCGCCGAACAGCGCCAGCAAGCCCAGGAGCTGCTGTCCGCGGTCGGCATCGCCTTATGGCTCAATGAAGAGCAGCAACTGGACGCCGTCACCGCCGTTTCCGGCTCGGGCCCGGCGTATTTCTTCCTGCTGATCGAGGCCATGACCGCCGCCGGCGTGAAACTTGGCCTGCCGGCGGACATCGCCGCGCAACTGACCTTGCAAACCGCACTGGGCGCCGCGCACATGGCGGTCTCCAGTGACGTCGACGCGGCCGAGCTGCGCCGCCGTGTCACCTCCCCTGCGGGCACCACTGAAGCTGCAATCAAGTCGTTCCAGGCCAATGGCTTTGAAGCCCTGGTCGAAAAAGCACTCGGCGCTGCCGCGCATCGCTCGGCCGAGATGGCCGAACAACTGGGTCAATAAGGAGCTTTTCATGATTGGATTGAACACCGCAGCGGTCTACGTGCTGCAAACCCTCGGCAGCCTGTACCTGCTGATCGTGCTGATGCGCTTCGTACTGCAACTGGTGCGGGCGAACTTCTACAACCCGATCTGCCAGTTCATCGTCAAGGCCACCCAGCCGCTGCTCAAGCCGCTGCGCCGGATCATCCCGAGCGTGTTCGGCCTGGACATGTCCTCGCTGGTGCTGGCGATCCTGGTGCAACTGGCACTGATGGCCCTGACCCTGTTGCTGACCTACGGCACCACCGGCAATCCGCTGCAACTGCTGATCTGGTCGCTCATCGGTGTGACCGCGCTATTCCTGAACATCTTCTTCTTTGCCCTGATCATCAGCGTGATCCTGTCCTGGGTCGCACCGGGCAGCCATAACCCGGGCGCCGAACTGGTGAACGACATCTGCGAGCCGGCCCTGGCGCCGTTCCGCAAGTTCCTGCCGAACCTGGGCGGGCTTGATCTGTCGCCGATCTTTGCGTTCCTGGCGATCAAACTGGTCGACATGCTGGTGATCAACAACCTCGCAGCCTTGACCATGATGCCGGAAATCCTCCGCGTGTTGATCTGACCCGGTGAGCTGGTTTCGCTGGGACGGTGACGACCTGATTCTGGAGTGTCACCTGCAACCGGCAGCCCGTAGCGATGACTTCGCCGGGCTGCACGGTGATCGCCTGAAGATCCGCCTGACCGCACCGCCAGTCGAGGGCAAGGCCAACGCGTATCTGATGGCGTTTCTGGCCAAGGCATTTGGCGTGTCCAAGAGCCAGGTCAGTTTGATCAGTGGCGAGTTGAACCGGCAGAAACGGGTGCGGATCTGTTCGCCGAAGAAGTTGCCGGACTTGCCTGATCTGGCCCGCCCTGCGGGCTGACCGCGTTATCGTTCATCGCGAGCAGGCTCGCTCCCACATGGACTGCATCAATCCTGTGGGAGCGAGCCTGCTCGCGAATGGTACACCTCGGTCTTACATGAAAAAATCAGCTCGGACCTTTGCTTGCCGCTAACCCCAGCGGTCTTTAGACTTACGCCTCATTTCAATGAGAGCAGGGTCGATGCCAGCTGCCTTTCCCCCCGATTCTGTTGGTCTGGTGACGCCGCAAGTGGCGCACTTCAGCGAGCCGCTGGCCTTGGCCTGTGGGCGTTCGCTCCCGGCCTATGACCTGATCTACGAAACCTACGGCACGCTCAACGCCACGGCGAGCAACGCCGTGCTGATCTGCCACGCCTTGTCCGGGCACCACCACGCTGCTGGCTACCACAGCGCCGACGACCGTAAACCCGGTTGGTGGGACAGCTGCATCGGCCCCGGCAAGCCAATCGACACCAACAAATTCTTCGTGGTCAGCCTGAACAACCTCGGCGGCTGCAACGGCTCCACCGGCCCGAGCAGCATCAACCCGGACACCGGCAAGCCGTTCGGCGCCGATTTTCCGGTATTGACCGTCGAAGATTGGGTGCACAGTCAGGCGCGCCTGGCCGATCGTCTCGGCATCGCCGAGTTCGCGGCCGTGATCGGCGGCAGCCTCGGAGGTATGCAAGCGATGCAATGGAGCATCACCTACCCCGACCGCATCCGTCACTGCCTGGCCATTGCCTCGGCGCCCAAGCTGTCGGCACAGAACATCGCGTTCAACGAAGTGGCACGCCAGGCGATCCTCACCGACCCTGAATTCCACGGCGGTTCGTTCCAGGAACAAGGCGTGATCCCCAAGCGCGGCCTGATGCTGGCGCGGATGGTCGGGCATATCACTTACCTGTCCGACGACTCCATGGGCGAAAAATTCGGCCGTGGGCTGAAGAGCGAGAAGCTCAACTACGACTTCCACAGCGTCGAGTTCCAGGTCGAAAGCTACCTGCGCTATCAGGGCGAAGAGTTCTCCGGGCGCTTCGACGCCAACACGTACCTGTTGATGACCAAGGCGCTCGATTACTTCGATCCGGCGGCGAACTTCGACGATAACCTGGCGAAAACCTTTGAAGGTGCCAAAGCCAAGTTCTGCGTGATGTCGTTCACCACCGACTGGCGCTTCTCCCCTGCCCGCTCGCGAGAGCTGGTGGACGCGCTGATGGCCGCGCGCAAGGACGTCTGCTACCTCGAGATCGACGCACCGCAAGGCCACGACGCCTTCCTGATTCCGATCCCGCGCTACCTGCAGGCGTTCGGCAATTACATGAACCGCATTACGTTGTGAGAAAGCCATGAGAGCTGATCTGGAAATCATCCAGGAATGGATCCCCGCCGGCAGCCGCGTGCTCGACCTCGGGTGCGGCGATGGCGAACTGCTGACCTGGCTGCGCGATAACAAGCAAGTCACCGGTTATGGCCTGGAAAACGACGCCGACAACATTGCCGAGTGCGTGGCCAAGGGCATCAACGTCATCGAACAGGACCTGGACAAGGGCCTGGGCAACTTCGCCAGCAACAGTTTCGACATCGTGGTCATGACACAGGCGCTGCAAGCCGTGCATTACCCGGACAGGATCCTCGAAGAAATGCTGCGCGTGGGCCGTCAGTGCATCATCACCTTCCCGAATTTCGGTCACTGGCGCTGCCGCTGGTACCTGGCGAGCAAGGGCCGGATGCCGGTTTCCGAGTTCCTGCCGTACACCTGGTACAACACGCCGAACATCCACTTCTGCACCTTCGCGGACTTTGAAGCCTTGTGTCGTGAACGTGAAGCGAAGGTCATTGATCGGCTTGCCGTGGATCAACAGCATCGGCACGGGTGGGCCAGTAAGCTATGGCCTAATCTGTTAGGTGAGATCGGAATCTACCGCGTCAGCAGTCCGGGACTTTCCGACCACAAGGTCGCGGTCTGATCCACCCTACTTCAAGGAGAACGATCATGGGTCGTCTTGCTTTGTTTCTACTCACTGCCTGCCTGAGCGTCACCGCCATGGGCGCCGAAGCCATCAAGGGCGAACGCCAGGAAACCTTCGGTGACGTGACGGTGCACTACAACACCTTCAACTCCACCTACCTGACCCCGGACATTGCCAAGTCCGCCGAACTGGTCCGCAGCAAGAACCAGGGCGTGATCAATATCTCGGTGCTCAAGGAAGGCAAGCCACTGATGGCCCAAGTGAGCGGTTCGGTCAAAGACCTGACCAGCCAGACCGTGCCACTGAAGTTCAAACAGATCACCGAACAAGGCGCGATCTACTACATCGCGCAATATCCGGTGGATCAACAGGAAGTCCGCACCTTTGAGATCAAGGTGCAGACCGGTGACAAAATCAACACCATCAATTTCAACCAAGAGCTCTTCCCTGGCCAATGATCAACTTCACGCAACTCGTATTGGCCAGCCATAACGCCGGCAAACTCAAGGAACTCCAGGCCATGCTCGGCGAGTCGGTGCATCTGCGCTCGATCGGCGAGTTCAGCAGCGTCGAGCCTGAAGAAACCGGTCTGTCGTTCGTCGAGAACGCCATCCTCAAGGCCCGTAATGCCGCGCGCATTTCCGGTTTGCCGGCGCTGGCCGACGATTCCGGGCTGGCGGTGGATTTCCTCGGTGGTGCGCCTGGCATTTATTCGGCGCGTTATGCCGACGGCAAGGGCGATGCGGCGAACAACGCCAAGCTCCTCGACGTGCTGAAAGACGTGCCTGAAGCCGAGCGTGGGGCGCAGTTCGTCTGCGTGCTGGCACTGGTACGTCACGCCGACGATCCGTTGCCGATCCTGTGCGAAGGTTTGTGGCACGGGCGAATCCTGACCCAGGCCAGCGGCGAACACGGTTTTGGCTACGACCCGCTGTTCTGGGTGCCGGAGCGCAATTGCTCCAGCGCCGAACTGAGCCCTGCCGACAAGAACCAGATCAGCCACCGCGCCCGTGCAATGGATCTGCTGCGCCAGCGTCTGGGCTTGAAATGACCCGTGAATCATCCGCGTCGCCGCTGATCTTCGGCGGCGATGCTTCATCGCCCCGGGCGGCACTGCCTGTGTTGCCGCCCTTGGCGCTGTACATCCACATCCCGTGGTGTGTGCGCAAATGCCCTTATTGCGACTTCAACTCCCACACCGCCAGCCCTGTGCTGCCGGAAGAGGAGTATGTCGACGCGTTGCTGGCCGATCTCGACCAGGACCTGCACGCCGTCCATGGCCGTGAACTGAGCTCGATCTTCTTTGGTGGTGGCACGCCGAGCCTGTTCAGTGCCGATTCCCTGGGTCGCTTGCTCAAAGGCGTCGAACAGCGCATCCCCTTTGCCAGCGACATCGAAATCACGCTGGAAGCCAATCCGGGTACGTTCGAGCAAGACAAGTTCGTGGCGTACCGGAAACTGGGGATCAACCGCCTGTCGATCGGCATCCAGAGCTTCCAACAGGAAAAACTCCAGGCCCTGGGCCGGATTCACAACGGCGACGAAGCCGTACGTGCCGCCGGCATGGCGCGGCAGGCCGGCTTCGATAACTTCAACCTGGACTTGATGCATGGCTTGCCGAATCAGTCCCTGGACGATGCCTTGGCCGACCTGCGCACAGCCATCGCCCTGAAACCGACACACCTGTCGTGGTATCAACTGACCCTGGAACCGAACACGGTGTTCTGGAACCAGCCGCCGACACTGCCGGAAGACGACACGCTGTGGGACATTCAGGAGGCCGGGCAAGCGCTGCTGGCCGAACACGGTTACGCACAGTACGAAGTCTCGGCCTATGCCCTGCCCGGTCGCCCGGCGCGCCACAACCTTAACTACTGGAGTTTTGGCGACTTCATCGGCATTGGCGCCGGTGCCCACGGCAAGCTCAGTCACCCGGACGGGCGCATTGTCCGCACCTGGAAAACCCGCCTGCCGAAGGATTACCTGAATCCGGCGAAAAGCTTCCGGGCCGGCGAGAAAGCGCTGACCAACGACGAAATGCCGTTCGAATTCCTGATGAACGCGCTGCGCCTGACAGAAGGCGTCGAATCGCGGCTGTACCCTGAGCGTACCGGCATGACCCTGGAAAGCCTTGCTGAAGGCCGACGTGAAGCCGAACAAAGCGGCCTGTTGCAGGTCGAACCGTCACGCCTGGTAGCCACCGAACGCGGACAACTCTTCCTCAACGACTTGCTGCAGAAATTTCTGACATAAGGAAATCGAATGGATTTGGTACTCGACCTGCTTGCCACCGTGTCTCGCTGGAGCCGCAGCAACCTCTCGGAAATCGCCCTGGCCCTGGTGGGCTGCCTGCTGGTGCTGTTTGGTGCGGATTTCAAAGGCTGGGTCGAGCAGCGCCTGGGCAGCATCGCCGGCGCCTTGCGCGTGCCACTGATGGCTCTACTGTGCATGATCGGCAGCGGTGCGGCGCTGATCTATGCCACGCCCTGGGTCGTGCGCGGCTTGAGCCAGTTCAACAACTACAGCCTGGCGCCGGTGTTGTTGGTGGTGCTGGTGTTGATTGGCGTGGTCGCGGATCGCCGCTAATCCTGCAGCACACACAAAACAACTGTGGGAGCGAGCTTGCTCGCGATGGGGCCATAACATCCAACATCTCTGTTGACTGTCAGGCCGCCATCGCGAGCAAGCTCGCTCCCACAGGTTTTACGCCAGTTTTTCGAACTTCAAATCCCAAACGCCATGCCCAAGACGCTCGCCACGGCGTTCGAACTTGGTGATTGGGCGCTCGGCCGGGCGCGGTACGCACTTGCCGTCTTCGGCCAGGTTGCGATAACCCGGGGCAACGTTCATCACTTCCAGCATGTATTCGGCGTACGGTTCCCAGTCGGTGGCCATGTGCAGAATGCCGCCGACCTTCAACTTGCTGCGCACCAGCTCGGCGAAGGACGCCTGGACGATACGGCGCTTGTGGTGACGGCTCTTGTGCCACGGATCCGGGAAAAACAGCATCAGGCGATCAAGGCTGTTATCGGCCACGCAGCGGTTGAGCACTTCGATCGCATCGCAATCGTAGACCCGCAGGTTGGTCAGCCCTTGCGTCAGCACGCCATTGAGCAGCGCCCCGACACCCGGACGGTGAACCTCGACGCCGATGAAGTCCTGGTCCGGCGCAGCCGCTGCCATTTCCAGCAACGAATGGCCCATGCCGAAACCGATTTCCAGCGAGCGCGGTGCCGAGCGACCGAACACCTGGTCGAAGTCCACCGGCGCGTCGGCCAGCGGCAGCACGAACAGCGGCGCGCCCTGCTCCAGGCCGCGTTGCTGGCCTTCGGTCATGCGCCCGGCGCGCATCACGAAACTCTTGATGCGGCGGTGTTGGCGCTCGTCGCCTTCTTCCGTCTGGATTGGCGTGTCGTTCGATTCAGTCATCAATGGCTCTTACTTGATCAGACCATCCAGCGGCGAAGAGGCGCTGGCATAGAGTTTTTTCGGCATACGGCCGGCAAGGTAAGCCAGGCGGCCTGCGACGATCGCATGTTTCATGGCTTCAGCCATCATGACCGGTTGCTGGGCGTGGGCGATGGCCGAGTTCATCAGCACCGCATCACAACCCAGTTCCATGGCGATGGTGGCGTCGGAAGCGGTACCGACGCCAGCATCCACCAACACCGGGATTTTGGCTTCTTCGAGAATGATCTGCAGGTTGTACGGATTGCAGATCCCCAGACCCGAACCGATCAGACCGGCCAGCGGCATCACCGCGATACAGCCGATTTCCGCCAGTTGCCGGGCGATGATCGGGTCATCACTGGTGTAGACCATCACGTCGAAGCCTTCCTTGACCAGCGTTTCGGCGGCCTTGAGGGTTTCGATCACGTTGGGGAACAGGGTTTTCTGATCGGCCAGCACTTCCAGCTTCACCAGATTGTGGCCGTCGAGCAGCTCACGGGCCAGGCGGCAGGTGCGCACGGCTTCAATGGCGTCGTAGCAACCGGCTGTGTTCGGCAGAAAGGTGTAGCGATCCGGCGACAGCACTTCGAGCAGGTTCGGCTCGCCCTCGATCTGACCGAGGTTGGTGCGGCGCACGGCGAAGGTGACGATCTCGGCACCCGAGGCTTCGATGGCCAGGCGGGTTTCTTCCATGTCACGGTACTTGCCGGTACCGACCAGCAAACGCGACTGGTAAGTACGACCGGCCAGGACGAAAGGCTTGTCGCTGCGAACGATGCTCATGGGAAATCCTCTGTAGGGGTGAGGTACTTGCAGAATTCTGTGGCCACTCGGCCGAGACTACTAGCCGCCGCCGATGGCGTGTACCACTTCGACGTTGTCACCGTCGTTCAACGTGGTGTCTGCATGCTGACTGCGCGGGACGATATCCAGATTGAGTTCGACCGCCACCCGGCGTCCGGTCAGGTCCAGACGGGTGAGCAGGGCCGCAACGGTTTCACCGTCGGGCAGTTCAAAGGATTCGCCGTTCAACTGAATGCGCATGCCGGATGCCGCCATCATTTTTTGGGGCAGGCATTCTAGCCCGATCAGTCAGGCCGACCCAAGCCATTCGTCGTTATGGCCCTTGTAGGAGCGAGCTTGCTCGCGAAAAACGCCAGGGCAATGCGTTAAATCAGTCAGCACGCGTTATCGTTGACGCCCATCGCGAGCAAGCTCGCTCCTACAGGCGCCAGGCGGCGAGTCCCAGGCAGAACCAGCCCACGAGGAACGCTAGACCGCCGAAAGGCGTGATGATGCCGAGCTTGCTGATACCCGTCAGCGTCAGCACGTAAAGACTGCCGGAAAACAGCAGAATTCCGACGGCAAACGATGCGCCGGCCCAGGTGACCAAACGACCGGGAACCTGCGTGGCCAGCGCTGCGATACCGAGCAACGCCAGGGCGTGCACCAGTTGATAGGTGACGCCGGTGTGAAAGATCGCCAGGTACTCGGCGCTCAGGCGGTTCTTCAGGCCATGGGCGGCAAAGGCCCCGAGGCCGACACCGGTGAAGCCGAAAAAAGCGGCCAGCATCAGAAAGCCACGCAGCATGCAGAACTCCAGTCAGTTTCGATCCAAAGGGTCTGTATAATGGCCCGCTCAACGGGTTCGGCCAAGCCATCTCTATGCTGCGTATCTATTTCCATCATTTCTCCAAGGCCGTGCTCTGGTTCATGGGTGGCAGCGTATTGCTGGTGCTGATCTTTCGCGTGGTGCCGCCTCCGGGGACGACGCTGATGGTCGAGCGCAAGATCGAATCCTGGTTTGACGGCGAACCCATCGACCTGCAACGGACCTGGAAACCTTGGGACGAGATCTCCGACGACTTGAAAGTCGCGGTGATTGCCGGCGAAGACCAGAAGTTCCCGGAGCACTGGGGCTTCGATATCGGCGCGATTCAGGCGGCGTTTGCCCATAACGAGCGCGGCGGTTCGATCCGTGGCGCCAGCACACTCAGCCAGCAAGTCTCGAAAAACCTGTTCCTGTGGTCTGGCCGCAGCTGGCTGCGCAAAGGCCTGGAAGCCTGGTTCACCGGGCTGATCGAAGTGTTCTGGCCCAAGCAGCGAATTCTTGAGGTGTACCTCAACAGTGTCGAGTGGGATGACGGTGTGTTTGGCGCTGAAGCGGCGGCACGGCATCATTTTGGGACCAGCGCGAAAAACCTCAGCCGACAGCAATCGAGCTTGCTGGCTGCCGTACTGCCGAACCCGCGGGTCTGGAGCGCAAGCCATCCGACTTCCTACGTTTCACGCCGGGCTGGCTGGATCAGGCAGCAGATGAGCCAGTTGGGTGGGGACAGCTATCTGGTCGGGCTGAACGATTCGCGCCGGGCGCCTTGGTCCCAATAACCGATCACAATTCTTCTGGCCCTGAAAAACACTGTGGGAGCGGGCTTGCCCGCGATGACGGCCTGACATTCAACTTATGTATTGAATGTTCGGACCTCATCGCGAGCAAGCTCGCTCCCACAGGATCACTGCTCGGTTTTTTTACTGCCTGCTCGCCAGTTTAAGCAGCGATCGACAACTTGAGCTTGTTCATCGCGCTCTTCTCGAGCTGGCGAATACGCTCGGCCGACACGTTGTACTTCTGCGCCAGGTCGTGCAGCGTGGCTTTTTCTTCTGCCAGCCAGCGCTGGTAGAGAATGTCACGGCTACGGTCGTCCAGCACTTCCAGCGCTTCGTGCAGATTGTGGTTGGAGTTGTCGCTCCAGTCGGCGTCTTCCAGTTGACGCGCCGGGTCGTACCGGTGGTCTTCCAGATAGTTGGCCGGCGACTGGAAAGCACTGTCGTCGTCCGCTTCGGCAGCCGGGTCGAACGCCATGTCATGGCCGGTCAGACGGCTTTCCATCTCACGCACTTCCCGAGGCTCTACGCCCAGGCTTTCAGCGACGCGATGAACTTCCTCGTTATTCAACCAGGCCAGGCGTTTCTTCTGGCTGCGCAGGTTGAAGAACAGCTTGCGCTGGGCCTTGGTGGTCGCGACTTTCACGATGCGCCAGTTGCGCAGGATGAACTCGTGGATTTCCGCCTTGATCCAGTGCACGGCAAAGGACACCAGGCGCACGCCCATTTCCGGGTTGAAGCGCTTCACGGCCTTCATCAGGCCGACGTTGCCTTCCTGGATCAGGTCAGCCTGAGCCAGGCCGTAGCCGGAATAGCTACGGGCGATATGTACGACAAAACGCAGGTGGGCGAGCACCATCTGCCGAGCCGCCCCCAAATCCTGCTCATAATAGAGACTCTCGGCCAGTTCACGCTCCTGCTCCGGCGACAGCAATGGAATGCTGTTGACGGTGTGCACATAGGCCTCCAGGTTCGCACCCGGGACCAGAGCATATGCAGGTTGCAAAGAATTGGTCATACGAAAAAACCTCCGACTTACAAACTCGTGCAGTTCAGCACTGCGAAAATTGACCGGAAACCGAAAGACAAGTTCCCTAAAACCCATAAACGCTGAAAGGTCAATACGAGCAAAATGATACTACTTAGGCGCAAGCTCCCTCAGGTGGCGTGCGACTGCAATCCATGCACCGATATACCCCAACAGCACCGCGCCAAGCAAGAGAGACAGACCGTCGGCAACTGGCACTCCAGCCAGCGCAAAATCACTGCCGTACAAACCGGCCAGCCCAACCACCGCGTCGTTCAGCCAATCAAGGCCAAACGCAAGCACGCCCCAGGACAGAATCCCCGCACCGAAGCCATACAGCGCCCCCATATACAGGAAGGGCCTGCGGACATAGCTGTCAGTGCCGCCGACCAGTTTAATCACTTCTATCTCTGTGCGGCGGTTTTCAATATGAAGACGAATGGTATTGCCTATCACCAAAAGTAATGCAGAAACCAGAAGCACGGTCAGACCGAAGACAAAACGGTCACCCAGCTTGAGGATGGCTGCCAGACGCTCGACCCAGACTAAATCAAGTTGCGCCTGCTGTACCTTCGGCAGCTCGGATAGTTTTTGTCTTAATGCTTCAAGGGCCGGCTTGTCGACTTCGGTCGGCGTCACCAGGACCACGCCTGGCAACGGGTTCTCCGGCAACTCCTTAAGCGCCTCGCCCAGCCCCGACTGTTGCTGGAACTCTTCCAGCGCCTGATCCCGGCCAACGTATTCGGCGTCGGCGACGCCCGGCATGCCCTTGATCTGATCGCGCAGTGATTCGCCTTCGGCCGGTTTGGCCTCAAGGTCCAGATACAGGGAAATCTGCGCCGCGCGCTGCCAGGAACCACCCAGACGCTCGACGTTACTTAGCAAAAGTGACAGCCCCATGGGCAAGCTCAGGGCCACCGCCATCACCATGCAGGTGAAAAAACTGCCGATGGGCTGCTTGCCCAGGCGACGCAGGCTGTCGACCATGCTGGCGCGATGGCTTTCGATCCAGGCACGGAACAACGTGGCGAAGTCCGGCCCGTCATCATCGTCGTGTTTTTTCTTTTGCGGCTGCGGATCGGCGGCTTTCGGGGCCACGCGCTCGGAAACCTTGGGGCTACGTGTTGCACTCATACCGCGGCCTCCCCGTCACCGATCAAACGACCGCGTTGCAGCGTCAGCATGCGATGGCGCATGCGAGCGATCAGAGCCAGGTCGTGACTGGCGATCAGCACGCTGGTGCCCAGGCGATTGATGTCTTCGAACACCCCCATGATCTCGGCGGCCAGACGCGGGTCGAGGTTACCGGTCGGTTCATCCGCCAGTAGCAAGGCCGGGCGATGGACAATGGCGCGGGCGATGCCGACGCGCTGCTGCTGACCGGTGGACAGGTCGCCCGGGTACAAGTCGGTTTTATCCGACAGCGCTACTCGCTCCAGTGCCGAGTCCACGCGCTTGGCGATCTCGGCCTTGGACAGCCCGAGGATCTGCAAAGGCAACGCGACGTTATTGAACACCGTGCGATCGAACAACAGCTGGTGATTCTGGAATACCACGCCAATCTGCCGACGCAGGAAAGGAATCTGTGCGTTGCTGATGGTGCTCAGGTCTTGCCCGGCGAGCAGCAATTTGCCGCTGGTCGGACGTTCCATGGCCAGCAGCAGCCGCAACAAGGTGCTTTTACCGGCGCCGGAATGGCCGGTGACAAACAAGAACTCGCCACGACGGACTCGAAAGCTCAGCTCATGCAAGCCGACGTGACCGTTCGGGTAGCGCTTACCGACCTGCTCGAAACGAATCATGAACGCTCCCGCTCGGCAAACAATGCCTGGACAAAGGGTTCTGCTTCAAAGGTACGCAAATCGTCGATGCCTTCGCCGACGCCGATGTAGCGGATCGGCAGGCCGAATTGCTTGGCCAGGGCGAAAATCACCCCGCCCTTGGCGGTGCCGTCGAGCTTGGTCAGCGCCAGGCCGGTCAGTTCGACGGTCTGGTTGAATTGCTTGGCCTGGTTGATGGCGTTCTGGCCGGTGCCGGCGTCAAGCACCAGGAGCACTTCGTGAGGTGCGTCGGCGTCGAGCTTGCCGATGACGCGGCGAACCTTTTTCAGTTCTTCCATCAGGTTGTCTTTGGTGTGCAGGCGGCCGGCGGTGTCGGCGATCAACACATCGATGCCGCGAGCCTTGGCGGCCTGCACGGCATCGAAGATCACCGAGGCCGAGTCGGCGCCAGTATGCTGGGCGATCACCGGGATCTTGTTGCGCTCGCCCCAGACCTGCAACTGCTCTACCGCCGCGGCGCGGAAGGTGTCGCCGGCGGCGAGCATGACTTTTTTGCCTTCCAGCTGCAGTTTCTTCGCCAGCTTGCCGATGGTGGTGGTCTTGCCGGCACCGTTGACGCCGACGACCAGAATCACGAACGGCTTGTTCTGCGAGGTGATTTTCAGCGGCTGCTCGACGGGCTTGAGCATCGCGGCCAGCTCGGCTTGCAGGGATTTGTACAGGGCGTCGGCGTCGGCCAGTTCCTTGCGCGCAACCTTCTGCGTCAAACGCTGAATGATCACCGAGGTGGCTTCGACACCAACGTCGGCGGTCAGCAAACGGGTTTCGAGATCCTCGAGCAGTTCGTCATCAATGACCTTTTTGCCCAGGAAAAGGCTGGCCATGCCTTCGCCGATACTGGCGCTGGTCTTGGACAGGCCCTGCTTGAGGCGGGCGAAGAAACCGGCTTTGGTTTCTTCGGTGCGTACAGGTTCTACCGGGGTTTCGACGGGCGTCGTGATCGGCGCAGGAATCGGAGCGGGTACAGGTGCTTGAGCAACCGGAGCAACGAATACCGGAACCTCTGGCTGGCTGACAACGGGAACAGGCTCGGCCACGACGATTGGTTCAACAATCGCTTCGACCACAGGCGCAAGAACCGGTGCAGGCGTGAACGCTGCCGGGGCCGGAATCGGTGGGGTCACGTGGGGGGCCAGGTCATTTTCGACCAATGCCACGGGTTCTTCGGCTACCGGCAGGGTCAACCACGGTTCGGCTGTAGGGGCCAGCGGCTGTTCGGTGACGATTTCGCTGACAGGTTCGGGAGCGGCTTCAACCTTGGGCTGCAGCAACGGCTCGGCAGCCGGCAGAACAACCGGCGCGGGCGCTTCTTCTATTACCGGGACCGGCGTCGGCGCTGGTTCAGGAATGGCTTGTGGCTGTTCGACGACGGGTTCCTGCGGCTTTTTGCGCAGCCATCCGAACAGGCTTTTTTTCTCGCCAGCCGCAGCTGGGGTCTTCTTGTCGTCGTTGGAACCAAACATGGAGGACGGCTATCTCACGGTAGCGACGCGCCAATGGCGCCCCGGCAAATAAATAATCGATGCAGAACAGACTGTGATTGACCCAGCTTGTTCACGCGCAACATTTTGTCGAGGTACTCAATGGCACCTCACGGAATCGATTTCTCATTGGACTAAAGCAGCAAAATCGGCGAAAACGCGGAATTCAGTTGATAAATATCCACCTTCCGTCGCAAACCCATTCAACCTGATCAAGCATAAAGGCCTGATAGGCGTGGCCGCCGCTAAAACGGATCAGTATCCTAGCACCCTCTCGCCCGCTGACGCTAAGAACAAGCGGGCAGCCCCAAAGGTTTGAAAACGAATGAATGCTCTTGCCCGCCGCGCCGCAGGCCTGCTGCTCAGCACAGTTTGCCTGCCCCTTTCGGCCCTGGCTGCCGATCCGCAACCCACCCACGAATTCACTCTCGATAACGGCTTGAAGGTGGTCGTGCGCGAAGACCATCGTGCACCTGTTGTGGTTTCCCAGGTCTGGTACAAGGTCGGCTCCAGCTACGAGACGCCGGGCAATACCGGCCTGTCCCACGCTCTGGAACACATGATGTTCAAGGGCAGCGAGAAGGTCGGCCCCGGTGAAGCCTCGCTGATCCTGCGCGACCTCGGCGCCGAAGAGAACGCATTTACCAGCGACGACTTCACCGCGTACTACCAGGTGCTGGCCCGGGATCGCCTGGGCGTGGCCTTCGAACTGGAAGCCGACCGCATGGCCAGCCTGCGCCTGCCGGCCGACGAGTTTGCCAAGGAAATCGAGGTCATCAAGGAAGAACGTCGCCTGCGCACCGACGACAAGCCGATGTCCAAGGCCTATGAGCGCTTCAAGGCCATGGCTTACCCGGCCAGCGGCTATCACACGCCGACCATCGGCTGGATGGCCGATCTTGAGCGGATGAAGGTCGAAGAACTGCGCCACTGGTACCAGACCTGGTACGTGCCGAACAACGCCACGCTGGTGGTGGTCGGCGACGTGACGCCGGACGAAGTCAAGGCTCTGGCCCAACGCTATTTCGGCCCGATCGCCAAGCGTGATGTGCCGGCCGCGAAAAAGCCGCTGGAACTGGCCGAACCGGGCGAGCGCCAGATCACCCTGCATGTGCAAACCCAACTGCCCAGCCTGATGCTGGCCTTCAACGTGCCGAGCATTGCCACCGCCGAAGACAAACGCCTGGTCAATGCCCTGCGTCTGATCTCGGCGCTGCTCGATGGCGGCTACAGCGGACGCATCCCGACGCAACTGGAGCGCGGAGAAGAACTGGTGTCCGGCGGCTCGTCGAGTTACGACGCCTACACCCGTGGCGATAGCCTGTTCACCCTGTCGGCATCGCCAAACACACAGAAACACAAGACCATCGCCCAGGCCGAAGCCGGATTGTGGAAGCTACTCGATCAGTTGAAAAACACCGCGCCGACGGCCGAAGAGCTAGAACGGGTTCGCGCACAAGTCATCGCCGGCCTGGTCTACGAGCGCGACTCGATCACCAGCCAGGCCACCGCCATCGGCCAACTGGAAACCGTCGGCCTGTCGTGGCAGCTGATGGACACCGAACTGGCCGACCTGGAAAGCGTGACCCCGGAAGATATCCAGAAAGCCGCCAAGCTGTATTTCACCCGCGAACGTCTCAGCGTCGCCCATGTACTGCCTCTGGAGACGACTCATGAGTGAGCGTAAACCCTCCCGTCTGCCCCTGATCGGGCTGATCGCTGTCGCTGTTATCGGCTCTGCCGCGTTCTATATGTCGCGCTCCGGCGAAACCAGTGCCAGTGAAGCTCTGGACAAAGCCAAGGCCAGCCAGAAACTGCAATCGCTGACCGAGCTCAACGGCAAGGCGCCGGACCACCGCAAGCTGGACGTGCAGACCTGGAACACTGCCGAAGGCACCAAGGTGCTGTTCGTCGAAGCCCATGAGCTGCCGATGTTCGACATGCGCCTGATCTTCGCCGCCGGCAGCAGCCAGGACGGCGATACGCCGGGCCTGGCGCTGTTGACCAACGCCATGCTCAACGAAGGCGTGGCCGGCAAAGACGTCGGCGCCATTGCCCAGGGCTTCGAAGGCCTGGGCGCCGATTTCGGCAACGGTGCTTACAAAGACATGGCAATCGCTTCACTGCGCAGCCTGAGTACCAAGGACAAGCGCGAGCCGGCCCTGAAGCTGTTTGCCGAAGTCATCGGCAAGCCGACCTTCCCGGCTGACTCACTGCTGCGCATCAAGAACCAGATGCTCGCCGGTTTCGAATACCAGAAACAGAACCCCGGCAAACTGGCGAGCCTGGAACTGATGAGCCGCTTGTACGGAGATCACCCATACGCGCATTCCAGCGACGGCACGGCGAAAAGCGTACCGGCGATCACCCAGGCACAACTGCGTGCTTTCCACGAGAAAGCCTACGCAGCAGGTAACGTGGTGATCGCGCTGGTTGGCGACCTGTCCCGCGCCGAAGCCGAAACAATTGCCGCACAGGTTTCCGCCGCCCTGCCCAAAGGCCCGGCACTGCCAAAAGTCGCGCAGCCGACTGAGCCGAAGGCGAGCATCGGCCACATAGAGTTCCCGTCCAAGCAGACCAACCTGATGCTCGCGCAATTGGGCATCGATCGCGACGATCCGGACTACGCGGCGTTGTCCATGGGTAACCAGATTCTCGGTGGCGGCGGTTTCGGCACCCGATTGATGAGCGAAGTGCGCGAGAAGCGTGGCCTGACTTACGGCGTGTATTCGGGCTTCACCCCGATGCAGGTGCGCGGCCCGTTCATGATCAACCTGCAGACCCGCGCCGAGATGAGCGAAGGCACCCTGAAACTGGTGCAGGACGTCCTGGCCGAGTACCTTGAAACCGGCCCGACCGAAAAGGAGCTCGACGACGCCAAGCGCGAACTGGCCGGCAGCTTCCCGCTGTCCACCGCCAGCAACGCCGATATCGTCGGCCAACTGGGCGCCATCGGTTTCTACAACCTGCCGTTGAGCCACCTGGAAGAATTCATGCAACAGTCTCAGGCCTTGACCGTCGAACAGGTCAAAGCCGCCATGAACAAACACCTGGGCACAGACAAAATGGTCATCGTCAGCGCTGGCCCGACCGTGCCGCAAAAGCCGTTACCGGCC
This sequence comes from Pseudomonas sp. QLc11A, assembly GCF_052112305.1. NCBI lineage: Bacteria > Pseudomonadati > Pseudomonadota > Gammaproteobacteria > Pseudomonadales > Pseudomonadaceae > Pseudomonas > Pseudomonas sp. QLc11A. Next base: position 34,057 of record NZ_JAVAJJ010000014.1, read on the forward strand.
CCTACTGATAAACCTTCCGAGCAGCCGCTCGGGGTTCCGGAGCATTAATGGCCAGTCCCAAGAAACCCGCCAAAAACGTCCATAACGGCGTGAACCAGTTGCGCATCATCGGTGGCGAATGGCGCAGCCGTAAGTTGAGCTTCCCCGACGCCCCGGGCCTGCGCCCGACGCCGGACCGCGTGCGTGAAACCCTGTTCAACTGGCTCGCGCCTTACGTGCCGGGCGCCAAGGTGCTCGACCCGTTCACCGGCAGCGGCGCGCTGTTCCTCGAAGCCCTGTCCCGCGGCGCGGCCATGGGCCAGGCGCTGGACGCCAGCAGCATCGCGGTGTCCAGCCTGAAGGAGCACCTGGGCACCCTGCGGTGCACCAACGGCCAGGTCCAGACCGCCGATGCCCTGCGCTACCTGGAAACCCAGACCGCAACGGCCTACGACCTGGTGTTCCTCGACCCGCCGTTCAACCAGAACCTGCTACCCGCCGTTTGCAAGTTGCTCGAAGAGCGCCAATGGCTGGCCGAAGATGCCTGGGTGTACACCGAAAGCGAGTCCGCGCCGTCGACCCTGGGCCTGCCGGAGAACTGGCGCCTGCACCGCGAGCAGAAATCCGGGCGCGTCTACTACTCGTTGTGGCAACGTATGGCAGAGATCGCCGGTTAATCGACCGGCCTGAAAAAGGTGCGTACCCGCTACGCACCGCTGCATCGAGAAAGAACGTGCCCCATCCGCCAGAACGCTTCACCCCGGCCTTCGGCCTCGGTAACCCGCACTTGCAAACCTTGTGGGGGCCGCTGTGGCGTAAAACCGTGCACATCGGCCGCGAACGCGAACGCCTGTGGCTTGAAGATGGCGACTTTCTCGATCTGGACTGGCTCGGTCCGCACAGCGTCGACGCGCCCTTGGTGCTGGTGCTGCACGGGCTCACCGGGTCCTCGAATTCACCTTATGTCGCTGGCTTGCAAAAAACCCTGGGTGACCGGGGTTGGGCCAGTGTCGCGCTGAACTGGCGTGGTTGCTCGGGCGAACCCAATCTGCTGCCACGCAGTTACCACTCCGGCGCCAGTGAAGACCTGGCTGAAGCGATCAAACACCTGCGGGCCAAACGACCTCTCGCGCCACTGTATGCGGTGGGTTACTCCCTGGGGGGTAATGTCCTGCTCAAGCATCTGGGCGAAACCGGCAGCGACAGCGGCGTGACGGCAGCCGTGGCGGTATCGGTGCCGTTCCGCCTGGACCAGTGCGCCGACCGCATCGGCCAGGGTTTCTCCAAGGTTTACCAGGCACATTTCATGCGCGAGATGGTCGCCTACATCAAGAACAAACAGCGACAGTTCCAACACGACGGACGCGAGGATGGACTGGCAGCCCTGGCGGCCCTCGGATCACTGGAAAACATGCGCACGTTCTGGGATTTCGATGGCCGCGTCACCGCGCCACTGCACGGGTTCGCCGATGCAGAGGATTACTATCGCCGTGCATCAAGTCGATATTTCCTTGGCGAAATTCGCACGCCGACCTTGGTGATCCAGGCCGCCGACGATCCGTTCGTGTTTCCCCACAGCCTGCCGCACGCCGATGAGTTATCCGCATCCACGCAATTCGAGCTGCAAGCCAAGGGCGGGCATGTCGGCTTCGTCGACGGCACGCTCAGACAACCGGGTTACTACCTTGAACGGCGCATCCCCGAGTGGCTGGCCGCCACAGGGCGCGCTTGAATCATGGACGCTGACCAGGGCGAGTCAATCCACTTCTGGCAAACCCCGCCCCTGGCTGGGGTCGAGTTATTGTCCGCCCGCTACATCGATCATCGTTTCGCCCCGCACGTGCATGACGGCTATGTGATCGGCATGATCATGGCCGGCGCCCAGCGTTACCGCTATCGCGGTGCCGAACACCTCGCGGGCAGCGGCACGCTGGTACTGATCAACCCCGATGAATTGCACACTGGCCACAAAGGCACCGAGGATGGCTGGCTTTACCGGGCGTTTTATCCGGACAGCGGGCAGATAACCTCGCTGCTGGCCGAACTCGAACTGCCGACCCACCACCTGCCGGCTTTCGGTGCCACGCTGTATCGCGACCAGGACCTGGTGAACGGCTTCTGCCAACTCCATCGCTTGCTGGAAAGCCCTGCCACCGCCTTGCAGCAACAAACGGTCTGGCGCGAACTGGTGCTGTCGCTGTTGCAGCGTCACGCGGCGGTGCCCGAGGCCGGTAAACCCGGCAAGGAACACCGCGCCGTGAGCCTGGCCAAGGAATTGCTGCACGCACAACTGGCAGCGCCGCCCTCACTGGAGACGCTGGCGGTGGCGGTCAACCTCTCACCCTTCCATTTCGCCCGGGTGTTCCGTCGGGCCACCGGCATGCCACCGCACACCTGGCTGATGCAACAACGCATCGCCCGGGCGCGGGCGTTGCTGCAGAGTGGTTGCCTGCCGCTGGAAGTCGCCATGCAACTGGGGTTTGCCGACCAGAGCCACCTGAGTCGGCAGTTCAAGCAGGTGTATGGGGTTGGACCGGGGGCGTATCGCAGTGCCCGGCAACTGCCCAAATCCTGATAGCGACAAAAAACCAATGTGGGAGCGGGCTTGCTCGCGAACGCGTCGTGTCAGTCAACATCAATATTGAATGATCCACCGCTTTCGCGAGCAAGCCCGCTCCCACAGAGTTGTGTGGTGTTTATTCGCCTGTGGCAATGCCCCGCGCAGGCTCGTTGATCCACTCACTCCACGACCCGGCATACAACGAACTCAACGGATAACCGGCCAGACACAACGCAAACAGGTTGTGGCACGCCGTCACGCCGGAACCGCAGTACGCCACCAGATCCTTCGGCGAACGATCACCCAGTTTTGCGGCAAAGCGCTGCTTGAGCTGATCGGCCGGCAGAAAACGCCCGTCACTGCCCAGGTTGTCGGTAAACGCCGCACATTGAGCGCCAGGAATGTGCCCGGCAATCGGATCGATCGGTTCCACTTCCCCCTTGAAACGCGGCAGTGCGCGGGCATCGAGCAGGGTCAGTTCCGGCCGGGAGAGGCGCTTCTGCAGCCGTTCGGCACTGATCAGCAACGCCGTGTCAGGACTGCCGGTGAAGGAACCACGAGTGATCGCCGGAGCATCCAGGCTTAGCGGCAAACCGGCCGCGTGCCAGGCCTTGAGGCCGCCATCGAGGATAAATACACCGTCGCGCTTGCCCAACCAGGCCAGCAACCACCAGGCCCGCGCCGCATAGGCGCCCGGACCGTCGTCGTACAGAACCACTTCGCTATCGGCGTTGATGCCCCAGGCCTGCAGGCGCTCGATCAGTTGCGCCGGCTCGGGCAGCGGATGGCGCCCGGTCACGCCCTTGACCACCGCGCCACTCAAATCACGCTCGAGGTCGGCATAGCTCGAACCGGCGATGTGCCCTTCGGCATAGCTGCGCTGACCGTAATCCGGGTCTTCAAGGGCAAAACGACAATCGAGAATCACCAGCCCCGGCTGATCCTTTTTCAGGTCCAGTGCTTGCGGGCTGATCAATTGCGCAATGGGCATAACGGGCTCCTGTGATTTTTATCAGACGTCGATCCTACGATACTTCCTCGAGCGCCTGGGCCAGGGGCACGTAAAACTCTTCGAACAAGGCCTTGACCGCATCGCGGGACTGATCCGTGACGAACCCGGCTTCCAGCACCAGCACCTGATAAACCCCACGTTTAATGGCCTGTTCGCTCAAGTGGCTGGAGTTCTCCCGCGTGGTGCACAGGAAGCGCACCCAGGACGTGAGGATGATCCAGGCATTGAGGGTCAGGGATTCGATCTGCACCTTGTCCATTTTCAAAATGCCGGCGGCGACAAAACCTTCATAGATCGCCCCACCCTGGATCAGGCAGCGCTGGGAAAAGCGCCGATAGCGGTCGGCAAGCTCGGGGTCGCTGTCGAGCAAATGTTCGAGATCGCGATGCAAAAACCGATAGCGCCACATCGCTGACAGCAGCTCCTTGAGGTAGAAGCGCTTGTCTTCCACCGTGGCGGCACGCCCCTGGGGCGGACGCAGGAAGCTGTCCACCAGGCTTTCGTACTCGCTGAACAGCACGGCGATGATCGCCTGCTTGTTAGGGAAGTGGTAGTACAGGTTGCCCGGGGAAATTTCCATATGGGCAGCAATGTGGTTGGTACTGATGCTGCGCTCGCCCTGCTGGTTGAACAGCTCCAGGCTGTTCTGCACGATGCGCTCGCTGGTTTTGATCCGTGGGGCCATGGCTTGAGCTTTAATTCAGAGTGCGTTGACGGGCATCTTAGATCTATCCGCGAGCGGATAAAACAAAGCTGTTCCAGGATGTTATTTGACTTTCTAGAGTATAGACTCTAAAAAGTGCCTTATTAAAACAAATCCGGAGCCGACCATGACTGCTGACATTTCCTACCTGCAAAACCTACAGCAGCCGCTGGAAGAGCTTCAGGCCTTGTTTGACGCCCAGCGTGCCGCCTACGCCGCCAACCCGATGCCGCCTGCCGCGCAGCGCCAGCAATGGCTCAAGGCCCTGAAGGATTTATTGAACAGCGAACGCCAGGCCTTGATCGACGCGATCAGCCAGGACTTCAGCCATCGCAGCGCCGATGAAACCCTGGTCGCCGAACTGATGCCCTGCCTGCACGGCATCCATTACGCCAGCAAACACCTCAAGGGCTGGATGCGAGCTTCGCGGCGCAAGGTCGGTGTCGCTTTCCAGCCCGCTTCTGCCAAAGTCGTTTACCAACCGCTGGGCGTGGTCGGGGTCATCGTGCCGTGGAACTACCCGCTGTACCTGGCCGTCGGTCCGTTGGTCGGCGCGCTGTCGGCGGGCAACCGGGTGATGCTCAAGCTCAGTGAGTCGACCCCCGCGACCGGCCTGCTGATGAAGCAACTGCTGGCGCGCATCTTCCCCGAAGACCTGGTGTGCGTGGTCCTTGGCGAGGCAGACATTGGCGTGGCGTTTTCACGTCTGCCGTTCGATCACCTGTTGTTCACCGGCGCCACCAGCATTGGCAAACACGTGATGCGCGCCGCTGCGGAAAACCTGACCCCGGTGACCCTTGAGCTGGGCGGCAAGTCCCCGGCCATCGTTTCCCGCGATGTACCGCTCAAGGACGCCGCCGAGCGCATCGCCTTCGGTAAAACCCTGAACGCCGGCCAGACCTGCGTGGCCCCGGACTACGTGCTGGTGCCGGAGGATCGCGTGGGAGGTTTCGTCGAAGCCTACCGCTCCGCCGTCCGCGGGTTTTATCCAACGCTGGCCGACAACCCGGACTACACCGCGATCATCAATGAGCGACAACTGGCGCGCCTCAACAGCTATATCAGCGACGCCACCAGCAAGGGGGCGCTGCTGATGCCGCTGTTCGACCAGGGTCAGGGCCGCCGCATGAGCCATAGCCTGCTGCTCAATGTCACCGATGAGATGACGGTGATGCAGGACGAGATCTTCGGGCCGCTGCTGCCGATCGTGCCGTACAAGGATCTGGACCAGGCGTTTGCCTACATCAATCAACGCCCGCGCCCACTGGCGCTGTATTACTTCGGCTACGACAAGCGCGAACAACAGCGCGTGCTGCACGAAACCCACTCCGGCGGCGTGTGCCTGAACGACACACTGCTGCACGTCGCCCAGGACGACATGCCGTTCGGCGGCATCGGTGCCTCGGGCATGGGTCACTACCATGGCCATGAAGGCTTCCTGACCTTCAGCAAGGCCAAGGGTGTCTTGATCAAGCAGCGGTTCAACGCGGCGAAACTGATTTACCCGCCGTATGGCAAATCGATCCAGAAGCTGATCCAGAAGCTGTTCATCCGCTAACGATCATCACCGCCGGGAAATAACAAGAATGAATCCCAGTCTGTCCGATACACCCGCACTGTCACGGCGCGGGTTACTCAAATTCAGCCTCGGCGCCAGCGCCTTTCTCGCCACTGCCGGGTTGGGCGCCAGCCTTAGCGGCTGTTCGGCGAGCTCCCCGGCCAGTGGCTTCGTCACGCTGCGCAGCGGCGACCTGCTGTTCTTGCGAGCGTTGATTCCGGTCATGCTCGATGGCGCCGTGACCTCCGAACGGATGCCCGAGGCTGTCGAAGGCACACTTAAAAGCCTGGATTACAACCTCGCGCATCTGTCGCCGGAAATGCTCAAACTGACCAGCCAACTGTTCGATGTGCTGGGCATGGCCGTCACCCGCGGACCGTTGACCGGAATCTGGGGCAGCTGGGAAAACGCCAGCGCCGACGATATCCGGCAATTCCTCGATCGTTGGGAAAACAGCTCGCTGAGCCTGTTGCGCATGGGCCACAGCTCTTTGCTGCAACTGGTGATGATGGCCTGGTACGGCCGCAAGGAATCATGGGCGCATTGCGGGTATCCCGGGCCGCCCACAGTCTAATACCGAGTCGCCCCCTTCGCGGGCAAGCCACGCTCCCACAGGTTTGAGGTGGCCGCACCTTTTGTGAACAACTCGCCCCTGTGGGAGCGGCGGTGCGACGATTCGACTTGCCCGCGAAGGCGTCAGCCGCTTCACCGCCTACTCCAACAATAAAAAGAGAACCCGAAGATGCCCGTACCCGATCCGTTTCGCGAAGGCATGGCCCGAGGCTGGAAAACCTACAACGGCTCACAACTGACCCAGGACCTGACACTCGAAGCAGACGTGGCGATCATCGGCAGCGGTGCCGGCGGCGGTACCACCGCCGAAATCCTCAGCGCGGCCGGCTTCAAAGTGCTGCTGATCGAGGAAGGCCCGCTCAAGACCAGCAGCGACTTCAAGCTGCTTGAAGACCAGGCCTACAGCAGCCTCTATCAGGAAGGCATCGGCCGCATGAGCAAGGATGGCGCAATCACCATCCTCCAGGGCCGGGCGGTGGGCGGCACCACGCTGATCAACTGGACCTCCAGTTTCCGTACCCCGGAACCCACCCTGGAACACTGGGCCAAAGAGCACAACGTCAAGGGTCACAGCCCGGCGGACATGGCACCGTGGTTCGAGAAAATGGAGCAGCGCCTGGGCGTCGCGCCGTGGATGGTGCCGCCCAACGCCAACAACGATGTGATCCGCAAGGGCTGCGAAGCGCTGAATTACTCTTGGCACGTCATCCCGCGCAACGTTCGCGGCTGCTGGAACCTCGGCTACTGCGGCATGGGCTGCCCGACCAACGCCAAGCAATCGATGATGGTCACCACCATCCCGGCGACCCTGGAAAAAGGCGGCGAGCTGCTTTACCTGGCCCGCGCCGAAAAACTCATGATCAGCGGCGACAAGATCACCGGCCTGCAATGCTCGGCGATGGATGAACGCTGCGTCGCACCGACCGGGCGCACCATCACGGTCAAGGCACGGCATTTCGTGCTGGCCGGTGGCGGCATCAACAGCCCAGCCCTGCTGATGCGTTCCGGTGCACCCGACCCGCACAAGCGCCTGGGCAAACGTACGTTCCTGCACCCGGTGAACATGTCCGCCGCGTTGTTCGATGAAGTCGTCAACCCGTTCTACGGTGCGCCGCAGTCGATCTATTCCGACCATTTCCAGTGGCAGGACGGCACCACCGGCAAGATGTCCTTCAAGCTGGAGGTTCCGCCATTGCATCCGGCGCTGGCCGCAACCTTGCTTGGCGGTTTCGGGCAGGAGAATTCGCAACACATGGCCAATCTGCCCCATACCCACGCCATGCTGGCGTTGCTGCGGGACGGCTTTCACCCGGACAGCCCCGGTGGCAGCGTCGAATTGCGCAGCGACGACACGCCGGTGCTGGATTACCAGCTCTCGCCTTACGCCTGGGATGGCTTGCGCCGGGCATTCCACAGCATGGCCGAGATCCAGTTTGCCGGTGGCGCCAAGGCCGTCATGCCGATGCACGCCGACGCCCGTTACGTGAAGACCCTCGCCGAAGCCCGTACGCTGATCGACGGCCTGAGCCTGGAGTTGTACCGCACACGCCTGGGCAGTGCCCATGTGATGGGCGGCTGCGCCATGGGTGAAGACCCGACAAACGCAGTGACCGACAGCCTCGGCCGGCATCATCAGTTGGGCAATCTGTCGATCCACGACGGCTCGCTGTTCCCCACCAGCATTGGCGCCAATCCGCAATTGTCGGTCTACGGACTGACGGCACAACTGGCAACTTCCCTGGCCGAGCGTTTAAAAAACCCATGAAAATGACGATTATTCCCATCGTCTATAGTGCTTTCTTACCCAACAGGCGACTTGGCCGACCGGGAAGGCTGCGATACCATCCGACTCCCCAACGGATTCCCGCCAGGACGACGCGATGAACCGAGTGTTGTACCCAGGTACCTTCGACCCTATTACCAAGGGCCATGGCGATCTGGTCGAACGCGCCTCGCGCCTGTTCGATCACGTGATCATCGCCGTCGCCGCCAGCCCGAAGAAAAACCCGCTGTTTCCTCTGGAACAACGGGTGGAACTGGCGCGCGAGGTCACTAAACATCTGCCGAACGTAGAAGTCGTCGGTTTCTCGACGCTGCTGGCGCATTTCGCCAAAGAGCAGAATGCCAACGTGTTCCTGCGTGGTTTGCGCGCGGTGTCGGACTTCGAATACGAATTCCAGCTGGCCAACATGAACCGCCAACTGGCGCCGGATGTGGAAAGCCTGTTCCTGACCCCGTCCGAGCGATATTCGTTCATCTCCTCGACACTGGTCCGTGAAATTGCGGCCCTGGGTGGCGATATCACCAAGTTCGTCCACCCTGCGGTGGCGGACGCCCTGACCGAGCGCTTCAAGAAATAACCCCGCAATACTGTAGGAGCGAGCCTGCTCGCGATGGACGTAAACGTTGACGCGTAAAACCGGATAGACCGCGGTGTCAGATGGTTTTTCGCGAGCGGGCTCGCTCCCACAGCGCCAATGCGGCACAATTGTACGCATTGGTTTATTGCGCCCGGGCCTGCCGCCCCGGCTGGAGTTAGCATGTCCCTGATCATCACCGACGATTGCATCAACTGCGACGTCTGCGAACCCGAGTGCCCGAACGCCGCCATTTCCCAGGGCGAAGAGATCTACGTGATCGACCCGAACCTGTGCACCCAGTGTGTAGGCCACTACGACGAACCGCAGTGCCAGCAGGTCTGCCCGGTGGATTGCATTCCACTGGACGAAGCCCACCCGGAGACTGAAGAACAGTTGATGGAGAAATATCGGAAGATTACCGGTAAGGCTTAAGCCATTCGGCAACCTTCAGAATGCCTTCGCGAGCAGGCTCGCTCCCACACTGAATCTGCGCCACCCACAAATCCCTTGTGGGAGCGAGCCTGCTCGCGAAGGCGTCATCAGCCTCACTGAAGATCCAACTGACCTTCAGCTCTGACAGCGCGGGCAAAAAACACTGGCACGCTGCCCCAGCTTCACTTCCCGCAGCCCCGTGCCACAGACCTTACAGTGTTCGCCGCCACGGCCGTACACGAACAGTTCCTGCTGGAAATAACCCGGCTGGCCGTCACCACCGATAAAGTCCCGCAGCGTGGTACCGCCGCGCTCGATGGCAGCCGCCAGAATGCGCTTGATCTCGATGGCCAGTTTCAAATACCGCGCACGGGAAATGCTCTTGGCTTCGCGGCGCGGGTCGATTCCAGCGGCGAACAACGCTTCGGTCGCATAGATATTGCCGACGCCCACCACCACCGCGTTATCCATGATGAACGGCTTGACCGCCATCGAACGGCCACGGGACTGCTGGAACAGGCGCTCGCCGTCGAACAGGTCGGTCAGCGGTTCCGGTCCCAGGCGAATCAGCAATTCGTGATTGAGCGGATCGAGGCTCCAGAGCATGGCGCCGAAGCGCCGCGGGTCGGTGTAACGCAGGGCCAGGCCCGACTCCAGCTCGATGTCCACATGCTCATGCTTGGCCGCCGGCAATCCGGCCTCCACCAGACGCAAGTTGCCTGACATGCCCAAATGGCTGATCAAGGTGCCGACTTCGGCGTTGATCAGCAGGTACTTGGCGCGCCGCTCCACCAATACGATGCGCTGGCCGGACAGGCGCACATCGAGGTCCTCGGGGATCGGCCAGCGCAGACGGCGATCACGCACGATCACCCGGCTGACGCGCTGGCCTTCCAGGTACGGCGCGATGCCGCGACGGGTGGTTTCGACTTCTGGCAATTCAGGCATGGTGCTCTCGGATCAGGCGCATGGCCTGGAAAGGTCCGACACTCAGCGATGAGTGCCGAGGTCGCGGATCGTCTGCTTGAGGGTCTCGAAGTCGTAGTCCGAGAGGCCGACATAATCGAGCACCAGCGGCGCGATGCTGTTCCACTCGTGATCTTCGGCCTGATTGCCCAGCACCCGATGCGACGCGCAAATGTGCTCGGCCATTTTCAGGATCGCCAAAAGGTTCTTCAACGAACTGTTGCGCGAAGTCTCATCGCTGAATACCGCCAACGCATTGTGGTGATTGGCGATCGCCGCGCTCACGTGTTCCGGCAGACGCCAGGACTTGGCCGTGTAATAGCCGACCACCGAGTGATTGGTATTGAACACCTGATTCTCCGTGTCCACCACCCGGCATTCGGCGCTGGCATTGGCATAGGCCTGCTCCAGAACCCGCATGTAGTCGGGGAAACGCTGGAGCATCAAGGGCACGCCGCAGTCGTGGAACAGGCCCAGGGCATAGGCTTCGTCGCCATTTTCAACGCCGATGCGCTTGGCCAGGGTCAGGCAGGTCATGGCCACGTCCTGAGCGGTGTCCCAGAAACGGTTCAGGGTGACAATGGTGTCGTCATTCATCTCGCCCTTGATCGACTGCGCGTTGATCAGGTTGATGACCGAGCGGCTGCCCAGCAGATTGACCGCGCGCTGGATCGAGGCAATCTTGTTGCTCAGCCCGTAATACGGCGAATTGACGATCTTCAGCAGAGAACCGGAAAGGCCCGGATCCTGGGATATCAGCTTGGCAATGACTTCCAGATCCGGGTCGGGCATGTACTGCTCCATCTGCAAATCCACCATGATCTGCGGCTGGGCCGGTACGCTGATGCCCTGCAGGGCTTGTTGGATCTGTTCGGAAGTCAGCTCTTGGGACATAGGTACACACTCTGGGTCAGACGGCGATTCTAACCTTTATGAAGTTGGATCCGACATACCAAATCGCAAGACAACCCTCGTCACATGTCCACTTGCAGGCCAATCCGGGGTCTCAACACGCTATACTCCCGCTCTTTTTTCCGGAGCGACGACATGTCCCTGCCTAGCCTGCGCCTCAAAGCCAACGCCGACCGTCGTCTGCGCAACGGTCACTTGTGGGTCTACAGCAACGAAATCGATGTAGCCGCTACGCCATTGCACGGTTTCAAGGCCGGCGACCAGGCGATCCTCGAAGCCGCCGGCGGCAAGCCGCTGGGCATCGTTGCCATGAGCCCGAACAACCTGATCTGCGCCCGTGTGCTGTCGCGCGACATCAAGCTGCCGCTGGACAAATCGCTGCTGGTGCATCGCCTGAACGTGGCGCTGTCCCTGCGCGAGCGCCTGTTCGACAAGCCGTTCTATCGCCTGGTCTACGGCGACTCCGACCTGCTGCCAGGCCTGGTGGTCGACCGTTTCGGCGACATCCTGGTGGTGCAGATCGCCTCGGCGACCATGGAAGCCCATAAAGACGACGTGATCGCGGCGCTGACCCAAGTGCTCAAGCCAAGCGGCATCCTGTTCAAGAACGACTCCGCCGCCCGTGACGCCGAAGGCCTCACCCGCTACGTCGAAACCGTGTTCGGCCTGGTGCCGGAGTGGGTCGCACTGGAAGAGAACGGCGTGAAATTCGAAGCACCGGTCATCCAGGGCCAGAAAACCGGCTGGTTCTACGACCACCGCATGAACCGCGCACGCCTGGCGCCGTACGCCAAAGGCAAACGCGTGCTGGACCTGTACAGCTACATCGGCGGCTGGGGTGTGCAGGCTGCCGCGTTCGGCGCCAGCGAAGTGTTCTGCGTCGACGCCTCGGCCTTCGCCCTTGACGGTGTCGAGCGTAACGCCGCACTGAACGGCTTCGCCGAGAAAATGACCTGCATCGAAGGCGACGTGTTCGAAGCCCTCAAAGAACTGAAAGCCAGCGAAGAACGCTTCGACGTGATCGTGGCCGACCCGCCAGCGTTCATCAAACGCAAGAAAGACATGAAAAACGGCGAAGGCGCCTACCGCCGCCTGAACGAGCAAGCCATGCGCCTGCTCACCAAGGACGGCATCCTGGTCAGCGCATCGTGCTCGATGCACCTGCCGGAAGACGACCTGCAGAACATCCTGCTGACCAGCGCCCGCCACTTGGACCGCAATATCCAGATGCTGGAACGCGGCGGCCAGGGGCCGGATCATCCGGTGCATCCGGCGATTGCGGAAACCCGTTACATCAAGAGCATTACTTGCCGGTTGTTGCCAAACAGCTAAGACGCTGGCGCTCCCGTACTGGGCTGAACCAGTGCGGGAGCGGTGCCCCGCTCAACACAGACAAGAACATTCCTACAGCTGATCAGGAACGATCCCACTGCCCAGCAGATTGACTTCGCCCGCCATCAAACCAATCCTCGACTCCTCGCAAAGTTCGAGTAAATGGGCTGATGACACACTCAGAAGACACTGCAAAAAAATCATCAGCCATTCTACTGCTGCTGACCATGACGCTGCTGAGCGTCTTTCCCCTTGATGTTTTGCTCCCTTCCTTTCCCGCTCTGGCCAAACACTTTCGGACCACGACTGCGGATATTTCCCTGTCCATCAGCCTCTTCGCTGTCGGCATCTCCCTGTCTCAGCTACTGATCGGCCCCCTGTCCGATGTTATCGGCCGAAAAGGGCTATTACTGGCGGGTATGGCGGTATCGATTGTCGGTGCAACTGGATACATCCTGACCACCGAATACGCCTGGTTCCTGTTTTTCCGGATGCTGCAGGCCATCGGCTGCGGTTGCTTCGTGCTGTCGCAGGCGCTGGTCCAGGATCTGTTTGAAGGCAAGGAGCGGGATCGGCTTCGGATTCTGATGGTCACGGCCAGCGGGGTATTCATTTCCGTCTCGCCGTTGTTGGGCAGTGTCTTGCAGCAAGCACTTGATTGGCCCGGTAGCTTTTTCCTGTTTATAGCCTTGGCCGTCGTCGTGTTTCTGAAGGCGTGTTTCATGCTGGAAGACCAGCGACCTGCCGTGACGTCAGCCCAAAACATTTTCCACGCCTATCGTCGGGTGTGTGGCAATGCGAGCTTCCTGGGCTATTGGTTGATCGCGGCCATCGCTTTTACCTGCCATTTTTCCTTTATCGTCGTTTCGCCGTTGATCTTCATGGATCAGCTACGAATGTCGCCCTACGCATTCTCCCTGACCCTTCTGCTCTATGGCGCGGCTTATATCATTGGAGGCATCGCCGCCCGGGTGCTTTCCAGCCGGATAACACCCAATACTCAAATCATTGTCGGCTTGGGCCTGATTTTCTTCTCGGGAGTGGTGATGCTTTTAATCTCAAGCAGGCTTGGACTCTCGATCCTGACCGTATTGGTGCCGATGATCATCTGCACCGCCGGCACGACCATTGCCCGCCCCATTGCCACATCCAAAGCGATGGACGTGTTTGCGGACAACGCCGGCACTTCGGCGTCCGCCGGGAACACACTGGTTTTCATTTTTGGCGGCTTGACCAGCGCCTTGATCAATCTGAGTGGTATAGATCTGCAAACGACCCTGGCACTCGCGTTCCTGCTGCTCAGCGCGGTGGCGCTCGGCCTTAATACCCTGATCAATCGCCGCCCTTCCTGTAGGAGCGAGCTTGCTCGCGATGGACGTCAACGATAACGCGGGGAACCTGATACCCCGCGGCGTCTTTGATTTCATCGCGAGCAGGCTCGCTCCTACAGGTGCAGGACACATCCTGATCCAATGCCGAAGCGACAACCTCCCACACCACGCCTACCGTTTTCTCTTCCCATCACCGAAGAGGACAACGGAATGTCCAGCACGCCAAAAGCCCATCGATTACGCACAGGTCGGCACTCGCAATCCGGTCGCATCTATCATCTGACCGCTGTCACCCATGAACGACAACCATTCTTCCAGGATTGGCGCACTGGCCGCTTTTTGGTGCACGAGTTCAGAAGGGCTCAGGAAGCCGGCCATGCCACGTCTATAGCCTGGGTAGTCATGCCGGATCACTTCCACTGGCTGATTGAATTGCACAACGGTGATTTACCGAAACTGGTGCAAGCCACCAAATCTCGCTGCACACGCCTCATCAATCAGCAACGGGACCTACATGCTCCTGTATGGCAAAAGGGCTACTTCGACCGAGCCCTGCGTCGCGAGGAAGATCTGAAAGCCATTGCCCGATACATCATCACCAACCCTCTACGCGCAGGCCTCGTCGACCATATCGGCGGCTACCCACTCTGGGACGCCATCTGGCTCTGATGCACAAATCACTGTAGGAGCGAGCCTGCTCGCGATGGTCGTCAACGATAACGCGGGAAACCCGGCACCCCGGGGCGCTCTCAGGTTTATCGCGAGCAGGCTCGCTCCTACAGAAAGCGCGCCCGCACGTCTTGTGAATGCTACCTCCAGGTTTGCAGGCATTCCCTCCAGCCGCCAGCCGTGTAGAATCGCGAACATTCATCGCCAGTCATCCCCGGCGGGTTTATGAGCTCAAGCTGAAGCGCGCGGCGATCCCGCAAAGTTATCGGCAACTTCCGGACACGCGGCCATTTCTGAGTGTTCCAGACGTCAATAGAAGCTCACTTCCCTTTTGATACCTGATTAGCCGCCCGGAGTGCTTCATGCCTGATTACCGCTCGAAAACATCCACCCACGGCCGCAACATGGCCGGCGCCCGCGCACTGTGGCGCGCCACGGGGATGAAAGATGACGACTTCAAGAAGCCGATCATCGCCATTGCCAACTCGTTCACCCAGTTCGTACCGGGCCACGTGCACCTCAAGGACCTGGGGCAACTGGTCGCCCGCGAGATCGAACGCGCTGGCGGCGTGGCCAAGGAATTCAACACCATCGCTGTCGATGACGGCATCGCCATGGGCCACGACGGCATGCTGTATTCGCTGCCGAGCCGCGAGATCATCGCCGACTCCGTCGAGTACATGGTCAACGCCCACTGCGCCGACGCCATCGTCTGCATTTCCAACTGCGACAAGATCACCCCTGGCATGCTGATGGCGTCCCTGCGCCTGAACATCCCGGTGATCTTCGTCTCCGGCGGCCCGATGGAAGCTGGCAAGACCAAACTCGCCTCCCACGGCCTCGACCTGGTCGACGCTATGGTGATCGCCGCCGACTCCAGCGCTTCTGACGAGAAAGTCGCCGAGTACGAGCGCAGCGCCTGCCCGACCTGCGGTTCGTGCTCCGGCATGTTCACCGCCAACTCGATGAACTGCCTGGTTGAAGCGCTGGGCCTGGCCTTGCCGGGCAACGGTTCGACCCTGGCCACCCACAGCGACCGCGAGCAGCTGTTCCTGCAGGCTGGCCGCACCATCGTCGAGCTGTGCAAGCGTTACTACGGCGAGAACGACGAGTCGGTATTGCCGCGCAACATCGCCAACTTCCAGGCGTTCGAAAACGCCATGACCCTGGACATCGCCATGGGCGGTTCCACCAACACCATCCTGCACTTGCTGGCCGCTGCCCAGGAAGCCGAGATCGATTTCGACCTGCGCGACATCGACCGTCTGTCCCGTCACGTGCCGCAACTGTGCAAGGTCGCGCCGAACATCCAGAAGTACCACATGGAAGACGTGCACCGCGCTGGCGGTATCTTCAGCATCCTCGGTTCGCTGGCCCGTGGCGGCCTGCTGCACACCCAGCTGCCGACCGTGCACAGCCGCAGCATGGAAGAAGCCATCGCCAAGTGGGACATCACCCAGACCAACGACGAAGCCGTGCACCACTTCTTCAAGGCCGGTCCGGCGGGCATCCCGACGCAAACCGCGTTCAGCCAGTCGACCCGTTGGGAAACCCTGGACAACGACCGTGAAAACGGCTGCATCCGCAGTGTCGAGCACGCTTACTCGAAAGAAGGCGGCCTGGCCGTGCTCTACGGCAACATCGCCCTGGACGGCTGCGTGGTGAAAACCGCTGGCGTCGACGAGTCGATCCACGTCTTCGAAGGCAACGCCAAGATCTTCGAAAGCCAGGACAGCGCCGTACGCGGCATCCTCGCCGACGAAGTGAAGGAAGGCGACATCGTCATCATTCGCTACGAAGGTCCGAAAGGCGGCCCGGGCATGCAGGAAATGCTCTACCCGACCTCGTACCTGAAATCCAAAGGCCTGGGCAAAGCCTGCGCCCTGCTCACCGACGGCCGTTTCTCCGGCGGCACCTCGGGCCTGTCCATCGGCCACGCTTCGCCTGAAGCGGCTGCCGGCGGCGCAATCGGCCTGGTGCAGGACGGCGACAAAGTGCTGATCGACATTCCGAACCGCTCGATCAACCTGTTGGTCAGTGACGAAGAACTGGCCGCTCGCCGCGTCGAGCAGGACAAGAAAGGCTGGAAACCGGTGGAAGTGCGTCCACGTAAAGTGACCACCGCACTGAAAGCCTACGCCCTGCTGGCGACCAGTGCCGACAAGGGTGCTGTGCGTAACAAGGCGATGCTTGACGGGCTGTAAGCGTTAACCATCGACATAAAAATGCCCCGCCAAGTGCGGGGCATTTTTGTTTGCACAGATCCACTGTAGGAGCGAGCTTGCTCGCGATGAACGCAAGGTCACCGCGTCAAATCAGAAAGTACGCGTCATCGTTAACGACCATCGCGAGCAAGCTCGCTCCTACAGTTAACAGCGTTCCCATTATTCCTGCGGGTCGAGGTTATCCAGTGCCTGGTTCACCGCCAGTTCGCCCAGCATGATGACCTGGGCGATCCCCAGCATCGTGCTGCGCTGCGAGCCGTCCAGCAGTCCGGCGAAATCGCTGGCCATGACATTGGCCGAGGCGAGGGATTCGCAGGCGTGGGCCAACAGGGTTTCGGTGTCGAGGTCCGGTGCGATGACGAATGTTTGGCTGGGTTTACGCGGGGTGGCGTTGATGCGGGTGGACAGGTTGTCGGAGTTTGGTGGATCGGGAGTAATTTTTAGCATTGATGAATCTCCTGGAGGCAGAGAGCCATCACCTTCGCTACCAAACGAAAGGTGGCAGCCATACGCAGGTTGGTAGACCGGTCCAGGGAGCCGGCGCGCTCGAAAGCGCCCTACGCATGACCACCATAAAAGCAGAGACGAAAAAACCTGCCAAAGGTGTTGTCATGCGCCTGGAAAATCCGGGCTACCAAACCCGATCGCTGATGGGCAGCGACGCGCAGAAGATAGAACCCGCCAATCAGGCGCACAAGCCGGCGGATTCTGGCGTAGTCGTAGTCCCTTACGCAAGAATGCGTAGGTTGCGACTGTCAGGAGATGTCGATCAGGCAGAGGCTTTCATTGCACCGACTGGCCTCATCGCGGGCAAGCCCGCTCCCACAGGGATCGTCGGGATTCGCACAACTTGTGTTTCACCCAAGACCTTTGTGGGAGCGGGCTTGCCCGCGATGGCAGCGCCGCGGTCTTACTGGATTTCTTCGGGTTTGACGACCACCCAGTTCTTGTCGGCAGTCACCGTCAACCCTTCCTTGGCCTGGGCCGCGGCGTTCTTGGCCATCATGCCCTGGATCTGGGTCATGTACTTGTCCTTGCGGTTGACCCACAGGTGGATGCCGCCCTTGGCCACGTCAACACTGTGGAACAGCATGTAGCCGTCGCTGCTCGGGGTATCGCCGCCCACCAGCACCGGTTTTTTCCACTGATCGATGTAGGTCAGGATCGCCGCCTGTTTGCCCGCCATCCAGGTCGCCGGGGTCCACAGGTACGGGGTCAGTTCCAGGCCGAGGTTGGCCTTTTCGTCATATTTGCCGTCAGTGATCTGCTTGCGCGCGGTGGTCAGTTCGCCCGTCTTCGGGTCCTTGAGCAGCAGCGACACGCCAATCACGTTCTGCGGTTTGACGTTGTAGCCGTACTTCGGATCGGCCGCGACCATGCGCACCAGTTCTTCGGAGGCGGCGGTCATCACGTAGACCTCGATGCCGTTCTCCATCAGTTTCTTGTACAGCTCTTGCTGGCCGGTGAAAATTTTCGGCGGGTTTACGTCGAGCTTCTTGACCACGTCGCCTTCGTAATAAGTCGCCGGCACCGGCTTGCCGGACGCCATCATCTCGTCGACATAGCCCTTGAGTTCCTTGAGGGTAAAGCCGGAGAAGACCTGGGCGACCCATGGATAGCAAACCATGTCGTCGAGTTCGCAGAGGCGGTAGTAGTAGCTGAACAGGCTTTCCTTGTGGTCGGCAATGTCCTTGAAAGGCATCAGTTTCAGGGAGGGATCGAGCTTGTCGCGGGTGATCAGGCCCTTGTTCTCCATGAACGGCAGCAACGACTCTTCGAGGTCGTAGCGGTAACTGGTGTTGTCCATGTCGAACACCGCGTAGTTACCCTTGTTGGCATTGGCAGCGATCATCGCGTCCAGTGCCTTGGCCTGATCGGCTGGCCAGTGTTTCAGATCCGTTGCGAAAACCTGGCCGGCAAGGCCCAGGCAAAGTGCTGCTGCCAGTAATTTCGGTGCGAACTTCATTGGCGTTTCTCCCTGAATGTGAAAGAGATCGACGCTAACAAATAAGTGTGACAGTCCTCGTCTGTCAGCGACCGTCCGCGTCCCTTTCGCGCCAGTTGCATTTCTGACAGCGACATCCGCTTATTCCAAAAGCGACGGATATCATACGTTTTTGATATTAATTCATTAGTTTTCAAGCTGTTAGGCTTGCCGGTTCGCGGTTGCCCAAGGGTGCAACCGGCACAAGTCTTATCGGAGTCTTCATGAATCTGCCGCTGATCCTCAATCTGCTGGTGTTCCTCGCCCTGCTCTTCGGCCTGGCACAAACCCGTCACACGACATGGAGCCTGGCGAAAAAAGTCCTGCTCGCGCTGGTGCTGGGCGTGGCGTTCGGTGTGGCGTTGCACACTGTCTACGGTGCCGGCAACCCAGTGCTGAAAGCCTCGATCGGCTGGTTCGACCTGGTGGGCAACGGCTATGTGCAGCTGCTGCAAATGATCGTGATCCCGCTGGTGTTCGCCTCGATCCTCAGCGCCGTGGCCCGCCTGCACAACGCGTCGTCCTTGGGCAAGATCAGCTTCCTGACCATCGGCACGCTGCTGTTCACCACGGCCAGCGCGGCGTTGATCGGCATCGGCCTGACCAACCTGTTCGGCCTGACCGCCGAAGGCCTGGTGGCCGGCACTCAGGAAATGGCGCGCCTGCAAACCATCCAGACCGATTACGCCGGCAAGGTCGCCGACCTGAATGTGCCGCAGCTGCTGCTGTCGTTCATCCCGCAAAACCCCTTCGCAGACCTGGCGCGAGCCAAGCCGACGTCGATCATCAGCGTGGTGATTTTCGCTGCGTTCCTGGGGGGCGCGGCGCTGCAATTGCTCAAGGATGATGCCGAGAAAGGTCAGAAAGTGATCAACGCCATCGACACCCTGCAAGCCTGGGTGATGCGTCTGGTGCGCCTGGTGATGAAGCTGACCCCGTTCGGCGTGTTGGCGCTGATGACCAAAGTGGTCGCCGGTTCCAACCTGCAAGACATCATCAAGCTCGGCAGTTTCGTGGTGGTGTCCTACATCGGCCTGGGCCTGATGTTCGTGGTGCATGGCGTGCTGGTGTCGGCCGCCGGGATCAACCCGCTGCGGTTCTTCCGCAAGATCTGGCCAGTGCTGACGTTTGCGTTCACCAGCCGTTCCAGCGCAGCGACAATTCCGTTGAGTATCGAAGCGCAGACCAGCCGTCTGGGCATCCCGCAGTCCATCGCCAGTTTCGCCGCTTCGTTCGGCGCGACCATTGGCCAGAACGGCTGTGCCGGTCTGTACCCGGCGATGTTGGCGGTGATGGTAGCGCCGACCGTGGGCATCAACCCGCTGGACCCATTGTGGATCGCGACGCTGGTGGCGATTGTGACGCTGAGCTCGGCCGGTGTGGCCGGAGTGGGTGGTGGCGCGACCTTTGCCGCGTTGATCGTGCTGCCGGCGATGGGCTTGCCGGTGTCACTGGTGGCGTTGCTGATTTCGGTCGAGCCGCTGATTGATATGGGGCGTACGGCGCTGAATGTGAGTGGTTCGATGACGGCCGGGGCGATCACCAGTCAGGTGATGCAGCAGACCGATAAGGCGCTGCTGGATGCGGATGAGCATTCGGCGTTGGCGCACGCTTGAGTAGCGTCTGATAGACCGCTATCGCGAGCAAGCTCGCTCCCACAGGGATCTGTGGTGTTCACACAATTTGTGATTCACCTCAAAACACTGTGGGAGCGAGCTTGCTCCGGGCGGCGATCCGACGATGCTTTTAGGCTTTTTCCCAGACTTCGAAGCTATACGCCGGCTTATCGCCTTCCGCCGGATTCGGCACATCCGACACCAGTTTCCACTGGTTCAAATCAAACTCCGGAAACCAGGCATCCCCTTCCGGGCTCAGCGCCACGCGGGTCAGGTACAACCGGTCAGCCTGCGCCAGCCCTTGCGCATACAACTGCGCGCCGCCAATCAGCATCAACTCATCGACGCCCTGTTCCTTCGCCCATGCTTCGGCGCGAACGACGGCGGCTTCCAGCGACGGATATACCTCCGCGCCTTCGAGCTGCAGATCCGCCTGGCGACTGACCACGATGTTCAGGCGGCCCGGCAGCGGACGACCGAGGGAATCCCAGGTCTTGCGACCCATGATGATCGGCTTGCCGAGGGTGGTGGCCTTGAAATATTTGAAGTCTCCCGGCAAGTGCCAGGGCATGCTGTTGTCGACGCCGATCACACGGTTTTCACCGAGGGCTGCGATCAGGCTGAGGGGGAGTGATTTAGTCATGCCGGCGAGGATACCAGAGCCTCGCTTTCGCCGATAAGCGCCACAGCGGTTATGCTCACAGCTCATTTAAGCGACGGGATGCCGCGTGACTGAACTCAATACCCTCTGGCTGACAGAAACCATCCGCCTGCGCGAAGAACACGCAGGCCCCCTGGAAGACCTGGAAGCCAACCGACTGGCCCGCAGCGCCGGCGGCGATTTGCCGGCGCGCATTCAACGCCGCGCCCTGTGGCTGGCTGAACGCGATGGCCTGACTACAGCCCTCAAACACTGGCTGCAAGGCTCGCGGCTGGCGCTGCTGGTATTGGCGGTACTGGCCGTGATCAGCGGCGCCGGCCTGGCCTTCGCGGCTATGGGCGACGGCCTGCACCCGGTAAATGTGTTCTGGGCCTTGGGCAGCCTGCTCGGGCTCAATCTGGTCCTGCTGCTGAGTTGGGCGCTGGGGCTGGTGTTTGCCGGCGAACACGGCGCCAGCCTCGGACGCCTGTGGCTATGGCTCAGTGAAAAGCTCGCTCGTGACGCCAAAGCCGCGCAGTTGGCCCCCGCCCTACTCCTGTTACTGCAACGGCAGAAACTCAATCGCTGGGCCATCGGCGTGCTGGTCAACAGCCTGTGGTTGTTGGCGATGCTCAGCGCGCTGGTGATCCTGCTGATGTTGATGGCGACCCGGCGCTACGGCTTCGTCTGGGAAACCACGATCCTCGGTGCCGACACCTTTATCGCCGTCACTCAAGCGCTGGGTGCGTTGCCGGCCCTGCTTGGCTTCAGTGTGCCGACCGTGGAGATGATCCGCGCCAGTGGCGATGCCGCACTGAACATCGAAAGCGCTCGCCAGGCCTGGGCCGCCTGGCTGGTGGGCGTACTGCTGGTCTACGGCGTTTTGCCGCGCCTGCTGCTCGCGCTGCTTTGCCTGTGGCGCTGGAAGACAGGGCAAACAGCGCTGCGCCTGGATTTGAACCTGCCCGGTTACGCGCAGTTGCGCGAACGCTTGATGCCCACCAGCGAGCGCCTCGGTGTCAGCGATGCGGCACCGGCGCAACTGCACCGCGTGGAAAACGGTGTCACCGAGCAGCAAAGCGACGGTGCGCTGTTGGTCGCCATCGAACTGGACGACCAACGCCCGTGGCCACCGCAGTTGCCGAAAAACGTGAATAACGCCGGGATCCTCGACAGTCGCGAATCGCGGCACAAACTCCTCGAACAACTGAGCCGCTTTCCCCCGGCACGCCTGGCCATCGCCTGCGATCCACGGCGCTCGCCGGATCGCGGCAGCCTGGCCTTGATTGCCGAACTGGCCCGCAGCGCCAGCGCCACCCGCGTGTGGTTGTTGCAGGCGCCGCCCGGTGAAGCGCTGGACGCCGAACGCCTGGGCGATTGGCACGTGGCACTGCAACAGCTTGAGTTGCCGTTTGCCGATTGTGCACCGATGAACTGGCTGGAGACGGGTCATGACTGACACCAGGAAGCAGCCTCTGAAACTCGCCGTGGTCGGTCACACCAACGTCGGTAAAACCTCGTTGCTGCGCACCCTGACCCGCGACGTCGGCTTCGGTGAGGTGTCCCATCGCCCCAGTACCACGCGGCATGTCGAGGGCGCACGGTTGTCGGTGGACGGCGAGCCGCTGCTCGATCTCTACGACACCCCTGGCCTGGAAGACGCCATCGCCCTGCTCGACTACCTTGAACGCCTGGAACGCCCGGGTGAACGCCTCGACGGTCCGGCACGCCTGGCGCGTTTCCTGGAGGGCAGCGAAGCCCGGCAACGCTTCGAACAGGAAGCCAAAGTGCTGCGCCAGTTGCTGGCGTCGGATGCCGGTCTTTATGTGATCGACGCCCGTGAGCCGGTGCTGGCCAAGTATCGCGACGAGCTGGAAGTGTTAGCCAGTTGCGGAAAACCCTTGCTGCCGGTGCTGAATTTCGTCAGCAGCGCCAACCACCGCGAACCGGCCTGGCGTGAAGCGCTGGCGCGGCTGGGCTTGCATGCCCTGGTGCGTTTCGACAGTGTCGCGCCGCCGGAAGATGGCGAGCGTCGACTCTATGAAAGTCTCGCCCTGCTGCTGGAAACGGCCCGGCCGCAACTCGAGCGCCTGATCGCCGATCAGCAGGCCCAGCGTCTGGCTCGCCAGCAAAGCGCGGAGCGACTGATTGCCGAATTGCTGATCGATTGCGCGGCTTGCCGGCGCAGCGTTGTCAGTGAAGCCGAGCAGGAACAACAGGCGATCAGCGAATTGCGCAAAGCCGTACGCCAGCGTGAGCAGCGTTGCGTCGAGGCCCTGCTCAAGCTCTACGCCTTCCGCCCACAGGATGCCGCGGCCAGTGATTTGCCGCTGCTCGATGGCCGTTGGGGCGATGACCTGTTCAACCCGGAAACCCTCAAGCAACTGGGTGTGCGCGTCGGCGGTGGAATTGCCGCAGGCGCCGCTGCCGGGGCCGGGGTCGATTTGCTGGTGGGCGGGATTACACTCGGCGCCGCTGCACTGGCCGGCGCCATCGCCGGTGGCGCCCTGCAAACCGCACGCAGTTATGGCAGCCGCTTGCTGGGCAAGATCAAGGGCCAGCGAGAACTGACGGTGGATGACAACGTGCTGCGCCTGCTGGCGCTGCGCCAGCGGCAATTGCTGCAGGCGCTGAACACCCGTGGGCACGCAGCGATGGACAGCATCCAGGTGGCCACGCCTCAGGAAAAGAGTTGGCGCGAAGGCAAACTGCCCGAGGCTTTGAACAAGGCTCGGGCGCATCCGCAGTGGTCGTCGTTGAATCCGCATCCAAAGTTGAATCAGGCGGAGCGGCAGGAGCAGGTTGAGGTGTTGGCGCAGCAGTTGTGAACTTGCTGATCGTCAGCTCCAGTTGAACAGCAGATACGCAGTGCTGAGCTGTGAGACGCGCTGCTGATCCACCGCATCCTGGTCACCGTCGTTATCCATATCGAAGTGGATCAGCCAATCCATCTTCCCGTCGTTGTTGGTGTCATAGGCGGACGCGGTGTAAACGATAGTTTGATCCGACGGTTTGCCGACGCCTTCATGAAAGTGCAGGCGCACGGTGTCTGGCGAACCGTCGTTGGCGAAATCTTCGGTGAATATCTTCAAATAGCGATCCCAGGTATCGCCGCGGTTGAACCATTTGAGCTGCAAGTAGGCGTTGGCAAACGACCTGAGCAACCGCTCGTCCTTGATGTTTTCCTTACCATCGTTGTTCACATCACCGACCTGGAAATCAACCTTGCCATCAGCCGTGATATCCAGCGCATAGGCCTTATGGATGAGCCTGTCCTCTGCCCCGCTACTCTCCTCGAAAAAATGCAGGAGGACGGTGTCGGCCTTGCCGTTCGCGCTGCGGTCCTGGGCAGTCACTTTCAAATAACGCATGGTGGAGTTTCTCATTGAATAAGGGCCGATCAAGCTAGCCCGTCTCGCCGGAACTCTCTGCGCGAACAGTTTCATTTACTTGTAGGGCGTTTCAGCAGGCTTCGAGAGACAAGACTCTGATGGCTTTGCGCTTCAACACCCCTAGATCAATCACCGGCACATGCATCTCCTTGGCCTGTTCATCCCACTGGCGCATGCGCAAACTGACTTTGCACAACGGGTCCTGCTCGAAGGCATCGGCTTCAGCTTCGGTCATCACCCCCCCCTGATATTCCAGGGTCCGGCGACTGGCTTCGCTCAGGCGTTCGTAGTACCCAGGTTCCCTGAGTGTCAGATAACGCTTGGCCTGGACGTGGTACTCCACCAACCGGGCCATGCGTTCGCTGAAGCCGGCATTGCGCAAATAATCGGCGCCCAGCCGTTCGTGGCTGACCACGCCGTAGCCGCCCATGTTCTCGGCACCCTCGGCGCAGATGTGCCCGATATCGTGGAAGAACGCCGCCAGCACGACTTCGTCGTCGAAGCCTTCGGCCATCGCGCATTGGGCGGTCTGGGACATGTGCTCGATCTGCGACACCGGCTCGCCGATGTAGTCGCTGTCGCCAAAGCGTTCATAGAGGGCGAAGACCTTGGCGACGGTTTGTTCATGGCTGTGCATCAGAAGTCTCCCGATCAGTGAGATTTGTGGTGAATGGTAGACCGCTTTCGCGAGCAGGCTCGCTCCCACATTGGAATGCATTTCCCTGTGGGAGCGGGCTTGCTCGCGAAGAGGCCCTTTCAGCCGATAAAGATCTTACTTGGCCGCCACTTTCTCGGACTTGCCATCATAACGCTTGCGCCATTCGGTCAGGATCTCGTCGCGGTTCTTCGAGGCCCAGGCGAAGTCGTTCTTGATCAGGCGCTGTTCGTAGTCGGCTGGCAGTTCGGTCTGCGGCTTGGCGATGCCAGGCTGGGCGAGCACTGCGAAGTTTTCTTTGTAGAGTTCCATCGCCTCAGGGCTGGCAGAGAAGTCAGCCAGTTTCTTCGCGGCTTCTTCGTGGGCAGTGCCCTTGATCACGGCGGTCGCTTCGATTTCCCAGCCCAGGCCTTCCTTCGGCAGGATGATGTCCAGCGGTGCGCCCTGGCGTTTCAGTTGAACCGCCGGGTACTCGAAGGAAATACCGATCGGGAACTCACCCGCGGCCGCCAGTTTGCAAGGCTTGGAACCGGAGTGAACGTACTGGCCGATGTTCTGGTGCAGGCCGTCCATGTAGGCCCAGCCCTGCTTCTCGCCGAAGGTTTGCAGCCAGGCGCTGACGTCGAGGAAGCCGGTGCCGGACGACGCCGGGTTCGGCATGACGATCTTGCCTTTGTACTCAGGCTTGGTCAGGTCTTGCCAGCTCACGGGTTTGGTCAGGCCCTGCTTTTCGGCTTCGACGGTGTTGAAACAAATGGTCGCGGCCCAGACATCCATGCCGACCCAGGCTGGCGGGTTGGCGGCGTCACGGTAGTTGGCGCCGATCTTGCCCAGGTCCTTCGGTGCATAGCTTTGCAGCATGCCTTGCTGGTCGAGGATCGCCAGGCTGGAAGCCGCCAGGCCCCACACGGCGTCAGCCTGCGGGCGGGCTTTTTCGGCGAGCAACTTAGCCGTGATGATGCCGGTGGAATCGCGCACCCATTTGATTTCGACGTCCGGGTTGGCCTTTTCGAAGGCTTCTTTATAGGTTTTCAGCTGCTCAGCTTCGAGGGCGGTGTACACCGTCAACTCGGTTTTCGCCGCAAAGGCGTTCAGGCTGAAAGCGGTGAGGACAGCGGCGGCCAGGGCCATAGGCTTGAACATGATCTTTTCCTGTATTTGAGTTGAGGGTGTGAATCAGTGACCGGGCGCGGTCTGCCGCCAGGCCTGAGAGCGGCGCAGCAAACCGCGCGAAGCCCCGGCCAGCAGCAGCGACACGCCCGCCGAGGTGAACAGAATCAGGGTCGACATCGCCGCCGCGCCGCCGACGTTGCCGGCGTCGTCCATGTTCAGTACCGCCACCGCCGCGAGGATGGTGTCGGGGCTGTAGAGGAAGATCGCCGCCGAGACGGTGGTCATGGCCGAGACGAACAGGTAGCGCACGATGTCCAGCAAAGCCGGCAGGCAAATCGGCACGGTGACGCGCAGGTAATGGCGGTACAGCGGCGCCTTGAGCGACAGCGCGGCGGCTTCGAACTCGGCATCGAGTTGACGCAATGCGGTGGTGGCGGTCATTTGCGCGGTGGTCAAATAGTGCGCAATGGTGCAGACGATCAGCAGGGTCATGGTCCCGTACAGCCCGTGCAGCGGGTTGCCAGTGAGGTTGAAGAAGAAGACGTAACCCAACCCCAACACCAGGCCCGGCACCGCCATCGGTACGAAGCTGAGCATGCGCAAGGTCAGGTTCAGGCCGCGCTGGCCCCTGGTTTTTTCCATCAGGTAGGCGCCGGTGAAAATCAGCAGGCTGCCGATCAACGCCGTGCCCAAGGCCATCTTCAAGCTGTTGCCGTAGGCCAGCCAGCCACCGCCGGCGGTTTCATTGAACTGATAGTGGTTGAGCGACAGCGACAGGTTGTACGGCCAGAATTTCACCAGGGACGAGAACACCGCCATGCCGAACACCAGCAGCAACGCAGCACTGATCAACAGGACGATGGCCAGGTAGCAAGTGTCGCGCAGCTTCGATGGCGCAGGCTTGAACACCTGGGCACGACCGCTCATGGAGTCGCCGTGACGGCGACGCAACCAGGCATCGACACCAAAGCTGAACAGCGCCGGCAGCAACAACACCATGCCGATCAAGGCACCGCGGCCGAATTGCTGTTGGCCGACCACGGCTTTATAGGCTTCCAGCGCCAGCACTTGATAGTCGCCGCCGACCACCACCGGAACACCGAAATCGGTGATGGTCAGGGTGAACACCAGGCAGAACGCAGCGAAAACCGCCTGACGGGTCGCCGGCCAGGTGATGCTGCGGAACGCTTTCGCCGGACTGGCGCCCATGCTTGAAGCCGCATCGAACAGTCGCGCATCCGCCAGTGACAAGGCCGACAGAAGAATCATCAAGGCGTGCGGGAAGGTGTAGATCACCTCACCCAGAACAATGCCCCAGAAGCCGTAGATATTGTCCGAGAGCAGGCCACGCAGCATGCCCTGGTTGCCAAACAGGTAGACCAGCGCAATCCCGGGCAGCATCGACGGCGCCATCAATGGCAGCAGGGAAATGCCACGCCAGATACCTTTACCTGCAATCAGGGTGCGTTGCAGCGCGTAGGCAAACAGATAAGCCAGGGGTACGACAATCGTCGCGACGCTGAGGGAAACCTTCAGACTGTTGCCGAGCAACCAGTGGAAGTTCTCGCTGGTCACCAGTTCTTTCGCTGCAACCCAACCACCACCCTGCCCGGCTTCAGCGCTGAAACCACGCCAAAAGATCGCCAGCAACGGCATCAATACGGCAACGCCCAACAGCACCAGCAGAAGCACTTTGCCGCCGACCACGAACAGCCGGTCACCGATCTCGGCACGGGAAGTCTGCCGAACCTGCTGTTGTGGCAGCGGCAGCGCAATGTTCGCGCTCATCAGGCAAACACCTGCAGGCTGCGCGGCGGCAAGGCGACCATGATCTGCCGGGCGCCAAGGCGCGGCATGGCTTCCGGTGCCAGTTCCGCCAATAGCGCATGGCCCGGCAAATGATCGAGCTCGAAGCTCATGCGGCAGCGGTTGCCGAGGAAGGTGATCTCGCGAACCTTGGCCGGGAACAGGTTTTCCTCGTGCACCAGCGGATTGACGTTGATCGCTTCGGGGCGGCAGAACAAACGGCCCGAGGCGGTCTTGGCGCTGCCTTCGGCCAGGCGCATGTTCATCCCGCCGACCTGGGCGTGGCTGTCGCTGCTGCGCTGGAACGGCAACCAGTTGCCCTGGCCGACGAACTCCGCCACGAACGGCGTGGCCGGGCGGTTGTAGATTTCCTGCGGCGTGGCGTACTGCTCGACCTTGCCGTTGTTCATCACGGCGATACGGTCGGCCATCAACATGGCCTCGTCCTGATTGTGGGTCACCATCAGGGTGGTGATGCCGAGGTTGCGTTGCAGCTGGCGCAGTTCGGTGCACAGATGCTCGCGCACCCGGGCATCGAGGGCCGACATCGGCTCGTCGAGCAGCAACAGCGATGGTGCCGGGGCCAGAGCGCGAGCCAGTGCAACCCGCTGCTGCTGGCCACCGGACAACTGACCGGGATATTTTTTCTCGCTGCCGCTCAGGCCGACCAGTTCCAGCATCTGACCGACACGCTGGCGAATCTGGTCGCGACCATTGCCGGCGAGGCCATAGGCAATGTTCGCTTCGACAGTGAGATTGGGGAACAACGCGTAGGACTGGAACAGAATGCCGTAGTCCCGCGCCTGGGGAGCCAGGTGGGAAACGTCGCGATCCCCCAGGTACAACTCGCCGCTGTCCTGCTTTTCCAGGCCGGCGATACAGCGCAGCAAGGTGGTCTTGCCACAGCCCGACGGACCCAGCAGACACACCAGCTCACCGGCTGCCACGTCGAGTGAAACGTTATCCAGCGCGGTGAAAGCGCCGAAACGTTTCTGTACGCCGCGCACCTTCATCGGGGCGCCGGGATTGGTCAGGGCAGTTGCGATCGAGTTGTTCATGGACGGACCTCATCTGGCAGATGCAGGCCATCCTAGGGTTGTAATGAGTCCGTCATGTGGCAGTAAGGCAAAAACTGCCGATAGTGGTATTCGAGGATTTTGGTTCAATTCCTGTGTTGCCTGAACTGACGCCATCGCGGGCAAGCTCGCTCCCACAGGGATTTTGGGTGTTCACACAATTTGTGTTTCACCTCAAACCCACTGTGGGAGCGAGCTTGCTCGCGATGAGGCCGGTACAGGCACCCCAGAATTCAGGCCGGGGCCATTTCCTGCGCCAACCCGAGGAACGCCGCCGGCAACCGCGCGCCCTTGCGTTCCTTGAGGCAATACAGGTATTCGGGAATCTGCGGTGCATTCTCGATGGTCAGCACCCGCAGTTGCGGATCATGGGGGACTTCCTGGCGGGCGATGATGCTGATGCCGATGTTGCGCAGCACCGCTTCGCGGATCGATTCGCGGCTGCCGATCTCCAGCAGTGGCCCGAAACTCACTCCGGCGCTGGCCAGCAACTCTTCGGTCAGGCGGCGGGTGGTCGAGCCCGGCTCGCGCATCAGCAGGGTATGCCCGGCCAGAGCGCCGAGTGGTACGTGATCATGAACCGCCAGTGGATGATTGCGATGCACCGCCAGCACCAGCGGATCGCTGCCGAGCACCCGGCGAATCAGGCGCGCGTCATCGAGCAGCTGCGACGATGCCGCAACATCGACCCGGTAATCTTCCAGCGCTTCGAGCACTTGCTGGGAATTGCCGATTTCCACCGACACCTCCACCTGCGGCAAACGCTCGCGAAAGGTTTTCACCAGGTCGAGGATGTAATACGGCGCCGTGGCGGCAATGCGCAAAGTGCCCTGGACCTGGCCGCAGTTACGCAGGAAAAACTCGATGTCGGCTTCCTGCTGCATCAGCACCTTGACCATCGGCAACAGCCGCGCGCCCTCCTCGCTGACGCTGAGACGCCGACCGCCACGGTAGAACAGCTCGACCGCATACTGACTCTCGAGGTTGCGGATCTGCGTCGTCACCGTCGGCTGGCTCAGGCCAAGCTTTTTGGCAGCCTGGGTAATGCTGCCCAGGCGGGCCACCATGTAAAACGCCTTCAGCTCGGCACTCAGCACAACCGCCCCTCATTCTTTACTTGCGCAGCAGGCGCAAACCGTTGAACACCACCAGCAAACTCACGCCCATGTCGGCGAACACTGCCATCCACATGGTAGCGACCCCGGCGAAGGTTACCCCAAGAAAGATCGCCTTGATGACCAACGCCAGGGCGATGTTCTGCTTGAGGATGCTCGACGTCTGCCGCGACAGGCGAATGAATGCCGGGATCTTGCGCAAATCGTCGTCCATCAGGGCGACATCGGCGGTTTCTATCGCAGTATCGGTGCCCGCAGCGGCCATGGCGAAACCGATCTCGGAACGCGCCAGTGCAGGCGCGTCGTTGATGCCGTCGCCGACCATGCCGACCCGGTGCCCCTGAGCATATAGGGCCTCGATAGACTGCAATTTGTCCCCCGGCAACAGGTCGCCCCTGGCTTCGTCTATGCCGACCTGCGCGGCAATGGCCTGCGCGGTGTGGACGTTGTCGCCGGTGAGCATCAGGGTTTTGATACCCAGGTCATGCAGTTGCTCGATGGCTTCGCGACTGGAGGCTTTTACCGTATCGGCGACAGCGAACAGTGCCAAAGGACCGGACGCATCAAGCAGCAGCACCACCGACTTGCCCTGCTTTTCCAGGGCAAACAGTTTTTCTTCCAGCGCCAGCGAGCACAGGCCCAGATCCTCCACCAGACGATGGTTGCCCAAATGGTAGAGCTGGCCGTTGATCTCGCCGCGCACACCGCGCCCGCCCAAGGCTTCGAAGTTATCCACAATCAGCGTCGTGCTTTGGTTATCCACAGCCGCTTTGGCGATGGCCAGGGAAACCGGGTGATCCGAGCGCCCGGCGAGCGCGGCGGCAATGGCTGGCGCCGATGCATCGGCGGTCGGGTCCAGCGACAGGTAATCGGTCTGCACCGGCTTGCCGTGGGTGATGGTGCCGGTCTTGTCCAGGGCCAGGTAGTCGAGCTTGTAACCGCCCTCCAGATAGACGCCGCCCTTGACCAGGATCCCTTTGCGCGCCGCCGCCGCGAGGCCGCTGACGATGGTCACCGGCGTGGAAATCACCAGCGCACACGGGCACGCCACCACCAGCAGCACCAGCGCCCGATAGATCCAGTCGAACCACAACTCGCCCATGAACAGCGGTGGGATGACCGCCACGGCCAGCGCAAGAACAAACACTGCCGGGGTGTAGATTTTCGAAAACTGATCGACGAATCGCTGGGTCGGCGCCCGCGCGCCCTGCGCCTGTTCAACGGCGTGGATGATGCGTGCCAGGGTCGAATTGCCCGCGGCGGCAGTGACCGCATACTCAAGGGAACCGGCCTGATTGATGGTGCCGGCGAACACTTTGTCGCCGATGGTTTTCTCTACCGGCAGGCTTTCCCCGGTAATGGGCGCCTGATCGATGGTCGAGCGCCCGGACAGGACCTCACCGTCCAGACCAATGCGCTCGCCGGGACGCACACGCACCCGCGCGCCGATTTCGATGATTTTGACATCCTGCTCGACCCAACTGCCGTCGGCCTGCAACACCGTCGCCTGCTCCGGCGCCATCTGCATCAGCCCGCCGATGGCATTGCGCGCACGATCCAGGGAGCGAGCCTCGATCAGCTCGGCCACGGTGAACAGGAACATCACCATCGCCGCTTCCGGCCATTGACCGATCAGGATGGCGCCGGTGACGGCAATGCTCATCAGTGCGTTGATGTTCAGATTGAGGTTCTTGAGCGCGATCCAGCCCTTTTTATAGGTGCCAAGACCGCCGCTGAGGATGGACACCAGCGCAATGACCGCGACTACCCAATCAGGCGCGGTCGCGGTGAAGTGGATGACTTCCGCCAGCAATGCACCCACACCGGACAACGCCAATGGCCACCAGTGTTTCCTGTCGGGTTTCGCTGCCGGTGTTTCAGCCCCCTGCTCCAGTGGTTCGGCGTGCATGCCCAGGGCCTTGATCGCCTCGATGATTGGCTCGGTGCCAGGCAAATCGTGGGTCACGCCGAGCACCCGGTTGATCAGATTGAACTCCAGCTGCTGTACGCCTGTCAGCTTGCTTAGCTTGTTCTGGATCAGCGTCTGCTCGGTCGGGCAGTCCATCGCCTCGATGCGAAAGCTGCTCAGACGGGCACCCGCCGTCGGCGATTCGCTCAGCGTGACCCGCGCAGGCGCTGCCGTTCTTGATGAACAGCAAGCGTCACCGTGACCGCCATGGTCATGCTTGGGCAAGGGTCGAAGCTTAACGCCGATTTCATGTTCGGCCACAGGTTTGTGGGTATGCTGAGAATCGCTCATTGGTTGCGTCCATAAGAGTGCCTGTTGCCCAGTAAAGACCCTGTAGCCACTATAGGGTCAAGCACCCATTTTGGAGTTTTGGAGATTGTCGTCATGAAGATTGGAGAATTGGCGAAACTCACGGACTGCGCCGTAGAGACGATCCGTTACTACGAGCGCGAGAACCTTCTGCCGGAACCGGCCCGCAGTGACGGCAACTATCGCGTCTACACCCAGGCCCACGCCGAGCGCCTGACCTTCATCCGCAACTGTCGCACCCTCGACATGACCCTCGAGGAAATCCGCAGCCTGCTGGCATTTCGCGACAGTCCGCAGGACCAGTGCGAAAGCGTCAACGCACTGATCGACGAGCACATCCACCACGTCAAGGCGCGGATCGACGGCCTGCTGGCCTTGCAGGCACAACTGCTCGACCTGCGCCAACGCTGCGGCGAGAGGCCGGGTATCGATCAATGCGGGATTTTGCAGCGGCTGGAAGTGAGCGGCGGGGTTGTGGCGACGGAGGCTGAGCACTCCCATGTCGGCCGTAGTCACGGCCACTGAGAACACCACAAATCCCTGTGGGAGCGGGCTTGCCCGCGATAGCGGTATGTCAGTCACATCAATGTTGGATGTGCCGCCGCCATCGCGGGCAAGCCCGCTCCCACAGGTTCAGGCGTTGTACTTCAGACCGCCATTGGTGCGGTCATTGGCGCGTGGTGCTCGTAGCCTTCCAGCGAGAAGTCGCCCGGCTCCACCAGCTCCAGCCATTCCGGCTGATACACACCTGTCTTGGCAAACTCCGGCACACGGTCGGAAATCACCAGTTTCGGCATCGGGAACGGTTCACGCTTGAGCTGTTCGTTGAGCATGTCCAGGTGATTTTCGTAGACGTGCGCATCACCGATGAAATAGGTGAACCAGCGCGGCGTGTAGCCGGTCAAGCGACCGATCAGGCTCAGCAACGCGGCACCTTCGGTGAGATTGAACGGCGTGCCCAGGCCCAGGTCGTTGGAGCGAATGTAGAGGGTCAAGGAGATCTCTTTGGTCTCGACATTCGGGTGGAACTGGTACAGCAGGTGGCACGGCGGCAAGGCCATTTCATCAAGCTGGGCGCAGTTCCAGCCGTGGAACAGGATGCGACGGCTGCCCGGGTCCTTGATGATGGTGTCGACGCACTGGCGAACCTGGTCGATGGCCTTGTACAGCACCACATAGGCCTGGCCGTTTTCTTCGCCTTCGGCAATCTGGCGATAACCTTGCTTGAGGGTCTGCTCGATGGCGGCCGGGTTGCTGAGCGGAATCTGCTTGTACGCCGGCCATTTGCGCCATTGCACACCATAGATTTCGCCAAGGTCGTCTTCGCCCTGGCGGAACGGGTTGGC
Source organism: Pseudomonas sp. QLc11A (assembly GCF_052112305.1). Classification (NCBI taxonomy): domain Bacteria; kingdom Pseudomonadati; phylum Pseudomonadota; class Gammaproteobacteria; order Pseudomonadales; family Pseudomonadaceae; genus Pseudomonas; species Pseudomonas sp. QLc11A. The sequence goes on from NZ_JAVAJJ010000014.1 coordinate 67,690, forward strand.
CAGCCACTGGGCGTTTTCGTTGGCATTCTGGTCCCAGACCTTGCAGCCCAAGGCACGGAATTCGGCAGCGTTGTTCACGCCACGCAGGAATCCGCACATTTCGCCGATGGCCGATTTGAAGGCCATCTTGCGCGTGGTGATCGCCGGGAAACCTTCCTGCAGGTCGTAACGCAGCATCGCGCCGGGAAAACTGATGGTGTTCACGCCGGTACGGTTGGCCTGCTTGGTGCCGTTCTTGATGACGTGGGCGACCAGTTCGAGATATTGCTTCATGAATTACCTGTGTCCTTGAACCCGCAGCCATCGCTGCGGGGTTCGAATTTTATACGGCTGCCGCTGGCGTTGCCGGGGCGCGGTGATACGCCAGCCAGATCAGGACCAGGCCGCCGACGATCATTGGCAGGCACAGCACCTGGCCCATGGTCAGCCAGTTCCAGGCCAGATAGCCCAGTTGCGCGTCCGGTACGCGGACGAACTCGACGATGAAACGGAAGATGCCATAGAACAGCGCGAACATGCCCGATACCGCCATGGTCGGCCGCGGCTTGCGCGAGAACAACCAGAGGATCAGGAACAGCGCCACACCTTCGAGGGCGAACTGGTACAGCTGCGACGGATGACGCGCCAGTTGCGCCGGATCGGTCGGAAAGACCATCGCCCAGGGCACATCGGTTGCCTTGCCCCACAACTCGGCGTTGATGAAGTTGCCGATACGCCCGGCCCCCAGGCCAATCGGCACCATCGGAGCAACGAAATCCATCAGCTGGAAGAACGACTTGTTGTTCTTCTTGCCGAACCACAGCGCCGCCAGCATCACGCCGATGAAACCGCCGTGGAACGACATGCCGCCCTTCCACACTTCGAAAATCAGCGTCGGGTTGGCCAGATAGGCGCTCAGATCGTAGAACAGCACATAACCCAGGCGTCCGCCGACGATCACCCCCATCGACATCCAGAACACCATGTCGGAGAGCTTCTCCTTGGTCCAGGTCGGGTCGAAGCGGTTCAACCGGCGGGAGGCCAGCAGCCAGGCGCCGCCGATGCCGATCAGGTACATCAGGCCGTACCAGTGGATTTTCAGCGGACCGATGGCCAAAGCCACCGGGTCGATCTGCGGGTAAGGCAGCATTGCGACTCCTCGTTAGAGTTCAAATCTTAAAAATTCCCGGGCGACGCTGCCACCTCAGGATTAAGCCAGGATTGCGCTGTGCGTCAGAGCAGATGCTTCAGACTAGAAAATTCAGACCGACGCAGAACAGCAAAGCGGCAAACAGCCTTTTCAGCAACCTCGGCGACAACCTGTGGGCCAGGCGCGCGCCCAAACGGGCGAACACCATGCTGGTCAGGGCAATGCCCAGCAGCGCCGGCAAATAAACAAAACCGAGACTATGGGCCGGAAGCAACGGATCGTGCCAGCCCAGAATCATGAAACTTAATGCACTGGCCAGGGCAATCGGCAGCCCGCAGGCCGATGAAGTGGCCACAGCTTGCTGCATCGGTACGCTGCGCCAGGTCAGGAATGGCACGGTCAACGAACCGCCGCCAATGCCGAAAATCGCCGAGGCCCAGCCAATCACGCTGCCGGCCACGGTCAGACCGAGTTTGCCCGGCACGGTTCGGCTGGCCTTGGGTTTGACGTCCAGTGCCAGTTGAGCGGCGATCACCAAGGCAAATACACCAATGAGTTTCTGCAGGTTGGGGCCGGAAATCGCTTCCGCCGTCAAGGCGCCGAACCCGGCACCGATCAGTATGCCGACGGTCATCCACATGAAGATCGGCCAAAGCACGGCGCCACGGCGGTGATGCTCGCGCACCGCGTTGACCGAGGTAAAGATGATCGTCGCCAGGGACGTCCCCACCGCCAGGTGCGTGAGGATCGATGGATCGAAGCCTTGGGCCTTGAAGCTGAACACCAGCACCGGGACGATGATGATCCCGCCACCCACGCCAAACAGCCCGGCGAGCACACCTGCACAGGCGCCGAGCGCCAGATAGAGCAGAAATTCCATGGTTGTCCCGCCCGCATCCCCAAAACCGGAGCGGCATGGTAACGGATGCATAGCCTCAAGCTCCACTGTGCAAGGCGATGGATCGATGAGCGATGTCTGCGTAGAGTGGGCAAAAAACACACAAGGACGCCCTTATGTGCCTGATTGTTTTTGCCTGGCGCCCGGGCCATGCCCAGCCGCTGGTCGTGGCGGCCAATCGCGATGAGTTTTACGCCCGCCCCAGCCTCCCACTGGCGCCATGGCCCGAAGCACCCCAGGTGTACGCCGGACGCGACCTGGAGGCCGGTGGTACCTGGCTCGGTGTCGGTGCCAACGGACGCTTTGCCGCGCTGACCAACATTCGCGACCCCCATCGACCGCCAGGGCGCAAGTCTCGTGGGGAGCTGGTCGCGCGATTTCTCACCGGGGAAATGCCAATTGACGACTATTTAGCCGATGTTGTCGACCGTTCGCTGGAATATGGTGGCTTTAACCTGCTGGTCGGCAATCCCCATGAGCTCTGGCACTTCAATCAACGGGAATCGGAAGCCGTCATGCTGGCCTCGGGGGTCTACGGGTTATCCAATGCCGGGCTGGATACACCCTGGCCGAAACTGCTCAAGGCCAAAGCGGCGTTGAGCGAGGTGCTGGATGATCCGCAGCCTCAGGCACTGCTGGCGCTATTGAGCGATGCGCAGACCGCGCCATTTGCCGAGTTGCCGGACACGGGAGTGGGGTTGGCGACCGAGACGCTGCTGTCGAGTGTGTTCATTGCCAGCCAGAGTTATGGGACGCGGGCGAGTACGGCGTTGATTGTGCAGGCGGATGGCACGCGGCATATCGTCGAACGCAGTTTCGGGCCGTATGGCGGGCATCTTGGGGAAGTGGAGATTCTGGTTTAGCGGCGCCTGGACGGACGCTATCGCTGGCAAGCCAGCTCCCACAGGGCTCTTCGGCGAACACAAATTTTGTGAACACCTGAAAAACCTGTGGGAGCTGGCTTGCCAGCGATAAGGCCAGCAGGGTTTAGAGGGGCTTGATCGCCGCCGGATTGATCATCCGCGCCAACCCGAGGTTCTTCAGCGCCAGTTGCAGCGAGCTGTGGATAACCTGCGGGTTGTCGATGGTCATCAGCTCAGCCAGTAACTCCTTGGCCTTGCTCAGGTTGATCTGGCGCAGCATCCACTTCACCTTCGGCAAGTTGGTGGCGTTCATCGACAGGCTGTCGAAACCCATCGCCATCAACAGCACGGCTGCCGCCGGGTCACCGGCCATTTCACCGCAGATGCTCACCGGTTTGCCTTCGGCATGGGCGTCACGCACTACGTTCTGCAATGCCTGAAGCACCGCCGGGTGCAGGTAGTCGTAAAGATCGGCAACCCGCGGGTTGTTGCGGTCCACGGCCAACAGGTATTGGGTCAGGTCGTTGGAACCGACCGACAGGAAGTCCACCTGCCGCGCCAGTTCCTTGGTCTGGTACACCGCCGCGGGGATCTCGATCATCACGCCAATCGGCGGCATCGGCACGTCGCAGCCTTCGTCGCGCACTTCGCCCCAGGCGCGGTGGATCAGGTGCAGCGCTTCTTCCAATTCATGAATGCCGGAGATCATCGGCAGCAGAATACGCAGGTTGTTCAAGCCTTCGCTGGCCTTGAGCATGGCACGGGTCTGCACCAGGAAGATTTCCGGGTGGTCGAGGGTAACGCGAATGCCGCGCCAGCCGAGGAACGGGTTGTCTTCCTTGATCGGGAAGTACGACAGCGACTTGTCGCCACCGATGTCCAGGGTACGCATGGTCACCGGTTGCGGGTGGAACGCGGCCAGCTGTTCGCGGTAGATCGCCAGTTGTTCCTTTTCGCTCGGGAAACGCTGGTTGATCATGAACGGCACTTCGGTGCGGTACAGGCCCACGCCTTCGGCACCGCGCTTCTGCGCCCGCGCAACGTCCGCCAGCAGGCCGGTGTTGACCCACAGCGGCATGCGGTGGCCATCGACCGTGATACACGGCAGATCACGCAGCGCATCCAGCCCGAGGGCCAGTTGCTTCTCTTCCTCGACCACTTCGGCGAACTGCTTGCGCAGCACGTCACTCGGGTTGGTGTAGACCTCGCCGTGGTAGCCGTCGACGATCATCTGGATGCCGTCGACCTTGGAGTACGGCAGGTCGACCAGGCCCATCACGGTCGGGATGCCCATGGCGCGGGCGAGGATGGCGACGTGGGAGTTACCGGAACCGAGCACCGACACCAGGCCTGCCAACTTGCCTTCCGGCACCTCGCCGAGCATTGCCGGCGTCAGTTCTTCGCTGACCAGGATGGTGTTGTCGGGGTAGACCAGGGTTTGCTGGCGCTCTTCCTGCAAATAGGCCAGCAAGCGCCGGCCGAGGTCCTTGACGTCCGAGGCGCGCTCACGCAGGTAGGCGTCGTCCATCAACTCGAAACGGTTGACGTGATCGGTGACCACCTGGCGCAACGCGCCCTGGGCCCACTGACCGGTCTTGATCACGGTGGTGACTTCGCTGCCCAGCGCGGCATCGTCGAGCATCATCAGGTAGACGTCGAACAGGGCCCGCTCTTCCGGGCGCAACTGCGTGGCAAGCTTGGCCGACAACGCGCGCATGTCGGCGCGCACACCTTCGATGGCGGTTTTGAACAGCCCGAGTTCGGCGTCGATGTCGGTAATGGTCTTGTCCGGCACCACGTCCAGGTCGGCCGGTGGCAGCATGACCACCGCCGTACCCACAGCCGCACCCGGCGAACCCGGTACGCCGACAAACTTGGCCTCCTGGATGCCTTTACCCTGACGACCGAGGCCACGGATCGAGCCGGTGGCTTCGGCGTGGGCGATAACGCCGGCGAGCTGCGCGCTCATGGTCACAAGGAAGGCTTCCTCACCTTCATCGAACTGGCGACGTTCTTTTTGCTGAATGACCAACACGCCGACGACGCGGCGGTGGTGAATGATCGGCGCCCCGAGGAATGAGGCGAAGCGCTCTTCACCAGTCTCGGCGAAGTAGCGGTAGCGCGGGTGGTCCGCAGCGTTTTCGAGGTTCAGGGGTTCTTCGCGCGTACCGACCAGGCCAACCAGACCTTCGTTGGGTGCCATGCTGACTTTGCCGATCGAGCGCTTGTTCAAGCCCTCGGTGGCCATCAGCACGAAGCGGTTGGTCTCGGGGTCAAGCAGGTAGACCGAGCAGACCTGGCTGCCCATGGCCTCTTTGACGCGCAACACAATAATCCCCAACGCCGCCTTGAGATCCTTGGCGGAGTTAACTTCCTGGACGATCTTGCGCAGCGTATTGAGCATGGCTCGGGGTCGAACTCCGTCGTCAGTCGCGCGCTAAAAGGCGCGGGGCAAGCTCTTTGAGAGCGCGTCGATACACCTCGCGCTTGAATGTCACCACCTGGCCCAACGGATACCAATAGCTGACCCAGCGCCAGCCATCGAATTCCGGTTTACCGGTCAAATCCATCCGCACCCGCTGCTCGTTTGAGATCAGGCGCAGGAGAAACCATTTCTGTTTCTGGCCGATGCACAGCGGTTGGCTGTGGGTACGTACCAGACGTTGCGGCAAACGATAGCGCAACCAGCCCCGGGTGCAGGCGAGAATTTCAACATCTTCGCGCTCCAGGCCTACTTCTTCGTTCAGCTCGCGGTACAAGGCGTCTTCCGGCGTCTCTTCGGGGTTGATTCCACCCTGCGGAAACTGCCAGGCATCTTGATTGATTCGGCGAGCCCATAGCACCTGGCCGGCGTCATTCGTCAGAATGATCCCGACATTGGGGCGAAAACCATCGGGGTCGATCACGGCAACAACCTCGCAAACGCATGTCGCCGCATTGTTCCACAAAGGTTGTTAAGGCGGCAACGAAGGTTCCTACCTTATGTGCACTCTTGTGAAAAGACCGTATTCTTGTCGCCTTTTTACTGACTTTTCAGCGGGTAACTGCAATGCGCCTGGCTTTATTCGATTTGGACAACACCCTCCTGGGCGGTGACAGCGATCACGCCTGGGGCGATTACCTGTGCGAGCGCGGCTTTCTCGACGCCGTCGCCTACAAGGCACGCAACGATGCGTTCTACCAGGATTACCTGGCCGGCAAACTGGATAACGCTGCTTACCTGAACTTCTGCCTGGAAGTCCTCGGGCGTACCGAAATGGCCACGCTGGATCAGTGGCACAGCGACTACATGCGCGACTGCATCGAACCGATCGTGCTGCCCAAGGCTATCGAGTTGCTGGCCAAGCACCGCGACGCCGGCGACAAACTGGTGATCATCACCGCCACCAACCGCTTCGTCACCGGGCCGATCGCCGAGCGCCTGGGGGTCGAAACCCTGATCGCCACCGAATGCGAAATGCTCGACGGCCGCTACACCGGACGCAGCACCGATGTTCCGTGCTTCCGCGAAGGCAAGGTAACGCGGCTGAATCGCTGGCTGGAAGAAACCGGGTTTACGCTGCAAGACAGCTACTTCTATAGCGACTCGATGAATGATTTGCCGCTGCTGGAGCAGGTGACGAATCCTGTCGCTGTCGATCCTGATTCGAACCTGCGGGCCGAGGCCGAGAAGCGTGGCTGGCCGGTGATTTCGTTGCGCGACTGATAGCGCTTTACTGTAGGAGCGAGCTTGCTCGCGAAAAACTCAAGATCGTTGCGGGGCTTCAGGCGCCCCGCGTTTTCGTTAACGCCCGTCGCGAGCAGGCTCGCTCCTATACGGGCTTGGCGCCCATCAACCCGGCAATAGCGACAAAACAGACAAAACTGAACAACGCCAGGGCAAAGGTGAACTTACCCGCGCCACCCGGCGCTTTGCGCAGCTTGTTCAGCCGCACCAGCAGCCAGAACCACGCCAGTGCCGCCACGGTGTACAGCACACTGGAGACTAGCAACCAGGTATGTCCCAACGGCCAGCCCACCAGGTGCACCATCCACCAGCCGGTAAACGGCATGCTCAGCAGCGCCAGCCCCATCAACAGCCAGACAAATACACGTGGCCGTTGCAGGGTGCGGCTTCCCGCCGTTGCATCACCCTTGCGCCGCGCAAGCAAAACCCAGACGCCCAGACCCAGCGCACAGGCCAGCAGTACAACCGTTGCCACCATGTGCGCCGCTTTCAGGGCAGTTAACGTTTCCATTGTTCGATTTCCTTATGACCTGCCCATCAGCGTAGCCCCTCAGCCAAGAAACAGCTGGTAGGCCGGGTTGTCGCTTTCATCCCAGTACGGGTAACCGATTTCTTCCAGCGCCGCCGGCACCAGGTGACGCTCGTCGTGCGGCACTTGCAGGCCCGCGACGACCCGGCCATCCGCCGCGCCATGGTTGCGGTAATGGAACATCGAGATGTTCCAGCGCCCGCCGAGCTTGTTGAGGAAGTTGAACAACGCCCCCGGACGCTCCGGGAATTCGAAACGCAGGATCACTTCGTCAACCACATGCGCCGCACGCCCGCCGACCATGTGGCGGATGTGCAACTTGGCCAGTTCATTGTCGGTCAGGTCCAGCACCGGAAAACCTTGTTCGCTCAGGCTGGCGATCAGGGCGCTGCGCGGGTCGTTTTCCGGGTGGGTCTGCACGCCGACAAAGATGTGCGCTTCGCTGCCGGTGTTGTAGCGGTAGTTGAACTCGGTGATCTGGCGCTTGCCGATGGCTTCGCAGAACGCCTTGAAGCTGCCCGGCTTCTCGGGAATGGTCACGGCGATGATGGCTTCGCGGCCCTCGCCCAGTTCCGCGCGCTCGGCAACGTGGCGCAGGCGGTCGAAGTTGACGTTGGCTCCAGAGTCGATGGCGACGAAAGTCTGGCCGCTGACACCGCGCTGCTCGACATACTTCTTGATCCCGGCCACGCCCAAAGCGCCGGCAGGTTCGGTGATCGAGCGGGTATCGTCGTAGATATCCTTGATGGCGGCACAGATTTCGTCGGTGCTGACGGTGATCACTTCATCGACATGGTCCTTGCAGATGTCAAAGGTGTGCTGACCGATCTGAGCCACTGCAACACCGTCGGCGAAGATGCCCACGGTCGGCAACACTACACGCTCGCCCGCCGCCATGGCGGCTTGCAGGCAATTGGAGTCATCCGGCTCGACGCCGATGATCTTGATGTCCGGGCGCAGGTACTTCACGTACGCCGCAATGCCGGCGATCAGGCCACCACCGCCGACCGGGACGAAAATCGCATCCAGTGGCTGCGGGTGCTGGCGCAGAATCTCCATCGCCACGGTGCCCTGCCCGGCGATGGTGTGGGGATCGTCGTACGGGTGAATGTAGACGTAGCCTTTTTCATCGACCAGTTTCAGCGAATAAGCCAGGGCTTCCGGGAACGAATCGCCGTGCAGCACCACTTTACCGCCGCGCGAGCGCACGCCTTCGACCTTGATCTCCGGGGTGGTCTTTGGCATGACGATGGTCGCTTTCACACCCAGCACCTTCGCCGCCAGGGCCAGGCCTTGCGCATGGTTGCCCGCCGAAGCCGTCACTACGCCGCGGGCGCGCTCCTCGTCGCTCAACTGGGTCAACTTGTTGTAGGCGCCGCGAATCTTGAAGGAGAACACCGGCTGCAAGTCTTCGCGCTTGAGCCAAATGCTGTTGCCCAGCCGCTCGGAAAGCTGGCGGGCAGACTGCAGCGGGGTTTCTACGGCAACGTCATAAACGCGCGAGGTGAGGATCTTTTTGACGTACTGTTCAAGCATCGGAAAGCATCACTGAGCGGGTTGGGCGGGACCAAGGAGTCTAACCCGGCTTTCGGCCGCACGACCACACTAAACCGGTGGTTTTAGGCCAGACGTTATACCTGTGGCGAGGGGGCTTGCCCCCGTTCGGCTGCGAAGCAGTCGTAAACCTGTTGATTCGGAGTGCCTGAAAGTATGCAGGGGGAGCGCTTCGCACTCCAACGGGGGCAAGCCCCCTCGCCACAGGCAAGCCCCCTCGCCACAAAAGCAATCCGGCACCCATGCACCTACTCTCCGCCAATCGGGCAATGACCTTCCCCGCCCCGAAGCCTATAATGCCGGCCTTTCGTTCCCTCCTCGGCACTCCGGAGCCCGCATGAACCAGGATCAACTCAAACAGGCAGTGGCCCAGGCCGCCGTCGACTTCATCCTTCCGAAACTCGACGACAAGAGCATCGTCGGGGTCGGCACCGGCTCCACCGCCAACTGCTTCATCGATGCCCTGGCCCAGCACAAGGGCGCATTCGATGGCGCCGTCGCCAGTTCCGAAGCCACCGCCGCGCGCCTCAAGGGCCACGGGATTCCGGTGTATGAACTGAACACCGTCAGCGACCTGGAGTTCTATGTCGACGGTGCCGATGAAAGCGACGAGCACCTGAACCTGATCAAGGGCGGCGGCGCCGCCCTGACCCGCGAGAAGATCGTCGCGGCCGTGGCCAAGACATTCATCTGCATCGCCGATGCCAGCAAACTGGTGCCGGTCCTCGGTACTTTCCCGCTGCCGGTGGAAGTCATCCCGATGGCCCGCAGCCATGTGGCCCGCGAACTGGTGAAGCTCGGTGGCGACCCGGTCTACCGCGAAGGCGTGCTGACCGACAACGGCAACATCATCCTCGACGTATTCAACATGCAGATCACCAACCCGGTGGAGCTGGAGACACAGATCAACGCGATCGTCGGCGTGGTCACCAATGGTTTGTTCGCGGCGCGTCCGGCGGATCTGTTGTTGTTGGGTACCAGCGAAGGTGTGAAGACCCTGCGCGCCGAGTAAGCCTGACTGCCCACCTGTTTTTGGGCAGATGAAATACCTGTGGGAGCGAGCTTGCTCGCGATGAGGCCGTGTCAGTCGACTGAAATGTTGAATGACAGACCGCAATCGCGAGCAAGCTCGCCCCCACAGTATTTTGTGGTGTTGGTTAGAGTTGTGCGGGTTTCTTGAACACGTAGAACAGGTTCGGCTCGCTGACGAGGTACAGCGTACCGTCGTCGTCCACGGCGATCCCCTCCGCTTGCGGCACGGTGTTTTGCAGGCCCTGGCGCCCCTTGCCCAATGACATTGTGCTCAGCGGACGCCCGCTCACATCCAGCTCCAGAATCAACCGCGATTCATCCGACAGCGCCAGCAAATGCCCGCTGCGCTCGTCGTATTGCAGGCTCGACAGATCCCGCACGAACATCCCGGCATCACGCTTGGGGTCGTTGATCACGTGTATCGAGTAGGATTCTTCAGGATTGAAACGCGGGAAACCGTGCACCTCGTAGATCAACATCGGGTTGCGCTCCTTGGCGACAAACAGGCGCTTGCCCACAGAATCGTAAGCCAGGCCCTCGAAACCCTTGTTGCCGCCCATGTGGACGCCAATGGTCATCTGCTCGGCGTCTGCCGCATCGACGAAAGTGGTGTCCTGCTCCAGACGAATCTTGATCAGCCGCTGCTGGCTTTCATCAGTGACCACATAGATGTCCTCACTGATGAACTCCACCGCCTCCGGATCGCCGAAGCCGACCAGCGCCACACGGCGCAAAATCCTGCCATCGAGGGACAACTCGATCAGCTCGCTGTGTTTGTTGGTGACGGTGAACAGGCTTTTGCGCACCGGGTCGTAGGTCAACGCTGAAACGTTGTCCGCCAGGCCATCGATCACCTGCGCTTCGGTCACGACCCGGTATTGATCAAGACCCATGGTCTGGGAACTCACCGGCTGCCACAGCGTATGCAGATTGAACCAGGCACGCTCGAACAGACGCAGGTATTGGCCGAGCGCAACCACGGCGATCAGCAAGATCACCGACAGGATCAGAATCAGGGATTTGGGGCGGGCAAATCGACGCATTCGGGCGAGCTCTGGGTCAAAACAGGCGGATGAAATATCACGCCCGTCTGAACTGAAGCTTAATGGTCGCGGGCCCTTTTCGCTTACGCAATCTGCATAGGTGCTGCCGCAGGCTGCGGCGGCTCCTACGCAGAGGCATTACCTCTGTTTTTCGAAGCGATAAAACAGGTTCGGCTCACTCACCATGTACAGCGTGCCCGCTTCATCCATGGTTACGCCTTCGGCACGCGGGATGGTGTTCTTCAGGCCGTTGAAGCCACGCAACAGGGTGATGAAACTGACCTGCTCGCCCTTCTTGTCCAGCTCCAGCAACAGGTGCGAGTCGGCGGACAGCGCCAGCATGTGGCCGGTCCGCGAGTCGATGGCCAGCGCCGACAGGTTGCGCATGCCCAGCGCATGACTGGCCAGCTTCAGCTTGTCGCCGGTCAGGACCTTGCCGTCACCCTTCCAGGCAAACAATGCCGGCGGGCGCTCTTCACCCAGCACCAGTTGCTGATTGCGCGGATCCCAGGTAACAGCCTCAAAGGCTTTGTTCTGGTCTTTGGAGGGGCCGAGGTCGTATTTCGGGAAGTCGGCGATGTTCAGTTCGCGGGTGTCGGCATCGACCTTGACGATAGCGATCAGATGCTCGCGCTCATCGACAATGGCCAGTCGGCCGTCGCCCAGCACGGTGACGCCCTCAGGGTTGCTCCAGCCAACCAATGGCATTTTGCGCAGCACATCACCCTGCAGGCTCAACTCGACCAGGAAGGGGTTCTTGCCCATGACCGAAAACAGGGTCTTGGTCTGAGGGTCATAGGCCACGTCCGATGCTTCGTCCTTCTCCATGCCCGGCAACGGCTTGGCATCGATCACCGCGCGATAGTCCGGCAGCCAGATACTGGCCTGACGCTCGGCCGGGCTTTTGAATTGCTCTTTCACCCAGAGCACGCCCCGCGAATCCCAGTGCATGGCAAATGCAACGCCGTAGGCGACAACGGCCACCAGCAGCAGCCAGGTGTGCCAACGCAGGCTGAAGCGAGAGTGACGTGCAGGTTTAAGCGCGGATAGCGGAGGAGTGGCCATTGGGGAATGCGTTCCAGAAATTCAGGCTAGGGGTAATAGCACAGTTTGGGGCCGGTTCAGAGGCCGAAAGCCCTGAAATTATCCAGACAGGATGTGAAAAAAACGGGAAATGACAGGGTGAGTCATCTACAGACCACAACAAAACCAATGTGGGAGCGGGCTTGCTCGCGATGGGGGCGTGTCATCCAACACAGATATTGAATGACACACCGCTTTCGCGAGCAGGTTCGCTCCCACAGGGTTTGGCGGTGTCTGGACTAGCGAACGCTGCTGCTGAAGCGACTGGCGCCCGGCAGTTCCAGGACGATCTCGTCACCGACATTCAGCGGACCGACGCCCACTGGCGTGCCGGTGAGGATCACATCCCCGGCCTGCAACGAGAAGCAGCCGGCCATGTGCTGGATCATCGGCACGATCGGGTTGAGCATTGCGCTGCTGTTGCCGTCCTGGCGTACTTCGCCGTTGATGGTCAGGCGGATGCCAATGTCGGTCAGGTCGGCAAAGGTGCTGCCGGACACGAACGGAGCAATCACCGCCGCACCATCGAAGGACTTGGCGATTTCCCACGGCAGGCCCTTGGATTTCAGCTCGGCCTGCTTGTCGCGCAGGGTCAGGTCCAGGGCCGGGGCGAAACCGGAGATGGCGTCGAGCACTTCTTCACGACTCGGTCTGGTCGACAAGGGCTTGCCGATCAACACCGCGATTTCCGCCTCGTAATGTACCGAACCGCGCTCGACCGGAATGCTGAAACCACCTTCCAGCGGCACCACGCAACTGCCCGGCTTGATGAACAGCAGTGGCTCGGTCGGCACCGGGTTATCCAGTTCCTTGGCGTGTTCGGCATAGTTGCGGCCGATGCACACGACTTTCCCCAACGGGAAATGAATGCGCGTACCGTCGACATACTGGTGCTGATAGCTCATTTACCGTCTCCTGCCTTCAAGGGTGCTTAAGGTTTGCAGTTCAAACCGCGAAGATTTTGCCCGGGTTCATGATGCCGTTCGGGTCAAACACTGCCTTGACCGCTTTCATGTACTCGATCTCGACCGGCGAACGGCTGTAGGTCAGGTAATCCCGCTTGGTCATGCCCACGCCGTGCTCGGCGGAGATCGAACCGTTGTACTTCTCGACGGTTTCGAACACCCACTTGTTCACGGTTGCGCACTTGGCGAAAAACTCGTCCTTGCTCAGGTTATCCGGCTTGAGGATGTTCAAGTGCAGGTTGCCGTCGCCGATGTGGCCGAACCAGACGATTTCGAAATCCGGGTAGTGTTCGCCGACGATCGCGTCGATTTCCTTCAGGAACGCCGGGACTTTCGATACAGTGACCGAGATGTCGTTCTTGTACGGCGTCCAGTGGGAGATAGTCTCGGAAATGTATTCGCGCAGCTTCCACAGATTCTGCAGCTGGGTTTCGCTCTGGCTCATCACGCCGTCCAGCACCCAGCCCTGCTCGACGCAGTGCTCGAAGGTTTCCAGGGCGTGGTTGGCCACTTCTTCGGTGGTCGCTTCGAATTCCAGCAGCGCGTAGAACGGGCAGTCGGACTCGAACGGCGCCGGCACGTCGCCACGGGCCATGACTTTGGCCAGGGCCTTGTCGGAGAAGAATTCGAAGGCGGTCAGGTCGAGCTTGCTCTGGAACGCGTGCAGCACTGGCATGATCGAGTCGAAATCGGCGGTGCCGAGGACCATCGCGGTCAGGTTTTTCGGCGCGCGATCGAGGCGCATGGTCGCTTCGACCACGAACCCGAGTGTGCCTTCAGCCCCGATGAACAGCTGGCGCATGTCGTAGCCGGTGGCGTTCTTGATCAGGTCGCGGTTCAGCTCCAGCACGTCGCCCTTGCCGGTCACGACTTTCATGCCAGCGACCCAGTTACGGGTCATGCCGTAGCGAATCACCTTGATCCCGCCGGCATTGGTGCCGATATTGCCGCCAATCTGGCTCGATCCTGCCGAAGCGAAGTCCACCGGGTAGTACAGACCGTTTTCTTCGGCCACGTTCTGCAGGTGCTCGGTGACCACGCCCGGCTGACACACGGCAGTGCGGTCAGTGAGGTTCACGTCGAGGATCTGGTTCATGTAGTCGAACGACACGACCACTTCGCCATTGGCCGCTACCGCAGCGGCGGAAAGGCCGGTGCGACCGCCGGAAGGCACCAGCGCGACCTTGTGTTTATTGGCCCACAGGACAATGGCCTGGACCTGCTCGGTGGTCTTGGGGAACACGATGGCGGTCGGAGCGGGGGCGAAATGCTTGGTCCAATCCTTACCGTAAGCATTCAGGGAGTCGGCATCGGTCAGCACCTTGCCAGGCTCAACCAGGGTCTTCAGCTCTTCAATCAGGGCAGGATTGGTCATCGACAGAACTCTCGAACAATTCATGGTCATCCTGAGAACGCTTCACGTCGCAGGAATGAGTGTTTAGCGGGGTGCATATGCTAGCATACCGACCCCGCAGGGTAGTGCCCAAAGGCTGTTCTGCGGTGACGGCATTCCTGCCGTTCGGGTCAGCTCCGGGCTGCTCCCTTCCCTGCCATTTTTCTCCGGGATACAGGTTTACGCAGATGAGCAAGACTTCTCTCGATAAGAGCAAGATCAAGTTCCTTCTTCTCGAAGGCGTCCACCAATCGGCTGTCGACGTCCTCAAGGCGGCGGGCTACACCAGCATCGAGTACCTCACAGGTTCTCTGCCGGAAGCCCAGCTCAAGGAAAAGATCGCTGACGCTCACTTCATCGGCATTCGCTCGCGCACTCAACTGACCGAAGAGATCTTCGATCACGCGAAAAAGCTGGTTGCGGTCGGCTGTTTCTGCATCGGCACCAACCAGGTCGACCTGGACGCTGCCCGCGAACGCGGTATCGCGGTGTTCAACGCGCCCTACTCCAACACCCGTTCCGTAGCGGAGCTGGTGCTGGCCGAAGCGATCCTGCTGCTGCGCGGTATCCCTGAGAAGAACGCTTCCTGCCACCGTGGCGGCTGGATCAAGAGCGCGGCCAACTCCTTCGAGATCCGTGGCAAGAAACTGGGCATCGTCGGTTACGGCTCGATCGGTACTCAACTGTCGGTCCTGGCGGAAGGCCTGGGCATGCAGGTGTACTTCTACGACACCATCACCAAGCTGCCATTGGGTAACGCCACTCAGGTAGGCAACCTGCACGAGCTGCTGGCGATGTCCGACATCGTTTCGCTGCACGTACCGGAAACCGCCGCCACCCAGTGGATGATGGGCGAGAAAGAAATCCGCGCCATCAAGAAAGGCGGCATCCTGATCAACGCCGCCCGCGGCACCGTGGTCGAACTGGACCACCTGGCGGCTGCCATCAAGGACAAGCACCTGATCGGCGCGGCCATCGACGTATTCCCGGTGGAGCCACGCTCCAACGACGAAGAGTTCGAAAGCCCGCTGCGTGGCCTGGACAACGTGATCCTGACCCCGCACATTGGCGGCTCCACCGCTGAAGCCCAGGCCAACATCGGTCTGGAAGTCGCGGAAAAACTGGTCAAGTACAGCGACAACGGTACTTCGGTATCGTCCGTGAACTTCCCGGAAGTGGCCCTGCCGGCTCACCCTGGCAAGCACCGCCTGCTGCACATCCACGAAAACATTCCGGGCGTACTCAGCGAGATCAACAAGGTCTTCGCCGAAAACGGCATCAACATCTCCGGTCAGTTCCTGCAGACCAACGAGAAGGTCGGCTACGTAGTGATCGACGTCGACGCCGAGTACTCGGATCTGGCGCAAGAGAAGTTGCAACACGTCAAAGGCACCATCCGTAGTCGGGTGTTGTTCTAAAAGCAGCTACAAGCGGCAAGCTTCAAGCGGCAAGTTGAGTTCGTTTTCGCTTTGACTTGAAGCTTATAGCTTGCAGCTTGCAACTATAAAAAAGGGAGCCCCAGCGAAGCGGGCTCCCTTTTTTATTTCACATTGACGGTGATCTTCTCGGAAACGATCGGCGGATCGAACGGCATGTGGTTGCTATCGCCCAGTTCAAGCTGCAGGGTGTGTTTGCCCGGCGTAAGCGTGACTTCAGCCTGGGTCTGCGCGGCGCCGAAATGCTGGTGATTGGCGTCTTTGGGGATCGGCACTCCGGCGGCTGGCAACTCATCGACATCGATCAGCAAATGGTGATGTCCGGTGTTCTTGGTGAGATCGCCCGCCGGTGCCAAGGCAATATTCTCGACAGCGAACTTGACGACGACAGTCTGTGGAATATTCGCGCCGTCCTTGGGAGACACGATCGACACTTTAGCGCCTTCCGGAGCCGGCGTTGCAGCACTGGCCAGCACCGAAACACCCATCAACAGGCCAGCCAAAGCAGCACGTGACATAAAGGTTTTCATTCTCTTCTCCAGTTTTTTCGTAAAATCCGCGTGGCCATGACAACTTCATGGCCATTTGTTGTCGAAGGCACTCGACAACCATAGCAAAGCGAGCCTGAATCAGAGGGTCGCGATAAAAAATTCAAAGGAGTGACCATGCGCTTTCTGCCTGGCCTGATCTGCCTGCTACCCCTTCTGAGCCCTTTGGCTCATGCCGAACTGATTGATGACGTCAACGACCGGGGCGAGTTGCGCATAGCCGTTGAAGCCAACACTCCCCCATTCAACTTCAAGGATGGCGACAAGCTCGCCGGATTCGAAGTCGAACTGGGCCAACTGCTGGCAAGTGAACTCGATGTCCGGGCCGACTTTGTCGTCACCGACGGCAGCGATCTGCTGACCGGCGTCGAAAGCGGCAAATACGACATCGCTATCAACCACATAGCAGTGACCCCGGATCTCAGGGATCGTTTCGATTTCAGCGAACCTTACGTTCAAGCCCAGGCTCAATTGATCGCGCAGAAAGAAGAGCCGCGCTCCATTCTGCTGGTGCAGTCGTTGACAGAAAAGAAGCCTGAAACCGACCCGGTCGTGAGCCTGGCGATTCCTTTTCAGAAGGGAAATCCGGCGTTCCATGCCAGCCTGGAAAGCGCCTTGCAGCGAATCAAGGATGATGGGCGACTGCGAGCGCTGGAGCAGAAGTGGTTGGGGGTGGATGTGGTGCCGAAGCTGCAGAACTGAAGTGAATGCAGAACCTGTGGGAGCGAGCTTGCTCGCGATGAGGCCAGTCCAGTCAACATTGATGTTGAATGTCAGGCCGCCATCGCGAGCAAGCTCGCTCCCACAGTGTCTTTTGTCGCTCGTTAATCGAGTGCTGCCAACGCCTGAGCCGCCTGCGGCAACTCCACCTCACTGAACACCTGCACCCCGTGGCGCTTGAGCAGCGCCGCCGTCACGCCCTCGCCATCGACCTTCACCCCGCTGAACGTCCCGTCATAGGTCAGCAGATTGCCGCAGGACGGGCTGTTGGCCTTGAGGACGGCAATGCGGATGCCGTGATTTTTCACCAATTCCAGTGCCTGATACGCCCCCGACAAAAACTGCGCACTGACATCCTCGCCCTCGGTGGTGATCACCGCGGCTTGGCGATCGAGGACTTGCGCGCCCTGCCCGCCTGGAATTTCCGCTGCCGCCCGAGGCGTTGGCAAGCCACCGGCGACCTCCGGGCACAACGCCACGACCCGACCTTCGTCGAGCCATTGCTGAAGCTGATCGAACGGCCCGCTGCCCCCCCCGTCGTAACGAACGCGGTGGCCCAACAGGCAGCGGCTGACGAGAACTTTCTGCATGATCAGAACGGCTCGTTGCCGCGCCGCCGGAACCAGCCCGTCAGCGACAGGCGATCGCGGGTCGCGGGCAGGACTTCGTGGGGAACCTCTCCGGAAAGAAACACCACCAGGCAGCCGCCGGTAGGCTGCACGTCGTGGACGCGATCGTTGTCGAGGTACATGCGCAACGAGCCGCCGTGCTCGGGAAGCCAGCCATCATTGAGGTAAACCACCGCTGAAACCATGCGCCGGTCGTCATCGCGAAAGCGATCGACATGCTTGAGGTAGAACGCCCCGGGCGGGTACATCGCAAAATGGCTTTCGAAATCCTCCAGGCCGAGAAACAGACCACGATTGATCGCCTCGCGCAGGCTGTCCATCAAACTCAGATAGCTATCGCATGCCTCGGCCTGGCCGGGGTCGATCCACTGAATATGGTCGCCACGAATCCCTTCGCGGATTTCCGAAAACGGTCCACGGCCCACGGCGGCCGGAGCCAGTTCACCCTCGGCAGCACGTTTGCGACACTCGGCCGCCAGCGCTCGGGTCAGGTCCTGAGGCAGGAAAATATTCTGCTGCGACCAGCCGTGCTCGGCCAGGTCGTCGACGATTCGTAACAGCAGCGGGTGATCAGAGGATATTTGCATGCCGCGCATAGTATTCCTGTGCCCGAAAATCCGACAGAGCCGCGCAGCGGGTTGATACGAATTCTCGACAAGTACGGATGCCACACGGAGAATAGTCGCCTGCTGACTGGAGTCCCTATGCGCCGTTTGCTTTTATCACTGCTGATGTTCTGCGTTTTGCCCGCCTGGGCAGACGGCCACGACCAGTTGTACAAGGTCGCCGGCTGGCCGGAACAACGCGCGCATTTCAACGACGCCCTCTCGGCTGCCCAGCAACGCTACCAGGGCAGCCTGCCTCCGGCGGTGTATCAGGCTCTGGTCAATAACAGCAATCAGCGATTTTCCGCCCAGGCCGTGGACCAGCGCGCCGAAGCGCAATTGCGCAAGAACCTCGCCGATCCAAAACCTGCACTGACGTTTTTCCAGTCGCCTCTGGGCAAGAAGATCGTCGCTGCCGAGTTGCTGGCGACCCGTCGCGACCAACTGGCAAAAAATGCCAAGGGCTTGCCAAAGATGCAGGCCAGCGACAGCCGCCTGCTGATCATCGGCCATCTCGCACAAGCGCTGCCTGCTCGCGAGGCCGGCGCGGAAGTCAGCCTGGCGATTGCCGGTGTGGCCGCCGACAGCCTGAGTTCGATGATCCCGGGATTGCTCGGTGCCGGTCAGGCCCAGGGCATGCTCAACGGCCAGCGCCAGCGCCTGATGGACCAGATTGGCAGCGACCTGAACAACACGCTGCTGTATGTCTATCGCGACCTGTCGGACGACGAGCTGGAAGAGTTCGCGACCTTTGCCGAATCGACGCAAGGCCAGGCTTACTATCGGGCGGCACTGGCGGCGATTCGCGCGGGGTTGGCGGTGGGGCAGAGCAATTCGAACCTGGGTCAGTGATTTTCGGCGCCTGACAGATCGCTTTCGCGGGCAAGCCCGCTCCCACAGTGTTTTGAGTCAATCCACTATTTTGTGATCACCGCGAAACCTGTGGGAGCGGGCTTGCCCGCGATGGGGCCATCACTGTCGCTAAGGATTCCGACCCTTGATCCGCTTGGTCAAAAACCCTAAATACTCCTGCCGCATCACCAACGTCTCATTCGCCAGATGATGCCGCGCCTCAGGCAACATCAGCACCTGCGGCCGATCAAACTTGCCCCGCAACACTTCAAGGTTATGTTCCCAATCCACGGTCATGTCCGCCTGCCCCTGCACGATCAGCGGCCGCCTGGTGCTGACCGGCGCCGCTTCAACGCGTTTGATCCAGCGTGCCAGCGCGCCAACCCAGGCTGTCGGCAGACGCAGCGGCTGCAATGGATCGGCTTGCAGGAACGGCAGAAAGGCCGGGTCGTTGGAGTTCTCGCTGAAGCGCCGGGCGATGGCTTTGACGAACGGCCTGAGCAAGTAATAGCTCAGATGCGACCAACCCCACGCCCGCGGCCGCACCAACGGTGCCAACAGGATCACCTGCCCCTGGGCCGGGCTGCTCGCCCCCGCATTCAACACATGATCGATCACGATCGCCCCACCGGTACTTTGCCCGCACAGGTGCCACGGTTGCGGCAAATCGAGGGATTGAGCCTCGCTGAACAACCCTTGCAACGTGTCCTGGTACTCGGCGAAATCCTTGATGCTCGCCCGTTCGCCACTGGACAAGCCATGCCCCGGCAGGTCGCAGGCAATCACCACAAAGCCCTGGTCCAGCGCCCATTCGATCACATGCCGGTAGAGCCCGGTGTGGTCGTAGAAGCCGTGGATGACAAACAGCGTCGCCTTCGCCCGCTCGGGCCACCAGAACTGGCTGACCAGCTCGTATCCATCGACCTCGAAGCGCCCAAGACCGCTGCGCAACTGACGCGGCGCAAAATCCAGCCCGTAGAACTGCTGGTAGGCCTTCGCCTGCGCCGACAACGGCTGTCCGGCCGCCAGTGGCAGCAAGCTTGCACGTAGAAGATCGGGGTCGAAAGTGGCCGGCATGGACGATTCCAGAGCGTGAAACGGACTTTATAGGCCTGCGATATTCATCTGTCGCGGCAAGCATGGCAAGCTAGCCGACCTTCGAGGACTGAACCGATGCACCCGCCCCTTCGCGCCACCCTGTTTGCCAGCCTGCTCGCCGTGGTGTGTGCCGGCGTATTGTGGGCGGCCTACGACTGGTTCCAGGGGCGTTACCTGCGGGCGTTCAGCGAGCACACGGCGATGTTCTCAGGGGATCCGCTGCGCCTTCCCGATGACCTCGCAGGCCCTGGCGCCATCCGCCTGGTGCATTTCTGGGACCCGGCCTGCCCATGCAACGTCGGCAATCAGCAACACCTGACCGAACTGGTCGAGCGCTATGTACCCCATGGCGTGGAATTCTACGCCGTGCAAAAACCCGGTAGCCATGGCCAGTTACCGGGCACCTTGAACCGCCTGAAAACCATCGACGTCCTGCACGGTTCCGAACAGATCCCCGCCAGCCCGGCCGTGGCGATCTGGGACCGCAGCGGCAAACTGGCCTACTTCGGCCCCTACAGCGAAGGCCTGACCTGCAATTCGAGCAACAGTTTTATCGAACCGATCCTGCAGGCGCTGGATGAAGGCCGTGCGGTGAGTGCCACGCACACACTGGCCGTGGGGTGTTACTGCCCGTGGCCTGCCGATCCGGCGAAGTAAGCAAAGACACGCCAATACGAATCCCTCCTACGGGCGATGCGCCAAACCGGCGCGTCGTGTTAAACAGTGCCACCTGGAATCACAATAACAACAAGGAGTCCCCATGAAACGCAGCTTGACCGCTCTCGCGCTGTTGATCGTCGTGCTGGCCGCCGGTGCCGGCTGGTACCTCTACAGTAAGCAGCCGTCACGCCAGGGCATGGTGGAACTGCAACACCTGCAAGGCTCAGTCACCGTGCGCTACGACGAGCGCGGCGTTCCGCATATCCGCGCCGACAACGAAACCGACCTGTATCGCGCACTCGGCTACGTACATGCCCAGGACCGCTTGTTCCAGATGGAAGTCCTGCGTCGTCTGGCCCGTGGCGAACTGGCCGAGGTGCTCGGACCGAAGCTGCTCGACACCGACAAACTGATGCGCAGCCTGCGCATTCGCGAACGCGCCGAAACCTACTTCGCCAATCTCGACAAACAGTCACCCTCTTTCATCGCCATGCAGGCCTATCTGGACGGCATCAACCAGTATCAGGACAGCCACGCCAAACCCGTGGAGTTCGATGTGCTGGGCATTCCAAAACGCCCGTTCACCGCCCAGGACACCATCAGCATCGCCGGTTACATGGCCTACAGTTTTGCGGCAGCATTTCGTACCGAACCCTTGCTGACATTCGTGCGCGATCAACTGGGCCCTGACTACCTGAGCGTTTTCGATCTCGACTGGCAGTCCAAAGGCGTGCTCGACGGGACCGCACCTTCCCTGGCCAGCGCCGACTGGAAAGACCTCAACGCCCTCGCCCGCCTGAGCGAACAGGCCTTGGCTGACAACGGCCTACCCCAGTTCGAGGGCAGTAACGCCTGGGTCGTCGCGGGCAGCCGGACCCAAAGCGGCAAGCCTCTGCTGGCGGGCGATCCGCATATCCGTTTCTCCGCGCCGTCGGTGTGGTACGAAGCCCAACTCTCCGCGCCGGGCTTTGAACTCTACGGGCATTACCAGGCTTTGATGCCGTTCGCCTCCCTGGGCATGAACAACGACTTCGGCTGGAGCATCACCATGTTCCAGAACGACGACCTCGACCTGATCGCCGAGAAGGTCAACCCGGACAATCCCAATCAGGTCTGGTATCGCGGCAAGTGGGTGGACATGGTCACCAGCGAACAGAAGATTGCGGTCAAGGGCCAGGAACCGGTGACGCTGCTACTGCGTCAATCGCCCCACGGTCCAATCGTCAACGATGCCTTGGGCAGCGGCGTCGGCAAGACACCGATTGCGATGTGGTGGGCATTTCTCGAAAGTCAGAACCCGATCCTGGACGGTTTCTACCAGCTCAACCGCGCCGACACCCTGGCCAAGGCCCGCAGTGCCGCAGCAAAAATCCAGGCACCGGGCCTGAACGTCGTATGGGCCAATGCCAAGGGTGACATCGGCTGGTGGGCGGCGGCGCAACTGCCGAAACGTCCGGCGGGTGTACGCCCATGGTTCATCCTCGACGGCAGCACCGCCGAGGCCGACAAGGATGGCTTCTACCCGTTCAGCGCCAACCCTCAGGAAGAAAACCCGGCGCGGGGCTACATCGTCTCGGCCAACTTCCAGCCAGTGTCACCGACCGGCATGGAGATTCCCGGCTATTACAACCTTGCCGATCGCGGCCAGCAGCTCAATCGCCAGCTCAGCGACAAAGCCATGAAATGGGACCTGGAAAACAGCCAGAAACTGCAGTTGGGCACTACCACCGCCTACGGCCCGCGCTTGTTGGCGCCGCTGCTGCCGGTGTTGCGCGAAGTGCTGAGCGACCCCGCCGAACTCAAACTGGTGGAGCAACTGGCCCAGTGGAAAGGCGACTACCCGCTCGATTCCACCAGCGCCACGCTGTTCAACCAGTTGCTGTTCAACCTGGCTGACGCGACGATGCATGACGAACTGGGTAACGACTTTTTCGAAACACTGCTCTCGACCCGGGTGATCGACGCCGCGCTCCCCCGCCTGGCTGCCAGCGCCGATTCACCGTGGTGGGACAACCGCAGCACCCTCGGCAAGGATACCCGTGCCGACACGGTGAAGGCCGCCTGGCAAGCCAGCCTCGCACACCTCAAGAGCACCCTCGGCGCAGAAGCCTCGCAATGGCAGTGGGGTCGCGCGCACACCTTGACCCATGGTCATCCGCTGGGGCAACAAAAGCCGCTGGACCTGGTCTTCAACGTCGGCCCCTTCGCCGCACCCGGCAGTCATGAAGTGCCGAACAATCTATCGGCGAAAATCGGCCCGGCACCCTGGCCCGTCACCTACGGCCCTTCGACCCGGCGCCTGATCGACTTCGCCGACCCGGCCCACAGCCTGACCGTCAACCCGGTTGGCCAGAGCGGTGTAGTGTTCGACAATCACTATGATGATCAAGCCGAGGCCTACATCGAAGGGATGTATTTCCAGGCGCATCTCAATGATGAAGAAGTCACGGCCAATACGCGCAGTACGTTGAAGCTGTTGCCGGCGCGGGCGGCTCAGTAATTTTGCATTGGCTGGACCGGCCCCTTCGCGGGCAAGCCCGCTCCCACAGGGATCTGTGTCGAACACAAATTTTGTGAACACCAGAGAAACCTGTGGGAGCGGCGGTGCGGCGATCCGACTTGCCCGCGAAGGGGCCCGCAAGAGCAATGCAAATTCATGGTTCAAACCATCACCGCAAAATTCAACCTGAACTGCTGCGGCGTCACCCCCAATCTGCGATTGAACACACTGCGCATGTGCTGGGCATCGCGAAATCCACATTGATAGGCCACGGTCTTGAGCGGCGCACGCGTGCTTTCGAGCATCACCCGCGCCGCATCGACCCGCGCGCGTTCGACGAACTCGGCCGGGGTGATTTTCGCCTCCCTGGCAAACACCCGGGAAAAATTACGCGCACTCATATTGGCGGCATTGGCCAGGTCGGCGATGGCTAAATCGCCCGTCAGGTTGGCCAGCACGTAATGCTGGACCATCGCCACCGCCGAAGTCGGTTCGGCGTGGGGCGTGAGGAACGGGCTGAACTGCGACTGTCCGCCTGAACGCTGGGTGAACACCACCAGCCGCTTGGCGACATTCAGTGCCACTTCCGGCCCGTGATCCCGGCCCAATAGATACAACGACAGATCGATCCCCGCTGTGACCCCGGCCGAGGTGAACAGGTCGCCGTCCTCAACGTACAGTCGATCCGCTTCCACCCGGGACGAGGGACACAGCGCCGCCAGATCCGATGCGTCCTGCCAATGCGTGGTGACCGTGCGCCCCTCCAGCAACCCCGCCCGTGCGAGCATGAAGGCGCCGTTGCAGATCGAGCCAAACCGTTGCGCCCGCCCGCAGGCCTCGCGTAGCCAAGTGTCGAACGCCACGCCGAAACTCATGAACGGTAATTGCGGCCCGCCAGCCACCAACAACAAGTCGTACGCCTCGAGCGCTTCGCTGAAATGCCGATGGGCATTGAGTGCCAAACCGTTGGAGCACGCCATCATCCCGTGCTCGACGCCGATCACCTCCAGCCGATAGTGATCCTGCGGGGCAAGGAATCGATTGGCCTCGGAAAACACATCCATGGGCCCGGTGACATCCAGCGACTGAACGCCGGCGAAGACCACGATGGCGATGGTTTTACTCATGACGTGAATCGCCTCCTTTGGATCTGATTGCACCGTCCCTTTGTAGGAGCGAGCTTGCATCGCGATGCACGTGAGGACACCGCGTCCATCCAGGCAGCCAGCGTCATCGTTGACCTCCATCGCGAGCAAGCTCGCTCCTACAGGGTTTGCATGCACCCTAGCCAAACCAGGCGTAACAAGCGAGGTTGGCGCGATATGCATGCTCATTGGCCGGGATCGCAGCCATGGCGCGATTGTCCGGTTTCGGGGGGCGGAACAGACTGAGACCCTCAGCGCCACCCAGGCGTTCACGACGAGGAAAACTCCATGAGCACCACCATCGCCGGCATCAGGATCCCCGACAGCGCGCTGGCCAAGGCCACCACCGAATACATCCGTGACATCGAATCGGACCTGCTCTACCACCACTCGCGTCGGGTATTCCTGTTCGGCGCCCTGAGCGGTGAGCGCAAGCAATTGGCCTACAACCCGGAGTTACTGTACGTCGGCGCGATGTTCCATGACCTGGGCCTGGTGGAGGGGTACCGCAGCGACAACGAGCGCTTCGAAGTCGATGGCGCCAATGCGGCAGCCGCATTTCTCAAGCCTTACGGGCTGAGCGACGACGATATCGAACAGGTCTGGCTATCGATTGCCCTGCACACCACACCGGGCGTTCCTCAGCACTTGCGGCCCACCGTGGCACTGGTAACGGCTGGAGTCGAGATGGACGTGCTGGGCATGGACTACGCGGCGTTCTCCAGCGTGCAGCGCGAAGCGGTGGTTCATGCGCATCCACGGGGCGAGGGGTTCAAGGAATGCATCATCTGCGCGTTTGCCGATGGCTTGCGTCATCGTCCGCAGACTACGTTCGGGAATGTGAAGACGGATGTGCTGGTGGATCAGGAGCCGGGATTCAAGCCGATGAATTTCGTCGAGGTCATTCGCCAATCTCCTTGGATTGCCTGACCGCCAAAGAACCTGTGGGAGCGAGCTTGCTCGCGATGGCGGCATCACAGTCAACATCGATGTTGAATGTCAGTCCGCTATCGCGAGCAAGCTCGCTCCCACAGGATTACCGGGTTGGCCACAAAGTTGTGGTCAACCCGGCATCAGGCTCAGGCCGCTTCCGGTGCCTGCGCGCGACGCACGTCCGGTTGCTTCCACGAATCGGCGGCCGCTTCTTCGATCGCTTGCTGGATCGCACGCTTGCGGCTTTCTTCGGCGCGACGGCTGAAGAACCAGACCAGGAAGGTCACGATGGACACCGCCAACAGGATCAGGCTGGCCACGGCGTTGATCTCGGGCTTCACGCCCAGACGTACCGCCGAGAACACTTCCATCGGCAGGGTCGTGGACCCCGGGCCCGACACGAAGCTCGCCAGCACCAGGTCATCCAGCGACAGGGCGAACGACATCATGCCGCCGGCCGCCAATGACGGCGCGATCATCGGGATGGTGATCAGGAAGAACACCTTCCACGGCTTCGCGCCCAGGTCCATGGCCGCTTCTTCGATGGACAGGTCCAGCTCGCGCAAGCGTGCCGAGACCACCACCGCCACATAGGCCGCACAGAAGGTGGTGTGGGCGATCCAGATGGTGACGATGCCGCGCTCCTGCGGCCAGCCGATCATCTGCGCCATGGCCACGAACAGCAGCAACAGCGACAGACCGGTGATCACCTCAGGCATCACCAGCGGCGCGGTCACCAGGCCACCGAACAGGGTACGGCCCTTGAAGCGGGTAATACGCGTCAGCACGAACGCCGCCAGGGTACCCAGCGCCACCGCCGCCACCGCCGTGTAGCAGGCGATTTCCAGCGAGCGCACCACCGACCCCATCAGTTGCGAGTTGTCGAGCAGGCCGACGTACCACTTGATCGACCAGCCGCCCCACACCGTCACCAGTTTCGAGGCGTTGAACGAGTAGATCACCAGGATCAGCATCGGCAGGTAGATGAACAACAGACCCACTACCAGCATCAGGCTGGAGAAACGGAAGCGCTTCATTCTTTACCCTCCATTTCCTTGGCCTGACTGCGGTTGAACAGGATGATCGGCACAATCAGGATCGCCAGCATCACCACCGCCAGGGCAGACGCCACCGGCCAGTCACGGTTGTTGAAGAACTCTTGCCAGAGCACTTTACCGATCATCAGGGTTTCCGGGCCGCCAAGCAGTTCCGGAATCACGAACTCACCCACCACCGGGATGAACACCAGCATGCAGCCGGCGATGATGCCGTTTTTCGACAGCGGCACGGTGATTTTCCAGAAGCTGTTGAAGGTGCTCGAACCCAGGTCGGACGCAGCTTCCAGCAGGCTCTGGTCGTGCTTCACCAGGTTGGCGTACAGCGGCAGGATCATGAACGGCAGGTAGGAATAAACCACACCGATGTAGACCGCCAGGTTGGTGTTGAGGATCTGCAGTGGCTCGCTGATCCAGCCCATGCTCATCAGGAAACCGTTGAGCAGGCCGTTGTTGCTGAGGATGCCCATCCACGCATACACACGGATCAGGATCGCGGTCCAGGTCGGCATCATGATCAGCAGCACCAGCACCGTCTGCACTTCCTTGCGGGCAATGGAGATGCCGTAGGCCATCGGGTAGCCGATCAGCAGGCAGAGGATGGTGCTGAACAGCGCCATCTTCAACGAGCCGAGATAAGCGGCGATGTACAGCTCGTCACCGGCCAGCATCGCGTAGTTGCCCAGGTTAAGCAGCAACTGCAGCTTCTGCTCGGCGTAGCTGTAGATTTCGGTGTAGGGCGGAATGGCCACGTCCGCTTCGGCGAAACTGATCTTCAAAACGATGAAGAACGGCAGCATGAAAAACAGGAACAGCCAGATGAAGGGAACCCCGATGACCATCTGACGGCCACCGGGAATTATTCGATTGAGTCGACGCTTGAATTTGCGCATGTTCATGAGCGGAGCACCACGCCGCTGTCGTCTTCCCAGTACACGTAGACCTGATCACCCCAGGTCGGACGCTGCCCGCGACGTTCGGCGTTGGCCACGAACGACTGCACCAGCTTGCCGCTTGGCAGTTCGACGTAGAACACCGAGTGCCCGCCCAGGTAGGCGATGTCGTGCACTTTGCCGCTGGACCAGTTGTACTGGCAGGTCGGCATGTCAGCGGTGACCAGCAGTTTTTCCGGACGGATCGCGTAGGTGACCGACTTGTCCTGCACCGAAGTGCTGATGCCGTGGCCGACGTAGATCTGACGATCCAGGTCTTTGCAGGTAATGATCGCGTGGCCTTCGGCATCGTCGATCACTTCGCCTTCGAAGATGTTCACGTTACCGATGAATTCACAGACCAGGCGGCTGGTCGGGGTTTCGTAGATGTCGATCGGGCTGCCGATCTGGGCGATCCAGCCCAGGTGCATGATCGCGATACGCTCGGCCATCGTCATGGCCTCTTCCTGGTCGTGGGTCACCATGACGCAGGTTACGCCGACACGCTCGATGATCTCCACCAGCTCCAGCTGCATTTGCGAGCGCAGTTTCTTGTCCAGTGCGCCCATCGGTTCGTCGAGCAGCAGCAGCTTCGGTCGCTTGGCCAGGGAACGGGCCAGGGCCACACGCTGACGCTGGCCGCCGGACAACTGATGCGGCTTGCGCTTGGCGTACTGGCTCATCTGTACCAGCTTGAGCATTTCGGCGACGCGGGCGTCGACTTCAGCCGCCGGGATCTTGTCCTGCTTGAGGCCGAAGGCGATGTTCTGCGCCACGGTCATGTGCGGGAACAGGGCATAGGACTGGAACATCATGTTGATCGGCCGCTCGTAGGGCGGCATGTCAGTGATGTCTACGCCATCGAGGAAAATGCGCCCCTCCGTGGGCCGTTCGAAACCTGCGAGCATGCGCAGCAATGTGGACTTGCCCGATCCCGAGCCGCCGAGCAGGGCGAAGATCTCACCCTTCTTGATTTCCAGGGACACGTCGTCCACGGCAATCGTCTCGTCGAACTTCTTCGTGACCCGGTCGATTTTGACCAGCACCTGTTTAGGTTGCTGGTCGCCCTCGAGGGCTTTCTTATAGGCGCCGGAGGCAACTGCCATTTACGAAACTCCCAAAAAAAAAGAGTGCAGTTCGCTCAAGGTGAGCCAACCTTGGATAGTTTGAGCCTTGAAGCTATTTACCCGACTTGACCTTGGTCCAGCTGCGGGTCATCAAACGTTGAATGTTCGGCGGTAACTCGACCGACACATAGGTCTTGTCGAGCACCGCTTGCGGTGGATAAACCGCTTCATCGGTGCGAATGGACTGTTCCATCAGTTTGTCCGACCCGGGGTTCGGGTTGGCGTAGCCGACGTAATCACTGACCTGAGCGATAACCTCAGGCTTGAGCAAATAGTTGATGAAGGCGTGAGCCTGCTTGACGTTGGCCGAGTCCTTCGGAATCGCCAGCATGTCGAACCAGAGCGCGCCGCCTTCTTTCGGGATCGAGTAGGCGATGTTCACGCCTTTCTTGGCTTCTTCGGCGCGGTTCTTGGCCTGGAAGATGTCGCCGGAGAAACCGATCGCCACGCAGATATCGCCGTTGGCCAGGTCCGCGATGTACTTGGAGGAATGGAAGTAGGTCACATAAGGGCGCACGGCAAGCAACTTGGCGGTGGCCTTTTCGTAATCCTTGGGATCAGTGCTGTTAGCGTTCAGGCCCATGTAGTTGAGCACTGTCGGCATCATTTCATCGGCGGAATCGAGGAACGCGACGCCACAGCTTTGCAGCTTCTTGATGTTCTCCGGTTCGAACAGCACGCCCCACGAATCAATCGTATCGACGCCCAGCACAGCCTTGACCTTGTCGACGTTGTAACCGATGCCGTTGGTGCCCCACAGGTACGGCACGGCGTACAGGTTGCCCGGATCGTTCTGCTCCAGGCGCTTGAGCAGCACCGGGTCGAGGTTCGAATAATTCGGCAGCTGCGACTTGTCGAGCTTCTGGAATGCCCCGGCCTTGATCTGTTTGCCGAGGAAGTGGTTCGACGGCACGACCACGTCGTAGCCGGTACGCCCGGCCAGCAACTTGCCTTCCAGGGTTTCGTTGGAATCGAAAACATCATAAACCGGCTTGATCCCGGTCTCTTTCTGGAAGTCGGCCAGGGTGGTCTCGCCGATGTAGTCCGACCAGTTATAAATATGCACGGTACCGGCGGCCTGGACACTGACGGCCATCGTCAGCCCGGCGCCCACCAGCATGGCATTGCGCAACAAAGAAAAAATAGGCACGTGGAGGTCCTCTGAAATTAGTTGGGCCCAAGTTGCCCCGCGTTACATGACAACCGTGGTTGCCCGGCAACAAAACCGGCGCGCAACTTACCCTCGAAAAACCGTTCCAGCAAAACTTTTATGCAGATACCTGTAGGAGCGAGCTTGCTCGCGATGAACCTGTGAGCACCGCGGGGTGTCAGGCACCCAGTGTCATCGTTGACGACCATCGCGAGCGGGCTCGCTCCTACAGGGGTTTTACTTATTTGCCGGATTTGATCTTGGTCCAGCTGCGGGTCATGATCCGCTGGGTCGCGGCCGGCAAGTCGGCAATCGCGTACAGCTTGGCCAGCACGTCCGCTGGCGGGTAGATGCCTGGGTCGGCAGTGATTTCTTTATCAACCAACGGCGTGGCGGCCGCGTTACCGTTCGGGAAGCGTACGGCGTTGGTGATTTCAGCCATGATTTCCGGCTTCTGCAGGAAGGTCATGAACTTGTAGGCGCCTTCGACGTTTTCGGCATCTTTAGGGATGGCGACCATGTCGTAGAAGCTGCCGGCACCTTCTTTCGGAATGTTGTAGCTGACTTTCACCTTGTCACCGGCTTCTTCCGCGCGGGACTTGGCCTGGTAAATGTCACCCGAGTAACCCACGGCCACACAGATGTTGCCGTTGGCCAGGTCCGAGATGTACTTGGAGGAGTGGAAGTAACCTACCGAAGGACGGATTTTCAGGAACAGCGCTTCGGCTTCGGCCAGTTGTTTCTTGTCCTGGCTGTCGGTTGGATAGCCCAGATAGTGCAACGCCACCGGGATCATCTCGGTTGGCGAATCGAGGAAACTGATACCGCAGGATTTCAACTTCGCGGCGTTTTCAGGTTTGAACAGCAGGTCCCAGGAGTTGGTCGGTGCGTCGGCACCCAGTGCAGCCTTGACCTTCTCGGCGTTGAAGCCGATACCGATCGAACCCCACATGTACGGGAAGGCGTGCTCGTTGCCCGGGTCGCTCACGGAAACGGCCTTGAGCAGGTCGGTGTTCAGGTTCTTCCAGTTAGGCAGCTTGGACTTGTCCAGCTTCTGGTAGACGCCAGCCTTGATCTGCTTGGCCAGGAAGTTGTTCGACGGTACAACGATGTCGTAACCGGACTTGCCTGCCAGCAACTTGGCTTCCAGGGTTTCGTTGCTGTCAAAGACGTCATAGACAACCTTGATGCCCGACTCGTCTTCAAACTTCTTGACGGTATCCGGTGCGATGTAGTCGGACCAGTTGTACACGTGCAGTACTTTGTCATCGGCCTGAACCGCGCCGGCCATCAAACCCATCACGGACATGGCAAGCAGAGTCTTGCCAGCGAGCTTTTTACCTAGTGCCTTCATGCGTAATGCTCCAAATTTTTCTTTTTTGAACCACTTGTTCAGCGACCGAACCCGGGCAACTGGAACCGCGGCTAGTCTGGCAAGATCCACATCGGTCTTTCAAGGAAACGGCCACGCTTTCTGACAGTTCTGAGCGAAAGTTCCTACTTCATATGCAGAACTTCGGACTTCCGCTCAGAGCCTAGCACTTAGCCCTGCAATGCACTCAGGGTCAGGTCAAGACACTTGCGAGCCTTGGTCACCAGTTCATCGATTTCCGCCGGTGTAATCACCAGTGGCGGAGCGATGATCATGGTGTCGCCGACGGCGCGCATGATCAGGCCGTTGTCGAAGCAGAACTGACGGCAGATCATGCCGACGCCCTTGCCCTCGTAACGCTTGCGCGTGGCCTTGTCCTGGACCAGTTCGATAGCCCCCAACAAACCCACTCCGCGAACTTCACCCACCAGCGGGTGATCGTTCAGTTCCCGCAGACGCTTTTGCAAATACGGTGCCGTTTCTGCATGGACGCGCTCGATAATTTTCTCGTCGCGCATGATGCGGATGTTTTCCAGCGCCACCGCAGCCGCCACCGGGTGACCGGAGTAAGTGAAGCCGTGGTTGAAATCACCGCCTTCGTTCAGGACTTCCACCACTTCGTCACGTACGATCAGGCCGCCCATCGGGATGTAACCCGAGGTCAGGCCCTTGGCGATGGTCATCATGTCTGGCTTGAGGCCGTAGAAATCGCTGCCGAACCACTCGCCGGTACGACCGAAACCGCAAATCACTTCGTCAGCCACGAACAGGATGTCGTACTTGGCGAGGATTTCCTTGATGCGCGGCCAGTAGGTGTCTGGCGGAATGATCACGCCACCGGCGCCCTGGATCGGCTCGGCAATAAAGGCACCGACGTTGTCGACACCGACTTCCAGAATCTTCTCTTCCAGCTGGTTGGCCGCCCACACACCGAATTCTTCCGGGGTCATGTCGCCGCCTTCGGCGAACCAGTACGGCTGGGCAATGTGGACGATGCCCGGGATCGGCAAGTCGCCCTGTTCATGCATGTACGTCATGCCACCCAGGCTCGCGCCGGCCACAGTGGAACCGTGATAGCCGTTCTTGCGGCTGATGATGACTTTCTTGTTCGGCTGGCCCTTGATCGCCCAGTAGTGACGAACCATGCGCAGCATGGTGTCGTTGCCTTCAGAGCCGGAACCGGTGAAGAACACATGGTTCATGCCTTGCGGCGCAATGTCGGCGATGGCCTTGGCCAGTTCCAGTACCGGCGGGTGCGCCGTCTGGAAGAACAGGTTGTAGTAAGGCAGCTCGCGCATCTGTTTGCTGGCGGCATCGGCCAGTTCATCGCGACCATAACCAATCGCGACACACCACAGGCCGGCCATGCCGTCGAGGATCTTGTTGCCTTCGCTGTCCCAGAGGTAAACGCCCTTGGCGTTGGTGATGATCCGCGGGCCTTTCTCTTTCAGCTGCTTGAAGTCGCTGAACGGAGCCAGGTGGTGATCGTTGCTCAGGGTTTGCCATTCACGGGTTTGCGGGTTGTTGCTGGTCATGTGAATCTCCTAAAAAAAATCAGGTGAAGGCGCCGCTCGACTGCGGCGGCGCCCGGCGCATCAGACGGCAAAGAGCAGGAATTCCCTTTCCCACGAACTGATCACGCGCTTGAAGTTTTCATGCTCGGCCCGCTTGACCGCGACGTAGCCAGTGATGAAATTTTTGCCAAGGTAACGCTCGATGGTCGCGCTGTTTTCCATGCGTTCCAGCGCGTCTTCGATGGTCAGGGGCAGGCGCAGGTTGCGGCGTTCATAGCCACGCCCTACCACCGGCGCACTTGGATTCAGGCCTTCGACCATGCCGATGTACCCGCAGAGCAGGCTCGCGGCAATCGCCAGGTACGGGTTGGCATCGGCGCCTGGCAGGCGGTTTTCCACCCGACGGTTCTGCGGCCCCGCATCCGGAACCCGCAGGCCCACGGTGCGGTTCTCTTCGCCCCACTCCACGTTCACCGGCGCCGAGGTATCGGGCAGGAAGCGGCGGAACGAGTTGACGTTCGGAGCGAACAGCGGCAACAGTTCGGGAATGAGTTTCTGCAAGCCACCGATGTGGTGCAGGAACAACTGGCTCATGGTCCCGTCTTCATTGGAGAAGATGTTCTTGCCGGTCTCGATGTCGATGATGCTCTGGTGCAAGTGCATGGCACTGCCCGGCTCGCCGGTCATCGGCTTGGCCATGAAGGTCGCGGCCACGTCGTGCTTGAGCGCGGCTTCGCGCATGGTGCGCTTGAACACCAGGATCTGGTCGGCCAGGGACAGGGCATCGCCGTGACGGAAGTTGATTTCCATCTGCGCCGTGCCGTCCTCGTGGATCAGCGTGTCAAGGTCCAGGTCCTGCAGTTCGCACCAGTCGTAGACGTCTTCGAACAGCGGATCGAATTCGTTCGCAGCTTCAATCGAGAACGACTGGCGACCGGTTTCCGGGCGACCGGAGCGGCCGATCGGCGGCTGCAGCGGGTAATCCGGGTCGTCACTGCGCTTGGTCAGGTAAAACTCCATTTCCGGCGCCACGATGGGCTGCCAGCCTTTGTCGGAATAGAGCTTCAGGACTTTCTTGAGTACGTTGCGCGGCGACAGCTCGATCGGGTTGCCTTGCTTGTCGTAGGTATCGTGGATAACGATGGCGGTCGGCTCGATGGCCCACGGCACCACGTAGACGGCGTCGGCGTCCGGCTTGCAGACCATGTCGATGTCAGCCGGATCGAGCAGTTCGTAATAGATGTCGTCTTCGACGTAATCGCCGGTCACGGTCTGCAGAAGAACGCTTTCTGGCAGGCGCATGCCTTTTTCGGCGATGAATTTGTTGGTCGGCGAAATCTTGCCCCGGGTAATCCCGGTCAAGTCGGCGATCATGCATTCGACTTCTGTGATCTTGTGGTTTTTCAACCAATCGGTGAGCTGGTCGAGGTTGTTACTCATAAATGCCTCTAGGCTTGAGTTGTCTGACCCTTTCAAGGTCAGGCGTTGTTTGACGCATCGGCGTCGCGTTGTAGAGCGTTTCTGCGGCAGATTATGGTGTTTGCCAACACTGCCGCAGAGGCCGGGCGTGCAGAATCACGAGCGATGCCCCGAACGATGGTCAGGCCGCTATTGTGAATCGGTTCTATATTGAATGGAGTAACCGTAATGGGGGTGCCATCGCGACCGTCCAGAATATCGGACGGGGACGGTTGAACCGTCGCGGATGGGAGGATCACCGCAAGCGCCGAGACCACGGAACAGACGGTCGTGTCATCACTGATGTGATAAACATGCCGACCGAGCTGTCTTGAGCAGTCGGTGACGCCGATTATCGGCAGGCGAGACATGAAGCACCCCGGTATTATTGCTGTTATGGGTTTGATTCGAGCTTAGCCTTGTTCATTTTTTTACACAACACCCCCGTAAAAAATACAACACGGCCCGCTCAAGCTCGCGGCCGCCGCTACGTCCTGCGGAGTAAAATCGCCCCAAAGTGCCTCAAAAAAGCCACACGAGCGCTTTTTTAGGGCAAAAAAGGCCTCGCTTGACTTCGGCATGCCGTTCGGGTTGACTGAAACCAGAAAAGATCAATGATTGATATTTTTAACAACAAAGGTGTTGCATCATGTCGGTACCCCCGCGTGCCGTTCAGCTTAACGAAGCGAACGCGTTCCTTAAGGAACATCCTGAGGTTCTGTACGTTGACCTTCTGATTGCGGATATGAATGGTGTGGTGCGCGGCAAGCGCATCGAACGCACCAGCCTCCACAAGGTTTACGAGAAAGGCATCAACCTGCCGGCCTCTCTATTTGCTCTGGATATCAACGGCTCGACGGTGGAAAGCACCGGCCTGGGCCTGGACATCGGTGATGCTGACCGAATCTGCTATCCAATCCCCGATACCCTGTGCAACGAGCCATGGCAGAAGCGCCCGACCGCGCAACTGTTGATGACCATGCACGAACTCGAAGGCGAGCCATTCTTCGCCGACCCGCGTGAAGTGCTGGCCAATGTGGTGCGCAAGTTCGACGAAATGGGCCTGACCATCTGCGCCGCGTTCGAACTGGAGTTCTACCTGATCGACCAGGAGAACGTGAACGGTCGTCCGCAACCACCTCGCTCGCCGGTTTCCGGCAAACGTCCGCACTCGACCCAGGTCTACCTGATCGACGACCTCGACGAATACGTCGACTGCCTCCAGGACATTCTGGAAGGTGCCAAAGAGCAAGGCATTCCGGCCGACGCCATCGTCAAGGAAAGTGCCCCGGCGCAGTTCGAAGTGAACCTGCACCACGTGGCCGACCCGATCAAGGCCTGCGACTACGCGGTCCTGCTCAAGCGCCTGATCAAGAACATCGCCTACGACCATGAAATGGACACCACCTTCATGGCCAAGCCTTACCCAGGCCAGGCGGGTAATGGTCTGCACGTCCACATCTCGATTCTCGACAAAGACGGCAAGAACATTTTTGCCAGCGAGGATCCCGAGCAGAACGCCGCACTGCGTCACGCGATCGGCGGTGTGCTCGAGACCCTACCGGCGCAGATGGCTTTCCTCTGCCCGAACGTCAACTCCTACCGTCGTTTCGGCGCACAGTTCTACGTGCCGAACTCGCCGTGCTGGGGCCTGGACAACCGTACCGTAGCGATTCGCGTGCCTACCGGTTCTGCCGATGCCGTGCGCATCGAACACCGTGTGGCCGGCGCCGATGCCAACCCGTACCTGCTGATGGCTTCGGTCCTGGCAGGCGTGCACCACGGTCTGGTCAACAAGATCGAGCCTGGCGCTCCGGTCGAAGGCAACAGCTACGAGCAGAACGAGCAAAGCCTGCCGAACAACCTGCGCGATGCCCTGCGCGAACTGGACGACAGCGAAGTCATGGCCAAGTACATCGATCCGAAATACATCGATATCTTCGTGGCCTGTAAAGAGAGCGAGCTGGAGGAGTTCGAACACTCCATCTCCGACCTCGAGTACAACTGGTACCTGCATACCGTGTAAGCAATTGCAGTAAACACAACGCCGCCGGCCCCACAGCCTGCGGCGTTTTTTTTTACTCGCGATTTGTTGTGGAACACTTACTGTCGGAACCAATGAAAATTCCTACGCACCAACCAGATACTGACTACAGCTACATCCTCACCACAACCTCACACTCCGGCCGCCGGGATTCTTCCCGTTTTCCTACCTAAGTGTGAGAACGACCATGAAAAAACAGCTATTGGGCGCAACCATCACTCTGATCGTCGCCGGTTTGTGCACAACCGCCTGGGCGGGTGCCGACGATACGGCCGCATGGAGCTATTCGGCCCCCAACGGTCCGCAAAACTGGGGTGAACTGAAAAGCGAGTACAGCCTCTGCTCATCTGGCAAAACACAATCGCCTATCGATATACGTGACGCGATCAAGACTGACATTGAACCTCTGAACGTTGCTTATCAGCCTAGCAAAGCCACGGTGTCGAATAACGGTCATACGATTCAGGTAACGCCGGTTGACGCTGGAGGGATCACCCTGGACTCCGGCCGCTACTCGTTCGTACAAATGCACTTCCATACGCCAAGCGAAGAAATGATCCAGGGCCGTACCTTTCCACTGGACGCACATCTGGTTCACCGCAACGCCGCAGGCGAACTGGCCGTGGTGGCCCTGCTGTTTGAAGAAGGCGCACACAACCCGGTCCTGGAACCCATCCTGGCAGCCATGCCAAAGCACACGGGCGGTATTGCGCATCTGGACAGGGTAAACGTTGCACAGCTACTACCTGCGAGCCTCAATACCTATTTCTACATGGGGTCTCTGACAACACCTCCTTGTACCGAAGGCGTGCGCTGGAATGTACTGACCACGCCAGTGCAATTATCCCGAGCGCAACTGGAGGCGTTCCAGGCGCTGTATCCAATGAATGCACGCCCGGTTCAACCCTTGAACGGCCGGAGTGTGCACGTCGGTGGTTAAGCGATCCTGATCGCCGGATTTGGGCAGCGGTGCCCATACAGACAAGGTGCCACCCGCCTCGTACAATGCCCGCTGCCCCGCAGGAGACTTCGATGACACGCGTAGCCACCCCCCGCAAACCCCGTGCCCGCAGCCAGGCGCGGATCGATTCGATACTCGATGCGGCCCGCACATTGCTGGCGGCCGAGGGCGTGGCCAGTCTGTCGATCTACAGCGTCGCCGAGCGTGCGGAGATCCCGCCCTCCTCGGTCTACCACTTTTTCGCCAGCGTCCCGGCGTTGCTCGAAGCCTTGACCGCCGACGTCCATGCGGCCTTCCGCGCGTGCCTGCAAGCACCCATCAATCATCACACCCTCGGCAGCTGGCGCGATCTGTCACGCCTGGTGGAACAACGCATGCTGGACATCTATGCAGAGGACGCCGCCGCGCGCCAACTGATCCTCGCCCAGCACGGCCTGACCGAAGTCACTCAAGCTGACCGCCAGCACGACCTCGAACTGGGCGAGCTGATGCACAAGCTGTTCGATCACCACTTCGTGCTGCCGACGCTGCCAGATGATGTCGATGTGTTCGCCCTGGCCATGGAGCTTGGCGACCGGGTGTATGCGCGCTCGGTGCAGCAGCACGGGCAGATTACGCCGCGCATGGCCGAGGAAGGGATACGGGTGTTTGATGCTTATGTGGGGTTGTATTTGCCACCGTATCTGCCCAAGCGCAGCGTTCCAGCCTGAGATATTTCTTGGTCATGCCGGCCTCTTCGCGAGCAAGCCCGCTCCCACAGGGGAATGCATTCCAGATGTGGGAGCGGGCTTGCTCGCGAAGGCCGCGCCGCGAATCCCGCTGATACACATGCACAAAAACCCCGAAGGGCTCAATCCCTTCGGGGTTGTTGTTTACGCATGTGACTTACAACTTGGCGATCGACACCTCGGTGGATTTCACAAACGCGATCACTTCACTGCCCACCGCCAGTTCCAGCTCTTTCACCGAGCGCGTGGTGATCACCGAAGTGACGATGCCTGAGGCGGTCTGCACGTCGATTTCCGACAGCACGTCGCCGAGGACGATTTCCTTGATGGAGCCTTTGAACTGGTTGCGAACGTTGATGGCCTTGATAGTCATGATGTTGATTCCTGTCGTTGGGTAAGACTTGAGTTATTGAGCCCAGCGCAATTGCGTAGGCAAGGGTGAAACAGGTTCCGGCTCCGGTGGTTGGCCGGGCAGCGCCAGCACGCGATTGAGGACTTCGGTTTCCAGCGCCGCCAGCCGGTGGGAGCCGCGCACGCGAGGGCGCGGCAGTTCCACGTGCAGGTCGAGGCCGACTTCACCGTCTTCGATCAGGATCACCCGATCGGCAATCGCCACCGCTTCACTGACGTCATGGGTCACCAGCAACACCGTGAAGCCGTGCTGCTGCCAGAGCCGCTCGATCAGTTGCTGCATTTCAATTCGGGTCAGGGCATCCAGAGCGCCCAAGGGTTCGTCGAGCAACAGCAGGCGCGGCTGATGAATCAACGCACGGGCCAAAGCCACGCGTTGCTTCTGTCCACCGGACAACGCTGCCGGCCATTCGTTGGCGCGGTCGGCCAGGCCCACTGCGTCCAGTGCTTCCAGCGCTTTCGGCCGCCAGTTGCCCTTGAGGCCCAGACCGACGTTCTCGATGATCTTTTTCCAGGGCAGCAAACGCGCCTCCTGGAACATCAGCCGTGTGTCCTCCCGAGCGTCGCTCAAGGCCGCGGCACCGGCGAGTAACTCGCCGCCGGTTGGTTGATCGAGGCCGGCGAGCAAACGCAGCAAGGTACTTTTGCCGCAGCCACTACGACCGACCACGGCGACAAACTGGCCCGCCGGAATGTGCAGATCGATTTCGCGCAGCACCTGCCGCGAGCCAAAGGTTTTTTGCAGCTTGCGCACCGCCAGCGGAATGCCGCGCAGCAGGCGTGGAGGTCGTTCCGCGATCATGCCGCACCTCCCTTGGCAACCTGATACGCCGGATGCCAGCGCAGCCACACACGCTCAAGTCCACGGGCCGCGAGGTCGGCCAGTTTGCCGAGCACCGCGTACAGCAGAATCGCCAGCACCACCACGTCGGTCTGCAAGAACTCCCGGGCATTCATCGCCAGATAACCGATACCGGAACTGGCGGAGATGGTTTCCGCGACGATCAACGTCAACCACATGAAGCCCAGGGCGAAGCGCACGCCAACCAGAATCGAAGGCAGCGCCCCCGGCAGGATCACCTGCCAGAACAGGCTGAAGCCGGTCAGGCCATAGCTGCGCGCCATCTCCACCAGCGCCGGGTCGACGTTGCGGATGCCGTGATAGGTGTTGAGGTAAATCGGGAACAACGTGCCCAGCGCCACCAGAAAAATCTTCGCCGACTCGTCGATGCCGAACCACAGGATCACCAGCGGAATCAGCGCCAGGTGCGGCACGTTGCGGATCATCTGCACCGAACTGTCGAGCAGGCGTTCGCCCCACTTCGACAGGCCGGTGATGAAGCCGAGCGTCAGGCCGATGCCGCCGCCGATAGTGAAGCCCAGCGCGGCACGCCAACCACTGATCGCCAGGTGCGTCCAGATTTCGCCGCTGCGCACCAGGCTCACGCCAGCTTCGATCACGGCAACCGGCGCCGGCAGAATCCGTGTCGACAACCAGCCCGCCGACACACTCAACTGCCACACCGCCAGCAGCAACACCGGCAACGCCCAGGGCGCGAGACTGTGGATGATTTTCTTCATGACTGCGCCTCAGCTCTGGGACGCGGCTTTGGGCAGAATGTCGTTGGCGACCATCTCGCCGAACGGACTCACGTAGCCCGCACTTTTCGGCAGTTCAGGACGCTCGACATCGAGGTGCGGGAACAGCAGTTCGGCGACTCGGTACGACTCTTCCAGGTGTGGATAACCGGAAAAAATAAAGGTGTCGATGCCGAGGTCCGCGTACTCCTTCACGCGGGCGGCCACGGTCGGGCCATCGCCCACCAGCGCCGTACCGGCACCGCCACGCACCAGGCCGACACCGGCCCACAGGTTCGGGCTGACTTCCAGGTTGTCGCGGCTGCCGCCATGCAATGCGGCCATGCGCTGCTGACCGACCGAATCGAAGCGCGCCAGCGACGCCTGGGCACGAGCGATGGTGTCGTCGTCGAGATGGGAGATCAGTCGATCCGCGGCTTTCCAGGCTTCATCGTTGGTTTCGCGCACAATCACGTGCAGGCGAATGCCAAAGCGCACGGTGCGTCCGAGCTTCGCGGCCTTGGCGCGGACCTGTTCGATTTTTTCCGCCACGGCGGCCGGCGGCTCGCCCCAGGTCAGGACCATTTCCACCTGTTCGGCAGCCAGGTCTTGCGCGGCATCCGAAGAGCCGCCGAAGTACAGCGGCGGGCGCGGCTGCTGGATGGGTGGATAGAGCAGTTTCGCGCCCTTCACGCTGATGTGCTGGCCGTCGTAATCAACGGTTTCACCTTCCAGCACGCGGCGCCAGATACGGGTGAACTCCACGGACGCCTGGTAGCGTTCTTCGTGGCTAAGGAACAGACCATCGCCCGCCAACTCTTCCGGATCACCGCCCGTCACCAGGTTGAACAGCGCACGACCGCCGGACAGCCGATCCAGGGTCGCGGCCTGACGCGCCGCCACCGTCGGGGAAATGATCCCGGGGCGCAGGGCAACCAGAAACTTCAAGCGCTGGGTCACCGGAATCAGCGACGCTGCCACCAACCAGGAGTCTTCGCAGGAGCGGCCGGTGGGAATCAGCACGCCGCCGAAACCCAGTCGGTCCGCCGCTTGCGCGACTTGTTGCAGGTAACCGTGGTCAACGGCGCGTGCGCCTTCGGCGGTGCCAAGGTAATGGCCGTCGCCGTGGGTAGGCAGGAACCAGAAGATATTGAGGCTCATGGAGTGGTCTCCTTGGGGGATCGAATTATTGGGCTTTCGCAACGGCGGCCGGTGGCGTCCAGATCACGTCTTTGATGCTCAGTTGCTTTGGAATCAGCTTGAGCTGGTAGAAGGTGTCGGCGATTTTCTGCTGCGCCGCGACCACTTCCGGAGTCAGGAACAACGCGCCGTAGCCCTGGCGTTTCACCGAAGTGCGGGTGATGTCTGCCGACAGGCCGAGCAGTGGCGAGACTTGCTGGGTCACGTCTTCAGGATTGGCCCGGGACCAGTCGCCCACTGCGCGCACTTCTTCGACCAGGGTCTTGATCACCTCGGGATTTTTTTGCGCGTAGGGTTTGGTCGCCAGGTAGAACTGATGGTTGTCGACGATGCCCTGGCCATCGCGCAGGGTGCGCGCTTGCAACTGTTGTTCGGCGGCGGCCTGGTACGGGTCCCAGATGACCCAGGCGTCGACACTGCCACGCTCGAACGCAGCACGGGCATCGGCCGGCGGCAGGAATACGGTCTGGATATCGGTGTATTTGAGGCCGGCGTCTTCCAGCGCACGCACCAGCAGGTAGTGCACGTTGGAGCCCTTGTTGAGCACGACCTTCTTGCCCTTGAGCTCTGCCACCGACTTGATTGGCGAGTCCTTCGGCACCAGGATCGCTTCACTGTGCGGCGCTGGCGGTTCAAAGGCGACGTAAAGCAGATCAGCGCCGGCCGCTTGGGCGAACACGGGAGGGGTTTCGCCGGTAACGCCGAAGTCGATGGAGCCGACGTTCAAGCCTTCAAGCAGTTGCGGGCCACCGGGGAATTCAGTCCATTGCACGTCCACGCCTCGGGCGGCGAGGCGTTTTTCCAGGGTGCCCTTGGCTTTGAGCAGCACCAGGGTCCCGTATTTCTGATAGCCGATTCGTAACGTCTCGGCCTGGGCTTGAGTAATGGCGCCGAAGGTGACAGCCGCAGCAAACAGAGCGACCAGACCACGACGCAAAATGACAGGGCGCATGGCGCTCTCCTTTTTGCAGTTGGGTTTTGGCTGCACCTGCTTGCCCGTTGGCGGGCGAGTAAGGCCAGTACTTCAATTTTCGGGTGGGGCTAATGTTCGGTGGAGCTCATATGCTCCAGCGAGCACTCAACAAACGTTCATTCAACAGGTTCGGATCGAGCGGCTTGGGCCGTCGTGCCATGGCACTGAGAAACAGCTCCAGCGACTCGTCCAGGCGCTGTTCCAGCTCGGGCGCCAACTGCGCCAGGGCGCTGCCTTCGCCGTAAGCGATCTGGCTGTCGACAGCGAAAATCCCGTGGAGCATTTCCTGGGCTTTCAACGCCGACAGCACCGGCTTGAGCGCGTAGTCCACCGCCAGCATGTGGGCGATGCTGCCGCCGGTTGCCATCGGCAACACCACCTTGTGGCTCAGGGCGCGTTCGGGCAGCAGATCCAGCACGGTTTTCAATGCGCCGGAGAACGAAGCCTTGTACACCGGCGTTGCGATCAGCAGGCCATCGGCGTTTTCAATCTGTTGCAGCAGGTCAATGACCTTCGGGCTGTCGAAGCGTGCATGCAGCAAGTCTTCGGCCGGGAAGTCCCGTACCTGATAACTCACCACCTCCACGCCCTGTTCTTGCAACCAACGCTTGGAGCGGTCCAGCAGCACCCCGGAACGGGAGCGCTGACTGGGACTGCCTCCGAGTGAGACGACCAACATTCAGACGATTCCTTGAGCGGTGTTGGCGATTCGCGGTTTGCGATCTCGCTTCGATGGAGTGACCTTAACAGCTGATTTATATATCCATAAATCATATTTATTCATTTGGTTATTCGTTTAAGAGATATGCAAGCTCACTTCTTCCAGGCAAAAAAACAGGCCGTCGAAACAGCCTGAAATCCCCTGCTTTGTGGATGCAAACTTTGAATTCTGCTGCGTCTGATCGGCCGCTATCGCGAGCAAGCTCGCTCCCACAGGGGGTACGCGGTCAACTGTGGGAGCGAGCTTGCTCGCGATGGCGGTATCAGCCACACCGCGAATGCCAAAGACTTACCTGTTCGGCTGCGGCGTCAGGCGCAAGTAA
Organism: Pseudomonas sp. QLc11A; assembly: GCF_052112305.1. Lineage (NCBI taxonomy): Bacteria > Pseudomonadati > Pseudomonadota > Gammaproteobacteria > Pseudomonadales > Pseudomonadaceae > Pseudomonas > Pseudomonas sp. QLc11A. Next base: position 110,578 of record NZ_JAVAJJ010000014.1, read on the forward strand.
GGCTTGACCGCCCGATAGCCCTTGGGAAAGCGCTGTTTGATTTCCTCTTCATCCTTGAGCGACGGCACGATCACCACTTCATCACCGTCCTGCCAGTTGGCCGGCGTGGCCACCTTGTAGTTGTCGGTGAGTTGCAGCGAGTCGATCACCCGCAGGATTTCGTTGAAATTGCGCCCGGTGCTCGCCGGGTAGGTAATCGTCAACCGAACCTTTTTGTTCGGATCGATCACGAACAGCGAACGCACGGTCAGGGTGTCGTTGGCGTTGGGATGGATCAGGTCGTAGAGGTCCGAGACCTTGCGGTCGGCGTCGTCCAGGATCGGAAAGTTGACCACGGTACTCTGCGTCTCGTTGATGTCTTCGATCCATCTGTGATGCGACTCCACAGGGTCCACGGACAGTGCGATTGCCTTGACACCGCGTGCCGCGAACTCATCCTTGAGCCTGGCGGTGAAACCCAGTTCGGTGGTGCATACCGGCGTGAAATCCGCCGGATGGGAAAACAGCACGCCCCAGCTATCGCCCAGCCACTGGTGGAAACGGATGATGCCGGCGCTGGAGTTCTGTTCGAAATCGGGGGCGATATCGCCAAGTCTGAGACCCATGGTGCTGCTCCTTGTGAGTGCTTGATGGGTTCAACTGTGCCTGTGTTTTTTATCTATTAAAAAGAATAAATATCGATTTATTTAGATCATTAAGAAATATTAAAGATCTGTTCACTGGACGAGCACGCACAACCCGTCGAAGATCGGCCACGAGGTTCGAGAAGGCCTTGAGTTGCTGCAAAGAGGGAACTTCAGGGCGGGATTACGGGGGTGAACCCGTCCTGAACATGTAAAAGCCCCGCCCGGTGCAATACCGGGCGGGGCTTTTTTGCATCGGTTACGCGAGCGCTATTACAACAGCGGGATCGAGTAGCTGACGATCAGGCGATTTTCGTCCTGCGAACGGGTGTTCGGCAGGTCGGTGCGCCAGGTAGCGTTTTTCCACGCCAGGCCCAGGTTCTTCAACGGACCCTCCTGCACCACGTAGGCAACACTCAGGTCACGTTCCCACTCGGAAGCACCGTTGACCGCCTGGCCACCCTTGGCGTTGACGGTATCAATGTTGTCGCCGTGCAGGTACACCAGACCCGCGGTCAGGCCAGGCACGCCGACCTTGGCGAAGTCGAACGAGTAACGTGCTTGCCAGGTTTTCTCGCCGGCACGGCCGAACTTCTGGATTTGCGAATCGGTGATGGTGTAGTTCGACGAACCGTCACCCTGGTTCAGCCAAGGGAAGTCACTGCTGCCGTTGCTGACCTGGTAACCGCCACCGAAGGTATGACCGGCAACCGAATACAGGAACAGGCCGCTGTACAGGTTGTTGTCGACCTTGCCTTTACCGTTTGGCGCGTTGTAATTGCCAGTGGTGTAGTACAGCGGGTCGTGACCGTTGGCACCATCATCAGAGCTGTTGAAATAACGGAAATCCGACTTCAACACGCCCGGGCCGATTGCCCAGTTGTGAACCAGACCCAGGAAGTGCTGCTTGTAGAACTCTTCCAGCTTGCCGTAGTAGTACTGGGCCGTCAGGTCCTTGGTGATCTTGTAGTCGCCACCGGCATAGATGAACTTGTTGCTGTCGCGGAACTTGGTACCGCGAGTGTTCGCACCGGAAATCGACATTTGATCGTTGTTGCTGGAGTTACGGCCTTTAACGGCTTCGATCTGACCACCGACCAGCGACAGGTCCTTGATCTCGGCGGAAGTGATCTGGCCACCCTGCCAGGTTTGCGGCAGCAGACGACCATCGTTGGTCACGATCACCGGGTTTTTCGGCTGCAGGGTGCCCAGCTTCAGTTCAGTCTGGGAAACCTTGGCTTTGGCGGTGAGGCCCAGGCTGGAGAAATCATCTACCGCCTCGCCATTGGATTTGCTCGGGAAAACCGTGCCGCCGTAAGAGGTCGCCGTGGCGCCGTTGGTACCGCCGCCCGAATCCAGCTTGACGCCCAACAGGCCGATCGCATCGATACCGAAACCGACGGTGCCCTGGGTATAACCGGAGATGAAACGCAGATCGAAGCCTTGGCCCCACTCTTCGTTTTTGTTGGGACCGGTACCGTCGCGGTAGTCAGTGTTGATATAGAAGTTACGCAGCCCCAGTGTTGCCTTGCTGTCTTCGATGAAACCCGCGGCGTTTGCCTGCTGGGCCAATACCCCGACGGCCACAGCCATGGCCAAGGTGGACTTGTTCATGTTTCGCTCCTCTCGTTTCTAGTTCTGATGTTCCTGGTCCCGAATCGATTGCCCGGGATCCTGAATGCATAAATTCGCGGCAAACCGTCTAGGCCGGTCGTTTGGCGGGCCGCAGGATACATGGCCTTAAAGCCAAAAAGTATTTCTTTGGATTTTTTAATATCACTGTGGAATATGACTTCCCACGGCAGAATCGAGGTATCGGCGGCAAGGCCGATTCCTGAGCCTGATCAATTGTCGAGGGACGAAATTTGCCAAATCCGAGCTCAGGGATGAGTGTCGGACAGACGCACTTTAAGCGGGATGAATAAAAACCAAAAAGAATAATAAATAATCAATAAAGATCATTATGGAATATAAAAATCAGCTCAAAAAAAACCCCGTCAACAGACGAGGCTTTTTCACAAGGCTTGTTACAGGAAGCTGTAGGTGTAGTTGAAGATCACACGAGTCTGGTCAACGTCAGGGTTGTTGGAGACTTCACTGCCACGGTAGACGCCATTACGCAGCGTTACGCCGAAACCTTTGAGAGCACCCTGCTGGATGGTGTAGTCGATCCGCATGTCGCGCTCCCACTCGGAGCTGTCAGGACCACTGCCGTTGGTCGCCTTGATGTCATCGCCGTGCAGGTAGGCGATCGACGTTTTCAGGCCCGGCACACCCAGTGCTGCGAAGTCATAGGAGTACTGGCCGAAAGTGGTGTTTTCACCGGCACGAACAAATCCGTTGATCATGGAGTCGGTGAACAGGTAGAAGCTGGCGCCGCCATTCCCTTCCGGACGGCCATTGCCATCGACCACGTTGCCCTGGTTCAGGTAGACAAAACCACCGTCATCGCTGACGCGCTGATGACCGAGCAGGAAAGCGTTGCCACCCAGGGTGTAGGTGAACATGGCGCTCCAGGTCTTGTTATCGACCTCGCCCGGATTCTTGGCGAAACCGTTGTTGTTGTTGAAACGGAAACCCGGATCACCGTTCCTGCCGTCGGAGCTGCTGTCGAAGTAACGAATATCCGTCTTGAAGGACTGGTTGGCGCTGATCGGTAGCACGTGGATCAAGCCCAGGAAATCCTGCTTGTAGTAGTCCTTCAGATTCGAGTGGTAGTACTGCAGGGTCAGGTCCTTGGTGACCTTCCAGTCAGCACCACCGTAGTAGAACTTGTTACTGCCCTCTGTACCGCCAGCCACGGCCAGGCCGGTGGAGTTCGAAGAGGCGCGACCTGCCGAATGCTCCAACTGGCCTGCGTTGAAGGTCACGTTGTCGATTTCTTTCGAAGTGATGGTGCCACCGTCAAAGGTCTGTGGCAGCAGACGGCTGTCGTTCGCGACCAGGATCGGCAAGTTGGGTGCCAGAGCGCCACCGAGGTGGGCTTCGGTCTTCGAGAAGCGCGCCTTGACGTTAGCGGCTGCACGGCTCCATTCGGACACGGCCGAACCATCGCTGTCGCTTGGGAAGAAGGTGTTGTTGTCTGGGTGGTGACCCTTGCCGCCGTCCAGGTGGATACCCAGCAGTGCCTGGGCGTCGATACCGAAACCGACTGTGCCTTGGGTGAAGCCGGACAGATAATCGAATTTCAGGCCTTCTGCGGACTCTCTCTGATCCGCACCGCCTTCACGGTTATCGTTGTTGTAATACATGGTCCGGGAACTGATGGACGCCTTGCTGTCTTCCAGGAAACCTGCTGCGCCTGCCTGCTGCGCCACTACCCCTACGGCCACGGCCAAAGCCAAGGTGGACTTGTTCATTGTGAAGCTCCTCTCGATTCTAATTCTTGTATTCCTGGTCTCGAGTCGTCGCCCGAAATCCTAAGATGCGCGATTAGCGCCAGACCGTGACCCACAAGTCAATCGTAACCATGTGTGTCTACGACCATAGTCTAACCCCCGGTTTTTTGGTCCCTGCAGGGTCATGAACTCGTCATGAACCTGAAAAGAATTACTCGATTCTTTTCTAATACCGTTTAGGAATTTAGCTCCAAATTTCGAGAACCCCATGAATAGAGGGTTTGGCTCATAAGCTAATTCCTAATCGGTATTTATTTTTACTTTTTTATATCGTTTAGTTTTTGACGAAATTCGGAAACAAATCCTTTACCGAAAGGCGGCCCCATGACGACCAAACGCGCACTATCCGGATCAATTGTTACAGTTTGTGTATCTCTCGCACTTTCTTTCACCGCTCAGGCGGCGAACCTCACCGTCGGTTATCAAACCGGAATCGACCCCAGCAAAGTCCCCCAGGCCGATGGCCTTTATGAAAAAACCATCGGCCAGCCCATCGACTGGCGGCGCTTCAACAGCGGCCCGGAAGTGGTCACGGCGATTGCCTCGGGCGATGTGCAAATCGGCAATCTCGGCTCCAGTCCGCTGGCCGCTGCCGCCTCGCGCAACCTGCCGATTGTCGCGTTCATCGTCTCGGCCCAGATCAATGCCGCCGAAGCGCTGGTGGTACGTAACGGCAGCGGCATCGAAAAACCGCAAGATCTGATCGGAAAGACCATCGCCACGCCTTTCGTTTCAACCTCCCACTACAGCCTGCTCGGTGCGCTGAAGCACTGGGGCCTGGACAGTTCGAAAGTCAAAGTGGTGAACCTGCAGCCGGCGGAAATCGCGGCAGCCTGGAAGCGTGGTGATATTGACGGCGCGTTTGTCTGGTCGCCCGCCCTGGGGGAAATCCGCAAGACTGGCAAGACCCTGACCGACGCTGCGCAGGTCGGCCAATGGGGCGCGCCAACCTTTGAGGTCTGGGTGGCGCGCAAGGATTACGCAGAGAAGCACCCAGAGGTGGTAGCCAAATTCGCCAAGGTCACCCTGGATTCGTTCGCCGACTACGCCGCCCATAAGGACCAATGGACCGTTGATTCGGTGCCCGTCCAGAAAATCGCCAAACTGACCGGTGCTAACGCCGCCGATGTGCCGGAGTTACTGGCCGGTTCCGCATTCCCCGATGCCAAGGCGCAACAGAGCACCGCGCTGCTGGACGGCGGCACGGCCAAGGCCATTGGCGAGACGGCGAAATTCTTGAAGGAGCAAGGGAAAGTGGAGACGGTGCTGCCGGATTATTCGCCGTATGTCAGCGCGAAGTTTGTCACTGAGTAACACCACCGACCTCTGTAGGAGCGAGCTTGCTCGCGAAAAACCCAAGGACGCCACGGGACATCTGGTTTTACGCGTTATCGTTCACGATTTTCGCGAGCGAGCTCGCTCCTACAGGGACCGCATCCTGATCAAAGGGCTTTTTCGAAGATCTTGGAATTACGCTGATAGTTGTACAGCGACGCCCGCGCCGACGGCAGCCGGTCGACGCTGCTGGGTTCAAAGCCACGCTCGCGGAACCAGTGCGCGGTGCGGGTGGTGAGGACGAACAAGGTTTTCAATCCCTGCGCCCGCGCGCGGGTTTCAATACGCTCCAGCAGCTCATCACCGCGACCGCCATGACGGTACTCTGGATTCACCGCCAGACACGCGAGTTCACCCGCGTCCGAATCGGCAATCTGATACAGCGCCGCACAGGCGATGATCATGCCTTCGCGTTCAACCACACTGAACTGCTCGATTTCGCGCTCCAGCACCTCGCGGGAACGGCGCACCAGGATGCCCTGCTCTTCCAGCGGACTGATCAAATCCAGCAAACCACCGACGTCTTCAATGGCCGCTTCGCGTACCACTTCGAACTGTTCCTGGGCCACAAGGGTGCCGCCGCCGTCGCGAGTGAACAGCTCAGTCAACAACGCACCGTCTTCGGCGTAACTGACGATATGGCTGCGGGCCACGCCGCCACGGCAAGCCTCGGCAGCGGCATCGAGCAACTCTGCCTGATAGTTACTGCCCAGGCGTTGCAGATGCGCCGGCACTTGCTGCGGACGCAGTTCGCGCACCAGGCGCCCGTGTTCGTCGATCAGGCCCAGGTCGGCACCGAACAGCAGCAGCTTGTCCGCACCCAGGTCGATGGCCGCGCGGGTGGCGACGTCTTCGCAGGCCAGGTTGAAAATCTCACCGGTCGGCGAATAGCCCAGCGGCGACAGCAGCACGATCGAGCGCTCGTCCAGCAGACGGTTGATGCCCTTGCGGTCGACCCGGCGCACTTCGCCGGTGTGGTGATAGTCGACGCCCTCAAGCACGCCGATCGGCCGTGCCGTCACCAGGTTGCCGCTGGCCACCCGCAGGCGCGAGCCCTGCATGGGCGACGAAGCCATGTCCATCGACAGGCGAGCCTCGATGGCGATGCGCAACTGGCCGACTGCGTCGATCACGCACTCCAGGGTCGCGGCATCGGTGATACGCATGCCGTGATGGTAATGCGGGGTCAGGCCACGGGCCGCGAGGCGCGCTTCGATCTGCGGCCGGGAGCCGTGAACCAGCACCAGGCGCACGCCCAGGCTGTGCAACAGCACCAGGTCGTGGACGATATTGCCGAAGTTCGGGTGTTCAACGCCGTCGCCGGGCAGCATGACGACAAAGGTGCAATCGCGGTGGGCGTTGATGTAAGGCGAAGCGTGACGAAGCCAATTGACGTATTCGGGCATGAACCTGGGCCTGTAATAAATAGCAGCCGAAAAAAGGGCGAAACTGAAAACGCACAGCGGGCTGATGGTTATCGTCGGAACAGGCTTGGCGACACGCGCGCTCTCCTCATGAATACGGGTTGGGACATCGGCAATTTATACGGCTTGTCAGGCAAATCACAGCCCCTGTAGGAGCGAGCTTGCTCGCGATGGACTTCAACGATTACGCGACCTGTCTGAATGGACGCGTGGCCCTTGCGTTCATCGCGAGCAAGCTCGCTCCTACAGGGCCTCAGTTTGGGCCGGTGTCAGGCAATAGTGTTCGATCAGTTGCCTTAATAGATGCACCGTAGGCTGCAAACGTGACATTTCGAGGTATTCCCCCGGCTGATGGGCGCAAGCGATATCACCCGGGCCAAGCACCAGCGTTTCACAGCCAAGGCGCTGAAGATAAGGTGCTTCGGTGCCGAACGCCACTGCTTCGGCGCTGTGACCGGTGAGCTTTTCGGCAATACGCACCAGCTCTGCGTCCTCGGCCTGTTCAAACGACGGCACGTCGGGGAACAACGGCGCGTAATCGATCTTGACCTGATGCCGCTCGGCAACCGGCTTGAGCTTCTGCAGGATCTCGGCACGCAGGACCTTGGGGTCCATGCCGGGCAGCGGTCGCAAATCGAATTCCAGCGAACACTGGCCGCAGATGCGGTTGGGATTGTCGCCGCCATGGATGCAGCCGAAGTTCATCGTCGGCGTCGGCACGCCAAACTGTGGATTGCGGAATTCGCGCTGCCATAACAAGCGCAGACCACGCAGTTCGCCGATGGCATCGTGCATCGCTTCCAGAGCGCTGTGGCCCAGGCGCGGGTCGGAAGAGTGACCGCTCTGCCCGAGGATGTCGATGCGTTCCATCATGATGCCTTTGTGCATGCGGATCGGCTTGAGCCCGGTCGGCTCGCCGATCACCGCCGCCCGCCCCAGCGGCCGCCCCGCTTCGGCCAGCGCGCGGGCACCGGACATCGAGCTTTCTTCATCGCAGGTGGCGAGAATCAGCAGTGGCTGTTTGAACGGCTGATCGAGCAGCGGGATGACCGCCTCGATCGCCAGGGCGAAAAAGCCCTTCATGTCGCAACTGCCCAGACCGACCCAACGACCGTCGACTTCCGTCAGCTTCAGCGGGTCGGTTTGCCACAGCGCACCGTCGAACGGCACGGTGTCGCTGTGCCCGGCCAGCACCAGGCCGCCGGGGCCGGAGCCGAAACTGGCCAGCAGGTTGAACTTGCCGGGGTTGACCTGCTGGATCTCGCAGGTAAAACCCAGCTCACCGAGCCACGTCGCCAGCAGATCAATGACCGGGCGGTTGCTTTGATCGAGTCTGGGCTGGGTACAACTGACGGACGGCGCGGCGATCAGCGCAGCGAACTGTTCTTTCATCGACGGCAATGGCATCGCTGACTCCCGGCACCCGAATTGAGGTTCATCATAGAACCAACCGATGACAGGAATAAACCGTCTCGGCGCGTACTAACCTTGAGTCCTGTACACTGCACGACCTTGGCAGCCACACATTCCCCCGGCTGCGCTCCCGATCCTGGATTTTCCGGCCATGCAGAAAGAAACCGAAATCAAACTCCGCGTCAGCCGCGAAACCCTCGCCGCCCTGCGCGAGCACCCTTTACTGAAAAAACGCAACAAAAGTGGCTGGGAACGCCGTGAGTTGATGAATCAGTACTTCGACACGCCCGAGCGCGACCTGGCCCAGGCCAAAGTCGCCCTGCGCCTGCGCAAGGATGGCGAAGAAGTGATCCAGACCCTCAAGACCCGCGGCCAGAGCGTCGCCGGCCTGTCGGTGCGTAACGAGTACGACTGGAACCTGCCCAAAGCCAAGCTCGACCTGAAGAAACTCGACGGCGAATGCTGGCCCGAGGAGCTGGCCGATCTGGACAAGAAAACCCTGAAGCCGATCTTCACCACCGACTTCGTCCGCGAACGCGCGGAAATCGCTTGGGGCCGTGGCAAGACCAAAGTGGTCATCGAAGCCGCCCTGGACCTTGGCCACGTAGTGGTCGGCAAGCAGAAAGAAGAAATCTGCGAGCTGGAGCTGGAGCTGCGTGAAGGCGAGCCGGCCGCATTGCTGGAGCTGGCTGCCGAGCTGGCCGAGAAACTGGCGCTGATGCCATGCGATATCAGCAAGGCCGAGCGCGGTTATCGCCTGTACGACGCCCACAGCTATTCATTGAGCCTGCCGGCGCCGCAGATCACGGCCGAAACACCGCTGGACGACGCGTTCGCCGCACTGAGCTGGCACTTGCTCGGCAGTAGCCAGCGCCTGGCCGAGCAGTATCGCTTCAACGGTCACTGGCGCCTGCTGCAGGACTGGGTCGAGTGCCTGGCCGAAATGCGCGCGCTGATCAGCAGCCTTGGTCAAGCCGCACCACGTCAGTCCACTCACGATCTGCGCATCGCCCTTGATGCCTTGCTGGAAGACTGGCGTCCGCTGGTCCAGGCCGGCCTGGACGATGAAGACGTGCGCAAAGCCGCGCCCGAGCAGTTCCTTGAAGAGCTCGAAGACCCGCGCTGGGGCCTGTTCTCACTGACGACCTCACGCTGGCTGCTGGCCCGCACCTGGGCTGCCGACCGCAACACCCGTGGCAATCGCCAGGGCGCTGCGCAACTGGGCAGCTGGTTGCCGCGCCTGCTGGGCGAAGAAGCCACTTCGTTGCAACTGCAGCGTTACCAGCAACAGCCGGAAGACCTGGCCGAGCAACTGCCGCGCATCGAACGCATCCAGGTCTGGCTGCACCATGCGCGTAACGTGCTGGAGATCCCGGAAATGGATCGCCTGTACGGCGAGCTGAACAAACTGGCGCAACTGGCCAACGAATCGATCACCGACGAAGTCCTGGATGCGCGCAAGCAGCAGGCGATTGCGGTGTATCAGAACCGTGCCTGGAAAATGCTGCTGCGTCTGTAACACCGTCATCGCGAGCAAGCTCGCTCCCACAAGGGTTGTGGTGTATGCATTTCCCCTGTGGGAGCGAGCTTGCTCGCGATGAGGCCAGCAGACTCACCACAAAATTCAGACCGGCAAACTGGTAGTCGACTTGATCTCCGACAGCGCCACGATCGAGTTGACCTCCTGAATCCCCGGCACCATCGACAGCTTCTCGAAGAAAAAGCGCTCGTACGCCTCGATGTCCGCCGTGACAATCCGCAGCAGAAAATCCACCGCCCCCATCAGCACATAACACTCCAGCACCTCCGGAAAGCCGCGAATCGCCTCGGTGAATTCGGTGAAGTTCGAGCGGCCGTGGGCATTGAGTTTCACCTCCGCGAAGATCTGCGTGTTCAGGCCGATTTTCTTGCGGTCGAGCAAGGTCACCTGGCCGCGAATGATGCCCTCCTCCTTCATCCGCTGAATACGTCGCCAGCAAGGCGATTGCGAGAGCCCCACCTGCTCGGCGATCTGCGCGCTGGAGAGCGAAGCGTCCTCTTGCAGCAAGGCGAGGATCTTGCGGTCGTAGCTGTCCAGTTCGCTTTGCATAAAAAAACCTTCAATCTCTTGATATGTGAATTGATTAAGTCTGTGTTCCTACCATCTGGCCAATCATAGAGAAGAAATACCCGGCACAGGATGTAAATATTTCTCCAGTAATTCTGGAGCCTGACCATGCCGTATCTCGAAGCCGTGAACACCCCACCTGCCCGCGCCGATGTCTGGAACGTCAGCAATGCCCATTGCCGTGTTCACTATCAAATACTGGCCGAGGCCGAACCGGACCTGCTGTGTCGCGCCCTCAATCTGTTCGCCTTGCAATTGCTCACGCCGGAACAGGTCAACGTGCAGCGCCAGGACGACTGGCTGACTATCGATATCGTCATCGACGGTTTGAGCTGGCACCGCGCGCAAGTGATAGCGGAAAAACTTCGTAACCTGATCTGCGTCTGCTCGGTTGAGCTGCAGGAAGCTGACTCTGCCTGGGCCGAAACGCTAAAGGCCGCGGGCTGAAAAACGCCGAAACGGCTTCGTCGGGTAGTGGCCCAGCGGTCAGCCGGGCCACGGCTATCCTTTGCGCACTGTCGTTCAAAAGGAGCCCGCATGTCCGTACAACTCGCCTTTCAGGACCGCTGGCTGGATCTCAATGATGTGCTGCGCGAACTGGTCGCGCAGGGCTTTATCAGCCAGGATTCGGCCGAACACGCGCTCAATGCCCGCCGCCGCAACGCCACCCATGGCCAAATGCATCCGCTGGAGTTCATTGCCAGCCAACAGTTGGGCGACCTCAGCCGCCCCGGCAAACTGCTGGACCTGGAAAGCCTGACCCTGTGGCTGTCCCGGCAGGCCGGACAGCCTTATCTGCGCATCGATCCGTTGAAAATCAACGTCGCGGCCGTGACCCCGCTGATGTCCTATGCCTTCGCCCAGCGCCACAAGATCCTCGCGGTAGCGATCGACCGTGATGCGGTGACCGTGGCTAGCGCCCAGCCTTATGTCAGCGGCTGGGAGGCTGACCTGACCCACGTGCTCAAATTGCCGATCAAGCGCGTGGTGGCCAACCCGGTGGACATCCAGCGCTTGAGCGTCGAATTTTTCCGTCTGGCCAAATCGGTCACCGGGGCCAACAGCGCCGACCCGCACGTCAGCACCCTCGGCAATTTCGAACAGTTGCTCAACCTAGGCGCCAGCGACCAGGAGCCGGACGCCAACGATGCCCACATCGTCAACATCGTCGACTGGCTGTTCCAGTACGCGTTCCAGCAACGCGCCAGTGACATCCACATCGAGCCCCGTCGCGAGCAAGGCACGGTGCGCTTTCGCATCGACGGCGTGCTGCACAACGTCTACCAATTCCCGCCCCAGGTCACCATGGCCATCGTCAGTCGCCTGAAAACCCTGGGGCGCATGAACGTCGCGGAGAAACGCAAACCCCAGGACGGCCGGGTGAAAACCAAGACTCCGGACGGCGGCGAAGTTGAACTGCGTTTGTCGACACTGCCCACCGCCTTCGGCGAAAAAATGGTCATGCGGATCTTCGACCCGGACGTCCTGCTCAAGGACTTCGACCAGCTCGGTTTCTCCACCGACGACCTGCGCCGCTGGCAGGACATGACCCGCCAGCCCCACGGCATCATCCTCGTCACCGGGCCGACGGGGTCGGGCAAGACCACCACCCTCTACACCACCCTGAAAAAACTGGCGACGCCGGAAGTCAACCTCTGCACCATCGAAGATCCGATTGAAATGGTCGAGCCGGCCTTCAACCAGATGCAGGTCCAGCACAACATCGACCTGACCTTCGCCGCCGGCGTGCGTGCGCTGATGCGACAAGACCCGGACATCATCATGATCGGCGAAATCCGCGACCTCGAAACCGCGGAGATGGCGATCCAGGCGGCGCTCACCGGGCACCTGGTGCTGTCGACCCTGCACACCAACGATGCGCCCGGCGCCATCAGCCGCCTGCTGGAACTCGGCGTGCCGCATTACCTGATCAAGGCCACGGTGCTTGGCGTCATGGCCCAGCGACTGGTGCGAACCCTGTGCCCGCACTGCAAGGCGCCACTGGCGCTGGGCGAAGACGATTGGCAAACCCTGACCCGCCCCTGGCAGGCACCGCTGCCAGGCAATGCCCAGCGCGCCGTCGGTTGCGTGGAATGCCGCGATACCGGTTATCGCGGCCGTGCCGGAGTCTACGAAATCATGCAACTCAGCGATGGCATCAAGGCGTTGATCAGTCCTGATACCGATCTGCTGGCCGTGCGGCGCCAGGCATTCAAGGAAGGCATGCGCAGCCTGCGTCTGTCAGGGGCGCAAAAGGTCGCCGCCGGGATGACGACCATCGAGGAGGTTCTGCGCGTGACGCCCCAGAGCGAGCAGAACTGAACCCGGCTGTTCTTATCCGCCATCGGCACCGCTACACTCCAACGATTGCTACTCCACAGATCCACACATCAACAAGGAATCGTTATGCAGATCGGTAGTGTGCTTTTGCTTTTTGTCGGCCTGGTGGTCGCCATTCTGTTCATGGGCTTCAAGGTCGTGCCCCAGGGTTTTGAATGGACCGTCGAGCGTTTCGGGCGCTACACCAACACGCTCAAGCCGGGACTGAACGTCATCGTTCCGGTCATGGACCGCATCGGACGCAAGATGAATGTGATGGAAAGCGTGCTGGATATTCCACCACAGGAAGTCATCACCGCCGACAACGCCACGGTGCAAATCGACGCTGTGTGCTTCTTCCAGGTGGTCAACACGGCCCAGGCTGCCTACGAGGTCAACAACCTCGAGCACGCCATTCGTAACCTGTTACAAACCAACATCCGCACGGTGCTCGGCTCGATGGAACTCGACGCCATGCTCAGCCAGCGGGACGGCATCAACGAAAAACTGCTGCGCACCGTCGATGAAGCGACCGCGCCGTGGGGCATCAAGATCACCCGGATCGAGATCAAGGACATCAGCCCACCCGCCGACCTGATGGCGGCGATGAGTGGGCAGATGAAAGCCGAACGGATCAAGCGTGCACAGATCCTCGAAGCCGAAGGCCTGCGTGCCGCAGCGATCCTGACCGCCGAAGGCAAGAAGCAGGCGCAGATCCTCGAAGCCGAAGGCAGTCGGCAGGCGGCCTTCCTGGAGGCCGAAGCCCGGGAGCGGCAAGCCCAGGCAGAAGCCCAGGCCACCAAGGTGGTATCCGAAGCGATTGCCAGCGGTAACGTGCAAGCGGTCAACTACTTCGTGGCGCAGAAGTACATCGACGCGCTGGGCAACCTGGCTTCGGCCAACAACAGCAAAGTGATCCTGATGCCGCTGGAGGCCAGTTCGATGATCGGCGCGGTGGGCGGCATTGGCGAAATCGTCAGAGCCACTTTCGATAACAAGAAAGCCTGAGGCGCGCCATGTGGGCATTTTTTCAGCATCTTTCGTTCTGGGACTGGCTGGCGCTGGGCACCGTGCTGTTGATTCTTGAAGTGTTCGGCGCCGGCGGCTACCTGCTGTGGATCGGTATGGCAGCGGCTGCCGTGGGTGTCCTGACCTTCTTCCTGCCAGGCCTGTCGTGGGAATGGCAATTTCTGTTGTTCGGCCTGCTGTCGATCGCCACCGCCTTGTACTGGTGGCGGCGTCAGCGCACAGCGACTCGCCTGAGCGATCAGCCGCACCTGAACCTGCGTGGCCAGGAACTGATCGGCAAGACCTTCGTGGTGCATGAAGCAATTGTCGACGGTCGCGGCAAAATCAAGGTGGCCGACGGCGTGTGGATGGCCCGCGGGCCGGACGCTGCCATTGGCAGCCGCGTGCGAGTGGTCGGCCAGCAAGGCGCGATCCTGCTGGTCGAAACGACGGAATAGGCAGTCACGGAACTCGATTGGGGGTTGGCAATCCAACCGCGTAGTCAACCCAGTGGAGTCACCCTGTCATGCGTTTCAAACTTGCTGTCGCTACCGTCGCGCTGTTGTCCCTGCCTGTCGGTTCGGCGATGGCCGATACTTTTTGGCGTAACGTTCTTACGTCCGGTGCAACCACCGGTTCGAGCTATCTGACATCCAGGGATCACAAGCTGGTGGTCGCCGCCCAGGACGATGCCAGCAGCTTCGTCGCCAGCGATGGCGGTATCCGCGGCCCGTACCTGGAAGCGGCCATGCAGAAAGTCCGCGCCGACAACCCGGGCCTGCAAGCCACGGACATGGAGTTGGCGAACGCGATCCTGGCGAAGAATGCCGTGGCGTCTGAATAAGCGTTGCGAATGAAAAATGCCGCTCACATGAGCGGCATTTTTTTGCCCCACACAAAACCCTGTGGGAGCGGCGGTGCGGCGATCCGACTTGCTCGCGAAAGCGGTGTGTCATTGAGCATAAATCTGGCTGACACGACGCCTTCGCGAGCAAGCCCGCTCCCACAGGGGTTATGTATTGCCTGGGAGGTCAGCGGTAGTCATCCACCGGCACACACGCACAAAACAGGTTCCGATCCCCATACACATTGTCCACCCGGTTCACCACCGGCCAGTATTTGTGAGCCTTGGTATGCGCGTCCGGCGTGACGGCTTGCTCGATGCTGTACGGCCGCTCCCACACGCCGGTGATATCGGCCAGCGTATGGGGCGCACCTTTCAACGGGTTTTCTTCTGCCGGCCAGTTACCGTTCTGCACCTCGTTGATTTCCGCGCGGATGCTCAGCATCGCCCCGATAAACCTGTCCAGCTCCGCCTTCGATTCACTTTCGGTCGGTTCGACCATCAGCGTCCCCGGCACCGGGAACGACATGGTCGGTGCATGGAAGCCGTAGTCCATCAGGCGCTTGGCGACGTCCTCTTCGGTGATGCCGGTCAACGCCTTGAGCGGCCGCAGGTCGAGGATGCATTCGTGGGCCACCCGTTCGTTGCGCCCGGTGTACAGCACCGCAAAGGCACCGGACAAATGCCGCGCCAGGTAATTCGCAGCAAGGATCGCCACTTCGCTGGCGTCCGCCAGTTGCGGCCCCATCATGGCGATGTACATCCAGCTGATCGGCAGAATGCTTGCACTGCCCCAGGGCGCCGCGCTGACGGCGCCATTCTGCGGCTGCGGCCCGTCGATCGGCACCACCGGATGGTTGGCCACGAACGGCGCCAGATGTGCCCTAACACCAATCGGCCCCATGCCCGGACCGCCGCCACCATGGGGAATGCAGAAGGTCTTGTGCAGGTTCATGTGCGAGACATCGGCGCCAATATCCGCCGGCCGCGCCAGCCCGACCTGGGCGTTGAGGTTGGCGCCATCCATGTACACCTGGCCGCCGTGATGGTGGATCACTTCGCAAATTTCGCTGATGCCTTCCTCATACACGCCATGGGTCGAAGGATAGGTCGCCATCAGGCAGGCGAGTTTGTCGGCGGCCTGCGCGGCTTTTTCCTTGAGGTCGTCCAGGTCGACGTTGCCCGCCTCGTCACACTCGACGATCACCACGCGCATCCCGGCCATTTGCGCCGACGCGGGATTGGTGCCGTGAGCCGACGAAGGAATCAGGCAGATATCGCGGCCGCCCTGTTGCCGGCTCTCATGGTATTTGCGGATCGCCAGCAGCCCGGCGTATTCGCCTTGGGCACCGGAGTTGGGCTGCATGCAGATGGCATCGAAACCGGTGATCGCGCACAACCAGCGCTCCAGTTCCTCGATCATCAGCCCGTACCCGACGGCCTGCTCTTTCGGCACGAACGGGTGCAGGTTGGCGAACTGCGGCCAGGTGATCGGGATCATCTCGCTGGTGGCGTTGAGCTTCATGGTGCAAGAGCCCAGCGGGATCATCGATTGATTGAGTGCCAGGTCCTTGTTTTCCAGTTGCTTGAGGTAGCGCAGCATTTCGGTTTCGCTGTGATGGGCGCTGAACACCGGATGGCGTAGATAAGGCGAAGTTCGCACCAACCCTTCAGGAATTCCGCCAGGCAGGACTTCGGCATCCAGGTCCTCAATGCTGAGCCCGTGATCGGCCCCTAGAAACACATCGAACAGCTTCGCCACGGTGGATTCGTCGCAGGTCTCGTCGAGGCTCAAGCCCAGTTGGCCGCGCCCGAGAATGCGCAGGTTGATCTGCGCGGCCCGGACACTTTCGATGATCGCAGTCTGGGTTCCGCCGACTTCCAGCGTCAGGGTGTCGAAGAAGTGCCGGTTGACCCGGGTGATACCCTTGCGCTCAAGCCCGGCGGCCAGGATGCAGGTCAGCCGGTGAACCCGCTGGGCGATCCGCTTGAGCCCTTCCGGGCCGTGGTAGACCGCATAGAAACTGGCGATATTGGCCAGCAGCACCTGGGCCGTGCAGATGTTGGAGTTGGCCTTCTCCCGGCGAATGTGTTGCTCGCGGGTTTGCAGGGCCATGCGCAGGGCGGTGTTGCCTCGCGCATCTTTCGAAACACCGATGATCCGCCCGGGAATCGCCCGTTTGTACTCATCGCGACTGGCAAAAAATGCCGCATGCGGCCCGCCGTAGCCCATGGGTACGCCAAATCGCTGGGACGAGCCGAACACCACATCGGCGCCCAGTTCACCCGGCGGGGTCAACAACAACAGGCTCAGCAAATCCGTGGCGACACAGGCCAGGGCCTGCTGCGCGTGCAGATGATCGATCAGCGGCCGCAGGTCGTGGATCTCGCCGTGGGTGTCAGGGTATTGCAGCAACGCGCCGAACACCTGGTGCTGCTTCAAGTTATCCACAGCGTCGACAATCAACTCGAAGCCGAAACCTTCGGCGCGGGTCTGCACCACGGAAATGGTTTGCGGGTGACAGTTTTCGTCGACAAAGAACAGATTGCTTTTGGACTTGGCGACCCGCTTGGCCAGGGCCATGGCTTCCGCCGCGGCGGTGGCCTCATCGAGCAGCGAGGCGTTGGCCAGCTCCAGACCGGTCAGATCGATGGTCATTTGCTGGAAGTTCAGCAGCGCTTCGAGTCGCCCTTGGGCGATCTCCGGTTGATAGGGTGTGTACGCGGTGTACCAACCGGGATTTTCCAGCACGTTACGCAGAATGACCGCCGGTGTGAGGGTACCGTGGTAGCCCATGCCGATCAGGCTGGTCCAGACCTGGTTCTGCTCGGCATAACCACGCAGCCTGGCCAGGGCGGCCTCTTCATCGAGGGCCGGGGGCAGGTCCAGCGCCCGGTTGAGGCGGATGCCCGGCGGCACGGTTTGCTCGATCAATTCGACCCGGCTGCCCAGGCCAAGGCTGTCGAGCATCGCCTGTTGCTCGGCGGCATCGGGTCCTAGGTGGCGGCGCAGAAAGGCATTGGGGTCGTGTAACTGGCTCAGGGACGGCAACTGGGACATGACGGGCTCTCTCTTGACTGGCGCTCAGCGTCGATGCAACACGGTCAAACCAGCATAGCAGTCGATCTTCGCGTGGATGGCGTGGCGTCGTCAGCCAATCCGGCTCCGCCACCCCGGTGTTTGCCGACATAGACCCGGTGACGCGCAAAGGATGCGGCCCAGGCACGGGCGACTTTCATGGCGCAGATGCAGGTATTGGGGGTCTGGATCGGGATCGGCTATCACTACCCACCGATTCACCTGTTGAGCCTTTACCGCGAGCGCGGTTTTAAGGAGGGCATGTTCACGGCGATGAGCAAAGCCGTCTTGCGGTCTTGACTCAGCCTTTGCAGGCGCTGCCGCAGGTTGCGATCTTTTGATTTTAAAAACAAAGGCAAAAGATCGCAGCCTGCGGCAGCTCCTACGGGGGGCGAGTGTTACTCGCCGATGGCGGCCTTGTAGCCGGCGGCATCCAGCAGTTTTTCCAGATCGGCGGTGTTGCTTGGCTTGAGCTTGAAGATCCACGCGCCGTACGGATCGGAGTTGAGCAGCTCAGGCTCAGCACTCAGCGCTTCGTTGACCGCGATCACCTCACCGGCAATCGGGGAGTAGATATCGGAAGCGGCTTTAACCGATTCAACGACACCCGACTGATCACCGGCAGCAAACACGTTGCCGACTTCGGTCAACTCGACGAACACCACATCACCCAGCGCTTCCTGCGCGTGATCGCTGATGCCCACGGTGACGCTGCCATCGGCTTCCAGACGTGCCCATTCGTGACTTTCGGCAAAACGCAGGTCGGCAGGGATATCGCTCATGTTCTGTGTCCTCAGGAAAATAGTCGGCGGGCATGCCCGCCAGAAAAGATTAGATCAAGGTTTTGCCGTGGCGTACGAAGGTCGGTTTGACCACCCGGACCGGGTACCACTTGCCACGAATTTCCACTTCAGCGCGGTCTGCAGTTGCCATAGGCACGCGCGCCAGTGCTATCGACTTGCTAAGCGTAGGAGAGAAACTACCACTGGTGATCTCCCCTTCGCCAACATCGGCGATGCGCACGACCTGATGAGCGCGTAAAACACCGCGTTCCTCAAGGACCAGACCGACCAGTTTGTGCTGTACACCAGCGGCTTGCTCGGTTTCCAGGGCCTTGCGCCCGATGAACTGCCGGGTGGCAGGTTCCCAGGCGATGGTCCAGGCCATATTGGAGGCCAGGGGTGAAACATCCTGCTGGATATCCTGACCGTAAAGGTTCATGCCGGCTTCGACCCGCAAGGTATCCCGCGCGCCAAGACCGATGGGAGAAATCCCGGCACCGACCAGATCGTTGAAGAACGCGGGTGCCTGATCCGCCGGCAGAATGATTTCCAGGCCGTCTTCGCCGGTATAACCGGTGCGCGCGATGAACCAGTCACCATCGGGCAGGCCTTCGAAGGGCTTGAGGAGCTGGATCAGGTTGCCGCGGGACTGGTTGACCAGCTCGGCAATTTTTTGCCGGGCGTGAGGCCCCTGGATGGCCAGCATCGCCAACTCGGAACGCTCGCGAAGCTGCACGTCGAAACCGTCGAGATGCGCTTGCATCCAGGCCATGTCCTGATCGCGGGTGGAGGCATTGACCACCAGGCGATAGCCCTCGTCGAGACAGTAGACGATCATGTCGTCGACGATGCCGCCCTGCTCGTTGAGCATGGTGCTGTATAACGCACGGCCGGAGCTGTGCAGGCGTTCGACATCATTGGCCAGCAAATGCTGAAGCCAGGCTTTGGCCTGGGGGCCGCCGACGTCGATAACGGTCATGTGGGATACATCGAAGACACCGCAATCGCGGCGCACCTGATGGTGTTCCTCGACCTGCGATCCATAATGCAGAGGCATGTCCCAACCGCCAAAATCGACCATCTTTGCGCCGAGCGCGAGATGAAGGTCATACAGAGGCGTACGCTGTCCCATGGGTTTCTCCTTCCGGGCGTGGCGAAGGTGCGGGCAAGTGCTGCACGGACTGAATGCCTTGAAACAAAAGGCCTTTAGCCGATTTCAGCTACCTGGTCTGTCAGACGGACCGCACCGAATGCCGCGCATTGTAGCCGCAAGGTGTAGGACTGACACCTAGCTGTTTCGATGCGCTGAGCGCCGGATCAATCCGATGACCGGCAGCAGCCCGACCAGCACCAGGGTCAACGCTGGCAAAGATGCCCTCGCCCATTCTCCTTCGCTGGTCATTTCAAAGATCCGCACCGCCAGCGTGTCCCAGCCAAACGGGCGCATCAGCAGGGTCGCGGGCATTTCCTTGAGCACGTCGACGAACACCAGCAGCGCCGCGCTCAAGGTGCCGGGCAACAACAATGGTAGATACACTTTGAAAAACAGTCGCGGCCCACTAACGCCAAGGCTACGTGCCGCTTCGGGCAAAGATGGCCGTATACGCGCCAGGCTGCTTTCCAGTGGCCCATAGGCCACCGCAATGAAGCGCACCAGATAGGCCAGCAACAACGCTGACAGACTGCCCAGCAGCAGCGGCTTGCCCGCACCACCGAGCCAGCTCGAGAGCGGGATCACCAGCTCGCGATCCAGGTAACTGAACGCCAGCATGATCGACACCGCCAGCACCGAACCCGGCAAGGCGTAACCCAGGTTGGCCAGACTGACCCCGGAACGAATGACCCGGGTGGGCGCCAGGCGTCGGGCAAACGCCAGCAACAAGGCGACGCTGACGGTGATCAACGCCGCCATCGCCCCCAGGTACAAGGTATGGACGATCAACCCGGTGTAGCGCTCGTCGAGATCGAAGCGCCCGCGCTGCCAGAACCACACCGCCAATTGCAGCATCGGGATAACAAAAGCGCAGGCAAACACCAGACCGCACCAGATCGAGGCCGCCAGTGCCTTCAAACCCCGCAGGTGATACAGCGCCTTGACCCGTGGCCGCTCGTTGCCCGCCCGGTTGGCCCCGCGAGCACGCCGTTCGCCATAGAGCACGAGCATCACCACCAGCAGCAACAAGCTGGCCAGTTGCGCGGCGGAAGACAGACTGAAAAAACCGTACCAGGTCTTGTAGATGGCCGTGGTGAAGGTATCGAAGTTAAACACCGACACTGCGCCGAAATCCGCCAGGGTTTCCATCAGCGCCAATGCCACGCCCGCACCGATGGCCGGCCGCGCCATGGGCAATGCCACACGCCAGAACGCTTGCCAGGGCGATTGACCAAGGACCCGCGCCGCTTCCATCAGGCCTTTGCCCTGGGCGAGGAAGGCCGTGCGGGCCAGCAGATAGACATAGGGATAGAAAACCAGCACCAGCACCACAATCACCCCGCCCGTGGAGCGCACGCGCGGCAGCCGCAGACCGCTGCCGAACCATTCGCGCAGCAGGGTTTGCACGGGCCCGGCAAAATCCAGCAGGCCGACGAAGACGAAGGCCAGCACATAGGCCGGAATCGCGAAAGGCAACATCAGCGCCCAGTCCAGCCAGCGCCGGCCGGGGAATTCGCAAAGGCTGGTAAGCCAGGCCAGGCTGACACCCAGGACTGTCACGCCGACACCGACGCCTAGCACCAGGGTCAGGGTATTGCCCAGCAAGCGCGGCATCTGTGTGTCCCATAAATGGGACCAGATCTGTTGATCGATGGTTTGCCAGGAAAGCAGCAGGACACTCAGGGGCAACAGGACCAGCGCAGCAAAGGCGAAGACGACGGGATACCAGCGGCGTTGGGCAGGGTGGGCCACAGGCTTGGTTCTCTACTATTAATGGGTGAAATCGACACTGTAGGAGCGAGCTTGCTCGCGAAAAACGTCAACGATAACGCAGGGAGCCTGACGGTCCGCAGTGCCCTGACGTTCATCGCGAGCAAGCTCGCTCCTACAAAGTCAAAAGCACGGGGCACTCAAACAAAACGCCCCGCATGGGCGGGGCGCAGTATAACGGTCGATTTAGTTCCAGCCAGCCTTGTCCATCAAGCGAATCGCCTCAGCCTGGCGCTTGCCGGCGATTTCCACAGGCAAGGTATCAGCGATGAACTTGCCCCATGCGGCGACTTCAGCCGATGGCTGTACGGCCGGGTTGGCCGGGAACTCCTGGTTCACGTCGGCAAAGATCTTCTGCGCTTCAGGCGTGGTCATCCACTCCACCAGGGCCTTGGCCGCTTCCGGGTGTGGCGCGTGTTGGGTCAGGCCGATACCCGACAGGTTGATGTGTACGCCACGGTCGGCCTGGTTCGGCCAGAACAGTTTCACCGGCAGATCCGGCTTCTGCTTGTGCAGGCGGCCGTAATAGTAGGTGTTGACGATGCCGACATCGCACTGGCCGGCATTGATCGCTTCAAGCACCGCAGTGTCGTCGGAGAATACGTCAGTAGACAGGTTCTTGACCCAGCCCTTGAGGATTTCCTCGGTCTTGCCGGCGCCGTGCACTTCGATCATGGTCGCGGTCAGGGACTGGTTGTAGACCTTCTTCGCCGAACGCAGGCACAGGCGGCCTTCCCATTGCTTGTCGGCCAGTGCTTCGTAGGTGGTCAGTTCGCCCGGCTTCACACGGTCAGTGGAGTAGGCAATGGTCCGCGCCCGCAGGCTCAAGCCGGTCCAGGCGTGGGAGGCTGCCCGGTACTGCAGCGGAATGTTGGCGTCGATGGTTTTCGAGGTGAACGGCTGGAGGATGCCCATCTGCTCGGCTTGCCAGAGGTTGCCGGCATCGACGGTCAGCAGCAGGTCGGCCGGCGTATTCGCGCCCTCGGCCTTGAGCCGCTGCATCAGCGGCGCTTCCTTGTCGGTGATGAACTTCACCTTCACGCCAGTCTTGGCGGTGTAGGCATCGAATACTGGCTTGATCAGCTCGTCGATACGCGAGGAGTAGACCACCACCTCGTCAGCAGCCTGGGCGGCGGTGCTGCCAATCAGGGTCAGGGCCAGTGCAGTCAGTAGACGCTTCGGTGCCAACATGGGAGCGATCTCTCGATTGGAAAATGAGGGCAAATGATAAGGACTCACATTTAGCTTCTCAATCGAAGCTGATCGCGGAGGCGTTACTGGATGTTGCGACGCCTGGAATTTTTGGTGCTTGTGCTGACGCCTTCGCGGGCAAGCCCGCTCCCACAGTGGCCGGTGTCGTTCACAAATCCCGTGCCCAAAGCGATACCTGTGGGAGCGGGCTTGCCCGCGAAGAGGCCAGTAGCCTCTATGCAGAACTCAGGGCTTGGCCAGCGCCGGCAGATCCCCGGTCAACCCCAGAGCTTCACGCACGAACAAGGCCTTGGCTTCCGGCATCTTCTCAACCATTTTCAACCCGGTATTACGCAACCAGCGCACCGGCAACGGATCCGCCTGGAACAAGCGCTCGAAGCCTTCCATCGCCGCCATCAGTGCCAGGTTGTGGGGCATGCGACGACGCTCGTAACGGCTGAGGACTTTCACATCCGCCAGGCGTTCGCCACGGGTTGCCGCTTGCAGCAACACTTCGGCCAGCACGGCGGCATCGAGGAATCCGAGGTTCACACCCTGCCCGGCCAACGGGTGAATGGTGTGGGCCGCGTCGCCGATCAACGCCAGGCCTTCAGCCACATAACGCTTGGCATGCCGCTGGCGCAGGGGCACACACAGCCGCGGGTCGGCGCTGAGCACTTCACCGAGTTGCCCCTCAAAGGCTCGCTCCAGTGCCTTGCAGAAACCCTGGTCATCCATCGCCATCAAGCGTTCGGCTTCGCCGGGTGTGGTCGACCAGACGATCGAGCACCAGTCCTGTTCGCCGTCGCGCTCCAGCGGCAAAAACGCCAACGGACCGTTGTCGGTGAAGCGCTGCCAGGCCGTCATCTGATGCGGCTTGGCGCAACGCACGCTGGTGACGATGGCATGGTGCAGATAATCCCATTCGCGGGTCGCGACCCCGGCCAGGCGCCGCACGGCCGAATTGGCGCCATCCGCTGCGATCACCAGCGGTGCACGCAGGGTGCGGCCATCGGCCAGGGTCAGCAGCCAGTCATCGCCGGAGCGGCGCATCTGTTCCAGCCGTGCATTGGCCAGCAACCCCAGGTCACAGTCGTGCAGGCGCTCGAGCAAGGCATCCTGGACCACTCGGTTTTCGACGATATGCCCCAGAACCTCGGCATGCACGCTGGCCGCCGAGAAGTGAATCTGCCCGGTGCCGCTGCCATCCCAGACCTGCATGTCGGTGTAGGGGCTGCTACGCCGCTCGGCGATGCCGTCCCAGACGCCAAGGCGTTCGAGAATCCGTTGGCTCGCAGCCGACAAGGCGCTCACCCGCGGCTCAAAAGTGGCCTGAGCGTTGAAGGGTTTGACGCTCATGGGGCTGCCGTCCAGCAGCAGGACTTCCAGCCCGCTGTTCTGCAACGCCAGCGCCAGGGCGCTGCCGACCATTCCGGCCCCGACAATCAGCAGATCTGCGCGCATTTCCATGCTTTAAGCCTGTCTCTCTTGCGGCTTGAGCCGCACGTAAAGGGTTTTCCCGACCCGCGCCACCAGGTGACCGGCGCCGTCATGAATGTCGACCTGCAAGTGCGGCAGGTTTTTTATCAATCGTGCCTTGCCAAATCGGCGGATCAACCAGCTACGCATCCGGTCGCGTCCCCAGCCCCATCGCCTGTCGGGCAAACCAGCGTTTGGCCGGCGGCAGCAGGTCGAGGCCGAGCAAGCCAATGTTGCGACCCAGGGACACCAGCGGCTGGGTACTGCCGAACAGGCGCGTGACCTGATCGGAGAAGCCCACGGTGAGGTTCTGGTCCAAACGCTGACATTCGCGATAGGCCTGCAAGGTGGCGAAGTCGCCCAAGGGTTTATCGCTGGCGAGCAAGGCATCGGCCAGGGCCTGTGCATCGCGCAGGGACAGGTTGAACCCCTGACCGGCAATCGGATGCAGGCTGTGCGCCGCGTTGCCGAGGACCGCCAGATGCGGACGTACCTGTTCTTCGGCCTCGACCAGTGTCAGCGGATACAGATGTCGTGCACCGACCTGCTTCAACGTACCAAGGCGATAACCGAAGACGCCCTGCAATTCACTGAGGAAACTGCGCTCATCGAGGGCCGCCAGGCGTTGCGCGTCCATGCCCAGGCGAGTCCAGACCAGAGCACAGCGGTTTTCCGGCAGTGGCAGCAACGCCATCGGGCCTTCGTCGGTGAAACGCTCGAAGGCCATGCCGTTGTGAGCCTCGCTCGGGGTGATGTTGGCGATCAGTGCGCTCTGGTTGTATGGACGCTTGCGGATGCCGATCCCCAGTTGCTCGCGCAGGCCGGAGCGGCCGCCGTCAGCGAGCACCGCGAGGTCGCACTCAAGGGTGGTTTCATCATTGAGGGTCAGGCGATAGCCATCGGTCAGCGGCTCCATGCGGGTGACTTCCGCCGGGCAACGCCAGCTGATCACGTCCTTGTCCAGGCCTTGCCACAGACATTGGCCGAGCCAGGCGTTTTCAACGACATAACCCAGCGCTGGAACACCCTCTTCCATCGCCGACAACCGCGCCGTCGAGAATCGACCACGGTCGGAAACATGAATCTGCTTGATCGGCTCGGCGCGGCGGGAAACTTCCTGCCAGACGCCCAGGCGTTGGTAAATCTGCCGCGAGCCAAAGGACAGCGCCGAAGAACGAGCGTCGTAACTCGGTTGATACGTATCCCCCGGGGCGAACGGCTCGATCAGCACGATCTTCCAGCCTCGGGCCTTGGCGCCAGCCTGCAAGGCCAGCGCCAGACTCGCACCGACCAGCCCGCCACCGATGATTGCCAGGTTGACTCGACTCATGCCGCTTGTGTCCGTGCTTGCGCCATCAGGGCCTCGATTTCGCTGACGGTTTTCGGCACGCCGCCCGTCAATATTTCACAGCCGGTTCTGGTGACCACTACGTCGTCCTCGATGCGCACGCCAATGCCACGCCATTTCTTTGCCACGCTCTGGTTGTCCGGAGCAATGTAGATCCCCGGCTCCACGGTCAACGCCATGCCGACCTCCAGTACGCGCCACTCGCCGCCGACCTTGTATTCGCCGACATCGTGTACATCCATGCCCAGCCAATGGCCGGCGCGGTGCATGTAAAACGCCTTGTAGGCTTCGCTGGCGATCAGTTCGTCAACGTCACCCTGGAGCAAACCCAGCTTGACCAGCCCGGCCGTGATGACCCGGACCGTGGCCTCGTGCGCCTGGTTCCAGTGTTTGTTCGGCGCGATCTCGGCGAACGCCGCTTCCTGAGAAGCCAGCACCAATTCGTAAATCGCTTTCTGTTCCGCTGAATACTTGCCGCTGACCGGAAAGGTCCGGGTGATGTCGCTGGCGTAACAGTCGATCTCGCACCCGGCGTCGATCAGCACCAGGTCACCGTCCTTGAGCAGCGCGTCATTCTGCTGGTAATGCAGGATGCAACTGTTGCGCCCAGCCGCGACGATCGACCCGTAGGCCGGCATCTTCGCCCCGCCCTTGCGGAATTCGTAATCGAGCTCGGCTTCCAGGCTGAATTCGTGCAACCCGGCGCGACAGGCCTGCATTGCCCGTACGTGCGCCTGGGCGGAAATCCGCGCCGCCTCGCGCATCACTTTCACTTCTGCCGCCGATTTATACAGGCGCATGTCGTGCAGCAGATGATCCAGGGCAACGAATTCGTTCGGCGGCTGGGCACCGAGGTTGGCCTTGGAGCGGATCACGTTGATCCATTCCATCAGGTGGCGGTCGAATTCGGGGTTGCTGCCCATGGCCGAGTACACCCGGTCACGGCCTTCGATCAGGCCCGGCAGGATGTCGTCGATATCGGTGATGGGAAAGGCGTCGTCGGCGCCGAAGTCGCGAATCGCGCCTTCCTGCCCGGCGCGCAGGCCATCCCACAATTCGCGCTCGGCGTTGCGTTCGCGGCAGAACAGGATGTATTCGCCATGCACTCGCCCCGGCATCAGCACCAATACCGCCTGAGGTTCAGGGAAGCCGCTGAGGTACTGGAAGTCGCTGTCCTGGCGGTAGACGTGCTCGACGTCGCGGTTACGAATGGCCACCGCGGCGGCGGGCAGGATGGCGATGCTGTTGGGTTCCATCTGCGCCATCAGGGCCTTGCGGCGACGGCTGTATTCCGATTTCGGGATGTGGATCATGGGCAGATGGCGTTCCCTGGCAAACGATTAGTGCAGCGACGGTTTGGCGGCGGCCGGCACGTCTTTCTTGGTCTCGGAGAACAGCAGCAGCGGCGCGACGCGCAGGTACTCCATGACTTCCATATAGTCGTTTTCGCCGTCGTCGGACTCTTCCAGCGCATCTTGCACCTGGGAGATGGCCGCCAGATCCTGAAGCACTTCGGTGGCCTCGGTGCTCAGGGCGCTGCTGTCACGGCAGTTCAAGCCGAAACCGCTGAGGAAACCCTGGCACCATTGGCCCAGTGCGGCGGCACGTTCGGTGAGCGGGGCGTCGTCGGTCGGCAACAGCAGAACGACGGTCACGTCATCGCCGGTGAGCTCGCCTTTTACCATCTCTTGCAAGCCGATCAGGGCGTTGCGAACGTTGTCCTGCGGCTCGCTTTCGAGCAATTCGGCGGCATCGATCAGCCAGCCTTCGGCATCGAAACCGGCGCCGGCACAACTGCGGCCGAGCAGCAGGCCGTGCAGTTCAGCAGGCGAGACGTTGTGGCCGCTGGAAGTCAGCAGGGTGGCGAAGCCTTGGTACGGGGAATTCTGAATGGTCATGGGCAGCTAGGCGCCAGACGGCGCTATGTCTAGAATGAAGGCCTTGTATCCTACATCGACTAACCCTGTAGGAGCGAGCTTGCTCGCGATGAACCCGAGAACGCCGCGGGTTGTCAGGGACCCGGCGTTATCGTTGGCGCCCATCGCGAGCAAGCTCGCTCCTACAGTCCAACACCCATCAGACAGTGAAGACAATGGAAGACACCGACCTGCAAGCGCTGATGGCCAGACTCGAATTGCTGATTACCCGAGTCGAGCAACTTAAGAGTCAAAATGGACTCTTACTAGCTCAGGAAAAGACCTGGCGCGAGGAACGCGCGCATCTCATTGAAAAAAACGAAATCGCCCGGCGTAAGGTCGAGTCGATGATTTCGCGCCTCAAGGCCCTGGAGCAAGACTCATGAGTTCAAGCAATAGCGTCACCGTGCAGATTCTCGACAAAGAGTATTCGATCATCTGCCCTCAGGAAGAGCGCAGCAACCTGGTCAGCGCCGCCCGTTATCTGGACGGCAAGATGCGCGAGATCCGCAGCAGCGGCAAAGTCATCGGCGCCGACCGTATCGCCGTGATGGCTGCGCTGAACATCACCCACGACCTGCTGCACAAGGAAGATCGCCCGGACGTTCAAGTCAGCGGCTCGACCCGTGAGCAAGTTCGCGACCTGCTCGATCGCGTCGATCTGGTCCTCGCGACCGATCCGGACGTCACCAAAGGCTGATTCGCGTCGCCGCTTGCGGTATACTGCCCTCACTCCCTGGGGTGTTTGCCAGTTGGCGATGTCCCTGAGCCGATTTGCTATACCCTGGAGGTTGCACGTTGGGCTGGTGTGCATGTCCGCTAGACGGAAAGCCTTAAAGCCTACTGCATCTTCCACCTTGAACTTTCGGGTTCAAGGGCTAAGTCGACAGCGACACATTCGGGGAGCCTGATTCCAGTCCAATGCCGGTTTAAATACCGGCATTGGCGTTTTTGCGGGTACGCTTTACGTATCCGTCTTGCCGAAGTCCGAATCCATGACCGAACCTGCGCTGCTTCCCCGCCCGCAACTTCGACGCATGCTGCGCAAGGCCCGTCGCGCACTGACACCCAGTCAGCAGCGCCAGGCCGCTCGCGGGCTGTACAAGCAATTGGCCCAGCAACCGCTGTTCCGCCGCGCCAGACACATCTCGCTTTATCTGCCGACCGACGGTGAAATCGATCCGCGCCTGTTGCTGCGTGCCGCACAGCGCCGGGGCAAGGCCACGTATCTGCCGGTGCTGAGTGCCTGGCCACGCACCAAAATGGTGTTCCAGCGCATCCGGCCAGGGGAAAAACTCAAACCCAACCGCTTCCGCATTCTCGAACCTCGGGCCAACCTCGCCCGGCAACGCAGAATCTGGGCGCTGGACCTGGTGTTGTTGCCATTGGTGGGGTTTGACGATGTTGGCGGACGCCTGGGGATGGGCGGCGGCTTCTACGATCGGAGCCTGGCCTATCTGGCGCGTCGCAATGACTGGCGCAAGCCGACGCTGTTGGGGCTGGCCCATGAGTGTCAGAAGGTGGAGCGATTGGCTCAGGCGAGCTGGGATGTGCCGCTTCAGGGAACGGTGACAGACAAGGCCTGGTATTACGCAGGCTAGGCGCCACTTCGATCAGCGACGCCGGGACAACAGGATCAGCGCTTGAAGGCGGTCGACTGTTGCTGCAATTGGGCGAGCCCGACCGGTGCATCGGTCTTGCTGGCCCACAGGCTTTGGGCATAGCCGGTGGTCACGACGCCAAGGCCAAATAAAATGACCAAAATCCATAGTAAATCCGGTTTGCGTTTCATCGATTGCCCCCCAAAGGCAGATCTACACGATGACAGCAGCGGTTTCCGTTTGTAGGCCGTGCAGCAGCGTCAAGCTTTAAAGGCCGGCATTTTGCGACAACGTGAACCGCTGCGCAAATGCTGACGTCAACCGACTGTCGGTTTGTCATAAAATTGCCGAAAAGCTGCTCAATCACCACGCAAGGAGCAAAAGACATGGCCTATTGGCTGATGAAATCCGAGCCCGACGAACTCTCGATCAAAGGGCTGGAAAAGCTCGGCAAAGCGCGCTGGGACGGGGTTCGCAACTATCAGGCACGCAACTTCCTGCGGGCCATGGCGGTGGGGGATGAGTTCTTTTTCTATCATTCCAGCTGCCCGGAGCCGGGCATCGCCGGTATCGGCAAGATTGTCGAAGCCGCGTATCCGGACCCGACGGCGTTGGAGCCAGAGAGCCATTATTTCGACCCGAAGGCCACCCCGGACAAAAACGCCTGGAGCGCGATCGATGTCGCCCATATCGAGACGTTTGCCCGGGTGCTGAAGCTTGATTACCTGAAGCAGCAGACGGCGCTGGCTGAATTGCCGCTGGTGCAGAAAGGTTCGCGGCTGTCGGTGATGCCAGTGACGCCGGAGCAGTGGGCGGCGGTGATGTCGCTCAAGCCGTAAGGTTCTCGGTGCCCATCCAAATGCCATCGCGGGCAAGCCCGCTCCCACAAGGATTAGCGGTGAACACAAATTTTGTGAGCACCAGAAACCACTGTGGGAGCGGGCTTGCCCGCGATAGGGCCGGCCCAGGCAACAGAGTTTTTATTGGATTATGAGGTTGTTGAACAAAAGATCCTCAACCACCGGCTTGCCGGTCTCGTCGCTCATCACCTGCTGGGTCTGTTTCAGGGCTTCCTGACGCAGCTTTTCCTTGGCTTCGACATTGTTCATGGTCTCGGTGGTCTGCTGGGCGAACAGCGCGACCAATTGGTTGCGGATCAAGGGTTCATTGGCCTTCACCGCCTTGGCAGCCTCGTCACCGGTCACCCGCAATGCCACATCGGCCTTGTAGACTTTCAGTTTCGGCGTGCCGTCCAGGCCGTAGTTGCCCACGAACGGCGGGCTCAGGGTGATGTAGCTGACCTTCGGAGCGGTATCTTCTTTGGCTTCTTCGGCCACCGCTGCCACAGGCAGGGACAGGGCCAGCAACAACATGATCCACGCTTTCACAATTCACTCCTTATCCGGTTTGCGGCCTAGCATAACGACCCGCCATGCAAGCACAAGCTTATGGCTGACTATCAGGGCCGGGCATGCTCGTTGACCCTTCGACCCACACACCTACACTTATCGGCCATCACTCCCAAAGGAATAGCCCTGATGAAAGCCGTGCTGTGCAAAGCCTTCGGCCCTGCCGAATCGCTGGTGCTGGAAGACGTCGCCAGTCCTGTCGCGAAGAAGAATGAAATCCTGCTGGACGTGCACGCCGCCGGGGTCAATTTCCCCGACACGCTGATCATCGAGGGCAAGTACCAGTTCAAGCCGCCCTTCCCGTTTTCTCCGGGTGGCGAAGCGGCCGGCGTGGTCCGCGAAGTCGGCGAGAAGGTCAGCCACCTGAAAGTCGGTGACCGGGTCATGGCCCTGACCGGCTGGGGCAGCTTTGCCGAACAGGTCGCCGTGCCGGGCTACAACGTGTTGCCCATTCCGCCATCCATGGATTTCAACACCGCCGCCGCCTTCAGCATGACCTACGGTACCTCGATGCACGCCCTCAAGCAGCGCGGCAACCTGCAACCGGGCGAAACCCTGCTGGTGCTGGGTGCCTCCGGCGGTGTCGGACTGGCGGCGGTGGAAATCGGCAAAGCCATGGGCGCCCGGGTGATTGCCGCGGCCAGCAGCGCGGAAAAACTCGCCGTGGCCAAGGCCGCCGGCGCCGATGAACTGATCAACTACAGCGAAACCAGCCTCAAGGACGAAATCAAGCGCCTGACCGATGGCCAGGGCGCCGACGTGATCTACGACCCGGTGGGCGGCGACCTGTTCGACCAGGCCATCCGCGCCATCGCCTGGAACGGTCGCCTTTTGGTGGTCGGCTTCGCCAGCGGGCGAATCCCCGAATTGCCGGTCAACCTGGCGCTGCTCAAAGGCGCAGCAGTGCTCGGTGTGTTCTGGGGCTCATTCGCCCAACGCCAGCCGCAGGACAACGCGGCGAACTTCCAGCAGCTGTTTGGCTGGTTTGCCGAAGGCAAGCTGAAGCCGCTGGTGTCGCAGGTGTATCCACTGGGCAATGCGGCGCAGGCGATCAACGATCTTGGCCAGCGTAAAGCAGTCGGGAAAGTGGTGGTGCAGGTTCGCTGAATCCGGCAAAGGGCCCGGACCTCTGAGTCCAGGCTCTTTCCCTACAGTAACTGGCGGATGTCTTCCGGCAAAAACCTTACATACCTGGATCCCGGGCTGTTCGAGCATTGCCTGATAATGATCGGCACCTTCCTGTTCATATCGGCGATCAATGACAGACGCCGTTCGGTCGGCAGTGTTGCCGTGGAAAACGCGTTCGACAGATAAGCCCGGACGTAATGGAACGCGGCGGAATCGATCCACTCGTACTCCGGGGCACGCGCCAGCGCCGCATTGAGTTCGCGACATCTCAATGCCTTGAGCCGCTGGTTGAGATGCAACGGTAGATACACATCGAACCCGAATATCATCGGCGCAATGACTTCCTGCTCCTCAGGCTTGTCACCCTCAACGGTCCATGGCTTGAACCGCCACTGCGCTATGGCGACCCGGGCCGCCTCGGCGAAATCAGGGTGATCGCTTTGCAAAATGCTCACCTTGCTGACCGAGCCGTTGGCATGTGCCATGAACCTGACCCGGACATTACCGGTGACTCCGGCCCGGTGCAGCGCCGGTGGGTAAATCGGCTTGGGGTTGTTTTCCGGTATCAGGAACACCTCCCCTGCGCTGCTTTCAACAGACACAACAAACAACAGCACCACAAACAAAAACCACCGCATCCTCTTCTCTCTCGCACCTGAAACGCCACAACTGGCTGTACGGCCAAGGTTAGAGCTCAAGGGTGCTGCACTGAAGGTCACGGCTTCCGGTAACAGAGCAGGACATTTCCCAAAGAATTGCCCTACCCGGGACGGATCAGTCGCGTAAAGCATGGGTGGGTAACGCTTCCTACAACGCCCTTCACTTTCACCTGAGCGACATGTTCATAAAGGAATGCGCGATATCCAACATTTCCGCTGTTTTGCCGATGAGAACCGGTGCTATTTTCGGTAACGAAACTGTAACATTCGCAACCGCAGTCAAAACAAGAAATCTGGAGCTCTTGAATGTTTGCTTTCTTTCGTCCTGCCGCACATCAGGCTCCATTGCCTGAAGAAAAAATAGACAGCACCTACCGACGCCTGCGCTGGCAGATCTTCGCCGGCATCTTCATTGGCTATGCCGGTTACTACCTGCTGCGCAAGAACTTCTCCCTGGCGATGCCGTACCTGATCGACGAGGGTTACTCCCGCGGTCAGCTGGGGCTGGCGATGTCCGCCATCGCCATTGCCTACGGCCTGTCGAAGTTTCTCATGGGCCTGGTGTCCGACCGTTCCAACCCGCGTTTCTTCCTGCCATTCGGTCTGTTGGTGTCGGCTGGCGTGATGTTCATTTTCGGTTTCGCGCCCTGGGCGACTTCCAGCGTGACCATGATGTTCATTCTGCTGTTCATTAACGGCTGGGCGCAGGGCATGGGTTGGCCGCCGAGCGGCCGGACCATGGTGCACTGGTGGTCACAGAAGGAGCGTGGCGGCGTGGTGTCCGTGTGGAACGTGGCGCACAACGTCGGCGGCGGCCTGATCGGCCCGCTGTTCCTGATCGGCATGGGCCTGTTCAATGACTGGCATGCGGCGTTCTACGTGCCGGCAGCGGTGGCACTGGCGGTAGCGGTGTTTGCCTTTGTGACCATGCGCGACACCCCGCAATCGGTTGGCCTGCCGCCGATCGAGCGGTACAAGAACGACTACCCGGAAGGCTACGATGCCAGCCACGAAGAGGAATTCAGCGCCAAGGAAATCTTCGTCAAATACGTGCTGCGCAACAAAATGCTCTGGTACATCGCCCTGGCCAACGTCTTTGTCTATCTGCTGCGCTACGGCGTACTGGACTGGGCACCGACCTACCTCAAGGAAGCCAAGGGCTTCACCGTGGATAAAACCTCGTGGGCGTATTTCTTCTACGAGTGGGCAGGTATCCCGGGCACCCTGCTGTGCGGCTGGATGTCGGACAAGATCTTCCGTGGCAACCGCGGCCTGACCGGCATGGTGTTCATGGCGCTGGTGACGGTCGCGACGCTGGTTTACTGGCTCAACCCGGCCGGCAACCCGATGATCGACATGATTGCGCTGCTTTCCATCGGCTTCCTGATCTACGGCCCGGTCATGCTGATCGGCCTGCAGGCGCTGGAGCTGGCACCGAAGAAAGCGGCCGGTACGGCGGCGGGCTTCACCGGCCTGTTCGGTTACCTGGGCGGTTCGGTCGCGGCCAGTGCAGCGATGGGCTACACCGTGGACCATTTCGGTTGGGACGGCGGTTTCGTGCTACTGGTGGGCGCCTGCCTGCTGGCGATGGCCTTCCTGGCCCCGACGCTGCGTCACAAACAAGTCGCCAGTCAGGGCCGCGAAGCACTCGCTTGATCGGCCTTTGATTTACAGCGCTTGAGCCGCGCCTCCAGATTCCGGTCTGGCATGGCGTGGCTACGCAGGGCGTGCGCGGTCTGCTCGACATAATCGCGAGTGGTGCCGTAACGCCCGCAAGCGTTTTCGAACACATGGCTCAACACATGGTCCGGCAGGTTGCCGGCATAGCTGGGCAGATGTCGCTCCAGCACAAACCCCAAGGCCTGAACCTGGCTGCCATCTTCGAGTCGGCAATTAAGCCAGTGCGGGCGGTAGGAAGGAAATGGCATCTCGCGCTGCCAAAGTGCGTACAGCGACGCTTCGAGTTGCTCTTCGGGCAAGCGATAGGCGAAACCGCTGCAAGAGCCACCGCGATCCAGTCCGAACACCAGGCCGGGCATTTCCGGGGTGCCGCGATGTTCGTGGGACCACAGGTACAACCCGCGATGGTAGCCATGCACCCGGCCGCGAACCCGTTCAACCGCCGTGCATTCAGGCCGCCAGATCAGCGAGCCGTAGGCAAACAGCCACACCGGCCCACCCTTGTGACGGGCCATGGTCGACTGCATCGAGCTGAGCAATTGTTCGTGAGTGAGCTGCGGCCCCAGATCGAGCCGCGGAGGGTAAGCCAGATTCAAAAAAGCAGATTCGATGGCGCTCATGGCGAATAGCGTTCAGCTCCCCGCGGGTGAAGAATTACTTAATAGAACGCACGGCTGTAACAATAAGGCACATATGTTTTAAGGCAATTTGAATGCCATGGCACAGTTCTTAATTAATTGCCTGAATGAAATATAACCTACCGGAATTTATATAAGTTTATAAATACCGATAGGCTATATAGAGAGTTATAAACCTGTAGGAGCGAGCTTGCTCGCGATGGTCGTTAACGATTACGCGGGAGGTCAGGCTACTCGCGGTGTTCTTGAGTCCATCGCGAGCAAGCTCGCTCCTACAGGTGGGCAGGATCAGGAGCGCGGTGCGTAGGCAAACACATCGGCGCGCATCTGGTGCGCGTCCATCCCCGCTTCCACCAGCGCATCCAGGGTGCCGTAGACCATGGCCGGAGAGCCACTGGCGTACACGTGCAGCGGCTTGAGATCGGGAAAGTCTTCACAGACCGCTTCATGCAACATGCCGCAGCGCCCTTCCCAACCGCATTGATCGCTGACGACCTTGTGCAGGAACAGGTTGGGTAGTTTCAGCCATTCGTTCCAGTGCTCGACTTGATAAAAGTCTTCTGGACGACGCACGCCCCAATACAAATGCACCGGATGCTTGAAACCCGTGGCCCGGCAATGTTCGATCAGGCCGTGAACCTGGCCCATGCCGGTACCGGCGGCAATCAGCACGAGAGGACCGTCCGGCAACTCTTCCAGGTGGGTATCGCCAAACGGCAACTCGACCCGCACCATGCTGTTGCGCTGGAGTTGCTCGATCAGGCTCAGCGCACTGGATTCGCGCGCCAGTACGTGGATTTCCAGGTCGCGCCCCGCATGCGGTGCAGAGGCGAGGGAGAAGGCGGACTTTTCGCCGTTCTCGCGCTCGATCATCAGGTACTGCCCGGCGTGGTAGCGCGGCGGTTTGCCGGCCGGAGCCCGCAGACGCACGCGCCAGGTATCGCCGCCCACGTCCTTGCACTCAATGACCTGACACGACACGCTGCGCACCGGCAGTTCTCCCAAGGCGAGCACGCCATCCCACAGCACGATGCAGTCTTCCAGCGGCTCCGCTATGCAAGTGTAGAACTCGCCATGATCACGCACATTGCCGGCCTGCTCGACCCGACCTTCCACCAGCAGCGCCGCGCACACGTGGCAATTGCCGTTGCGGCAACTTTGCGGGCATTCGTAGCCCAGTCGTCGCGCGCCATCGAGAATCCGCTCGCCGGGCAATATCTCAAGCACTGCTCCGGAGGGCTGCAAGGTTACACGCATCAATCTATTCCTAACTGATTCCAGATGGCATCGATCCGCTGGGTCACCGCATCGTCCTTGACGATGACACGGCCCCACTCGCGGGTGGTTTCGCCCGGCCATTTATGCGTGGCATCAAGGCCCATTTTCGACCCCAGGCCGGACACCGGCGAGGCGAAGTCCAGGTAGTCGATCGGCGTGTTGTCGATCATCACCGTGTCGCGCTTGGGGTCCATGCGCGTGGTGATGGCCCAGATCACGTCGTTCCAGTCCCGGGCGTTGATATCGTCGTCGGTGACGATAACGAACTTGGTGTACATGAACTGTCGCAAAAACGACCAGACACCCAGCATTACCCGCTTGGCATGGCCCGGGTACGACTTTTTCATGGTCACGATGGCCATGCGGTACGAGCAACCTTCGGGTGGCAGGTAGAAATCGGTGATCTCCGGGAACTGCTTCTGCAGGATCGGCACGAACACTTCGTTCAGCGCGACGCCGAGGATCGCCGGCTCATCCGGCGGACGACCGGTGTAGGTGCTGTGGTAGATCGGCTTGATCCGGTGGGTGATGCGCTCGACGGTGAACACCGGGAAGCTGTCGACTTCGTTGTAGTAACCGGTGTGGTCGCCGTACGGGCCTTCATCGGCCATCTCGCCCGGATGGATCACGCCTTCAAGGATGATTTCGGCGGTGGCCGGCACTTGCAGGTCGTTGCCGCGGCATTTCACCAGCTCAGTGCGGTTACCGCGCAACAGGCCGGCGAAGGCGTATTCGGAAAGGCTGTCGGGCACCGGGGTCACGGCGCCGAGGATGGTCGCCGGGTCTGCGCCCAATGCAACGGCAACAGGAAAGGGTTGGCCCGGATGCTTTTCGCACCACTCGCGATAATCCAGCGCACCGCCACGGTGGCTCAGCCAGCGCATGATGACTTTATTGCGGCCAATCACCTGCTGACGGTAGATACCGAGGTTCTGTCGGTCCTTGTTCGGCCCCTTGGTGACGGTCAGGCCCCAGGTGATCAGCGGCGCGACGTCGCCTGGCCAGCAGTTCTGTACCGGCAACTTCGAGAGGTCAACATCGTCGCCTTCGATGACCACTTCCTGGCAGATCGCGTCTTTGACCACCTTGGGCGCCATCGAGATGATCTTGCGGAAGATCGGCAGCTTGGACCAGGCATCCTTCAGGCCTTTCGGCGGCTCGGGCTCCTTGAGGAACGCCAGCAGCTTGCCGATCTCGCGCAATTCGCTGACCGCTTCGGCGCCCATGCCCAGTGCTACGCGCTCAGGCGTACCGAACAGGTTGCCGAGCACCGGAATGTCAAAACCCGTGGGCTTTTCGAAAAGCAGGGCCGGGCCTTTAGCGCGCAAGGTGCGGTCGCAGACCTCGGTCATTTCCAGTACTGGGGACACCGGAACCTGAATGCGCTTGAGTTCGCCGCGCTGTTCCAGCCCGCTGATAAAGTCGCGCAAGTCGCGATACTGCATGCGTAAGCCTCGTGTTGGCCGTGGCGTTCGGGGCAGGCAGTTTAGCGCCGAACCCTTCGGTTCAGAACCACGAACTGCCACCTGATCAAAAATCGGATAGCAAAAAGCCGGGTTTCCCCGGCTTTTTGTGCCTGCTCGACTTACTTGCGTTTCATCGACAGGAAGAACTCATCGTTGGTCTTGGTCGTTTTCAGCTTGTCGACCAGGAACTCGATGGCAGCGACTTCATCCATCGGATGCAGCAGCTTGCGCAGGATCCACATGCGCTGCAGCTCGTCGTCGGCGGTCAGCAACTCTTCGCGGCGGGTGCCGGAACGGTTGATGTTGATGGCCGGGAATACGCGCTTTTCAGCGATGCGGCGATCCAGCGGCAGTTCCATGTTGCCGGTGCCTTTGAATTCCTCGTAGATCACTTCGTCCATCTTCGAGCCGGTTTCAACCAGCGCGGTGGCGATGATGGTCAGCGAGCCGCCTTCTTCGATGTTCCGCGCGGCGCCGAAGAAACGCTTCGGTTTCTCCAGGGCGTGGGCATCGACACCACCGGTCAGTACCTTGCCAGAGCTCGGGATCACGGTGTTGTAGGCACGGGCCAGACGGGTGATGGAGTCGAGCAGGATCACCACGTCCTTCTTGTGTTCGACCAGGCGCTTGGCCTTCTCGATCACCATTTCGGCAACCTGCACGTGGCGGGTTGGCGGCTCGTCGAACGTCGAGGCAACCACTTCGCCGCGCACGGTGCGCTGCATTTCGGTTACTTCTTCCGGACGCTCGTCGATCAGCAGCACGATCAGGTGAACTTCAGGGTTGTTACGCGCGATGTTCGCGGCAATGTTCTGCAGCATGATCGTCTTGCCCGCTTTCGGCGGAGCAACGATCAGACCGCGCTGGCCTTTACCGATCGGGGCGCACAGGTCGATGACACGACCGGTCAAATCTTCGGTGGAACCGTTACCGGCTTCCATCTTCATGCGTACGGTCGGGAACAGCGGGGTCAGGTTCTCGAAGAGAATCTTGTTCTTCGCGTTTTCCGGACGGTCGAAGTTGATCGTGTCGACCTTGAGCAGCGCGAAATAACGCTCGCCTTCCTTTGGAGGGCGGATCTT
Organism: Pseudomonas sp. QLc11A; assembly: GCF_052112305.1. Taxonomy (NCBI): domain Bacteria; kingdom Pseudomonadati; phylum Pseudomonadota; class Gammaproteobacteria; order Pseudomonadales; family Pseudomonadaceae; genus Pseudomonas; species Pseudomonas sp. QLc11A. Next base: position 148,708 of record NZ_JAVAJJ010000014.1, read on the forward strand.
GCCAACGATGGTGTCACCGGTGCGCAAGTTGAAACGACGGATCTGGCTCGGCGAGACGTAGATATCGTCTGGACCGGCGAGATAGGAAGCGTCAGCGGAGCGCAGGAAGCCGAAGCCGTCCTGGAGAATCTCCAGCACGCCATCACCGGAGATTTCCTCACCGCTTTTCGCGTGCTTCTTGAGCAGGGAGAAAATCACGTCCTGCTTGCGCGAACGGGCCATATTTTCTATGCCCATCTGTTCGGCCAATTCGAGCAGTTCGGTAATCGGCTTTTGCTTGAGTTCAGTCAGATTCATATAGGAATGACGTAATCATTTATGGAGGGGGGAAATTAAGCTTTTGGCTTAATGAGGCCGCGCCGCAGAGAAGGCGACAGGATCGCGTACTTATTCGAAAAGGAGTGCGTCGGCGACGGCTAGCAGGGGGCAATGGAGAAACCAGTGCGGGGCCGAATGTACCACCTGAGTTTGGGAGCGTCTAGCCCTGAATACGCAAAAAGCCCCGCTATTTGCGAGGCTTTTTCAGGACACTTTGCAGCGACGCTTAGATGTTGGCGTCGAGGAAAGCAGCCAGTTGCGACTTCGACAGCGCGCCGACCTTGGTCGCTTCAACGTTGCCGTTCTTGAACAGCATCAGGGTCGGGATACCACGCACGCCATGCTTGGCCGGGGTTTCCTGGTTTTCGTCGATGTTCAGTTTGGCGACGGTCAGCTTGCCTTTGTAGGTCTCGGCAATTTCGTCCAGAACAGGAGCGATCATTTTGCAAGGGCCGCACCACTCAGCCCAGTAATCGACCAGTACAGCGCCTTCAGCCTTGAGTACGTCGGCCTCGAAGCTAGCGTCGCTAACGTGTTTGATAAGATCGCTGCTCATGGAATTCTCCAGGGTTGTAAGCAAAAAAACGTGGCCCATCATAGCTGCCCTTCCCTCGTTCAGGAAGCTGCAGATGATTGAGTCTCGCTATGGTGTTCCATGAGTTTGGGTATAGCCCGGGTCACACCGTAGCGGGAGCGATGAAGGCGATTCCGGTGCGCAACGCCGCGTTGCGCACATGTTCGTGCATGGCTTTTTGCGCGGCGCCAGAGGCACGGCGGGCCAGCGCGCGCAGGATCTTGCGATGCTCCTGCCAGGTTTCCATGGCCCGCTCGGCCCGGATGAACGGTAGTTTCTGGCTTTCCAGGAAGATATCGGCGCTGGCGGTGAGGATACTCAACATTGCCTGATTGCCGCTGGCCAGCAGGATGCGCCGGTGGAATTCGAAGTCCAGGCGCGCCGCCGCTTCGAAATCAGCGGCTTTGAGTTCATTGCGCATGGCGGCGACATTGTCTTCCAGTGCATCGAGTTCCTCGGTGCTCAAGGTCACGGCCGCCAGCCCCGCGGCAAACCCCTCCAGCGCGTAGCGCAACTGGAAGATATCCAGCGGCGAAGCCTGCGCCGCAAACGGCCAGCCCGGTGCGGCCTCGCCTCGCGGCAACTCCACCGGCGCCTGTACGAACACGCCTTTGCCCGGCTGGATGCTGATGACACCCAGCGCACTCAGGGACGACAACGCCTCGCGCAAAGAAGCCCGGCTTACGCCCAGCTGTACCGCCAGGTCCCGTTGCGAGGGCAAGGCATCCCCCGGCCCGAAGCCCTGTTCGGTAATCAGTTTACGGATGGCTTGCAGCGCCACTTCGGGTACGGCGCGGGAGATCGAGTTCATGGTTTTCCAGACGAACCAGGCCAATGTGCGCTCAGTTGTAAAGCTATTCGCGACGCCCGGCAAGTCGTGCCCCATGGGGGTTCGGCGATTTCCCCGGCTGCGCCATCGGGGTGCGAAACACAACCTGACTGTTCAGACCAGTAAGACCGTTCGGCACCAGCAAAACCGCGCTCTGGCGCCCCCATAACCCCATGTTGGCATGGCCCATGCTCTATCGATCGGCAGAAATCACTTCTTGTCGATTTGGAGATTTGCCATGACCCAGCGTTTCAGCGCCCTCCTCGCAGCCCTGTTTGCCAGCCTGATGATGACCCAGGCACCCGCCCACGCCGACGGTCTGGAGGATGTGGTCAAGCGCGGCGTCCTCAAGGTCGCCGTGCCCCAAGACTTCCCGCCCTTCGGCTCGGTCGGCCCGGACATGAAGCCCCGAGGCCTCGACATCGACACCGCGAAACTGCTGGCCGACCAGCTCAAGGTCAAACTCGAACTGACTCCGGTCAACAGCACCAACCGCATCCCGTTCCTCACCACCGGCAAGGTCGACCTGGTGATTTCCAGCCTCGGCAAGAACCCGGAACGCGAGAAGGTCATCGACTTCTCCCGCGCCTACGCTCCGTTCTACCTCGCCGTGTTCGGTCCGCCAGACGCCGACATCAAGACCCTGGACGATCTCAAGGGCAAGACCATCAGCGTCACCCGCGGCGCCATCGAAGACATCGAGCTGACCAAGGTCGCCCCCGAAGGCGTGACCATCAAGCGCTTCGAAGACAACAACTCGACCATCGCCGCGTACCTGGCGGGCCAGGTCGACCTGATCGCCAGCGGCAACGTGGTGATGGTCGCGATCAGCGAGAAGAGTCCGAAACGCGTACCGGCGCTGAAAGTGAAGCTCAAGGATTCGCCTGTCTATGTGGGCGTGAACAAGAACGAGCCGGCGCTACTGGACAAGGTCAACCAGATCCTCGTGACCGCCAAGAGCGACGGAGCACTGGAGAAAAATGCCCTGACCTGGCTGAAAGAACCACTGCCGGCCGACCTCTGATCTCGCACGCAGGAGAGACGTTATGGCTTATCAGTTCGACTTCTTGCCGGTGGTGAACAACACCGATCTGTTGCTGCGCGGTGCGTTGTTCACCCTTGAGCTGACCGCCATTGGCGCTGTGCTCGGCGTGGGGCTGGGCATCGTCGGGGCGCTGGTGCGGGCGTGGAACATCCGGCCTTTCGCGGGGATTTTCGCGGTCTACGTCGAGTTGATCCGCAACACGCCCTTCCTGGTGCAACTGTTTTTCATCTTCTTCGGCTTGCCGTCCCTGGGCGTGCAGATTTCCGAATGGCAGGCGGCGGTGCTGGCGATGGTGATCAACCTCGGCGCCTATTCGACCGAGATCATCCGCGCCGGCATCCAGGCGATCCCCCGGGGTCAGCTGGAAGCTGCGGCGGCACTGGCGATGACGCGCTTCGAAGCGTTCCGCCATGTGGTGCTGTTGCCGGCACTGGGCAAAGTCTGGCCGGCCCTGAGCAGCCAGATCATCATCGTCATGCTCGGCTCGGCGGTGTGCTCGCAGATCGCCACTGAAGAACTGAGCTTCGCCGCCAACTTCATTCAGTCGCGCAACTTCCGCGCCTTTGAAACCTACGCCCTGACGACCTTGCTCTATCTATGCATGGCACTGCTGATCCGCCAGTTGCTGAACTGGATCGGCCAACGGTTCATCGCAAGGAGCAGCCGATGAGTGATTTCACCTTCTGGGACATCGTGCGCAACCTGCTCACCGGCCTGCAATGGACGCTGGCGCTGTCGCTGGTGGCGTTCGTTGGCGGCGGGCTGATCGGCCTGCTGATCATGGTCATGCGCATCTCGGGTAAATCCCTGCCGCGCAGCTTTGCCCGCACCTACATCGAACTGTTCCAAGGCACGCCGCTGCTGATGCAGCTGTTCCTGGTGTTTTTCGGCGTGGCCCTGGCCGGGGTGGAAATCTCGCCGTGGATGGCAGCGGCGATTGCCCTGACGCTGTTCACCAGCGCTTACCTGGCGGAGATCTGGCGCGGTTGCGTCGAATCGATCCCCAACGGCCAATGGGAAGCCTCGGCGAGCCTGGCGCTGAACCCGCTGGAACAATTGCGCCATGTGATCCTGCCCCAGGCGCTGCGCATCGCCGTGGCGCCGACCGTGGGCTTCTCGGTCCAAGTGGTCAAAGGCACCGCCGTCACCTCGATCATCGGCTTCACCGAACTGACCAAGACCGGCGGCATGCTCGCCAACGCGACCTTCGAACCCTTCATGGTCTATGGCCTCGTCGCCCTTGGCTATTTCCTGCTCTGCTACCCCCTGTCGCTCAGTGCGCGCTACCTGGAAAGGAGACTGCATGCCTCTGCTTAGAATTTCCGCCCTGCATAAATACTATGGCGACCATCATGTGCTCAAAGGCATCGACCTGAGCATTGAGGAAGGCCAGGTGGTGGCGATCATCGGCCGCAGTGGCTCGGGCAAATCCACCTTGCTGCGCACCCTCAACGGCCTGGAGTCGATCAATGACGGTGTGATCGAAGTCGACGGCGAATACCTTGACGCCGCCCGCGCCGACCTGCGCAGCCTGCGACAGAAAGTCGGCATGGTGTTCCAGCAGTTCAACCTGTTCCCGCACCTGACCGTGGGTGAGAACGTCATGCTGGCGCCGCAAGTGGTGCAGAAGGTGCCAAAGGCCAAGGCTGCCGAATTGGCGCGACAGATGCTGGAGCGGGTCGGCCTGGGGGAAAAGTTCGATGCTTTTCCGGATCGGCTGTCCGGCGGCCAGCAACAGCGGGTGGCGATTGCCCGCGCCCTGGCGATGTCGCCGAAAGTGTTGCTGTGCGATGAAATCACCTCGGCCCTGGACCCGGAGCTGGTCAATGAAGTGCTGAGCGTGGTCCGGCAACTGGCCAGGGAAGGCATGACACTGATCATGGTCACTCACGAAATGCGCTTCGCCCGGGAGGTTGGGGACAAGCTGGTGTTCATGCACCAGGGCAAGGTGCATGAGGTGGGGGATCCGAAAGTTTTGTTCGCCAATCCGCAGACGGCGGAGCTGGCGAACTTCATTGGGATGGTCGAAGCGGCGGTCTGACAAACCTTCAGCGCCAGCGATACCGTCATCGCGAGCAAGCTCGCTCCCACATGGGGCCTGCGCCGGTCGCGGGATTAGAGGCAACCTGGAACCCTGTGGGAGCGAGCTTGCTCGCGATTGACCGCAAAGCGGTCACCTACGCGTTGGCGGCAGCCTTTGATCGTGGCACGATGTCGAGGTTATCGACCGAGACCCCCGACCATGCCGCAATCCCAAGCCAAGAATCTGTCCCTGATCGCCGCAATCGACCTGGGCTCCAACAGCTTTCACATGGTCGTGGCCAAGGCCCAAAACGGCGAAATCCGTATTCTCGAGCGTCTCGGGGAGAAGGTTCAGCTGGCCGCCGGCATCGACGAAGAGCGCCATCTCAACGAAGAATCGATGCAACGCGGGCTCGACTGCCTCAAGCGCTTCGCCCAACTGATCAGCGGTATGCCCACGGGTGCCGTGCGCATCGTCGGCACCAACGCCCTGCGTGAAGCCCGCAACCGCGCCGAATTCATCCATCGCGCCGAAGAAATTCTCGGCCACCCGGTGGAAGTCATTTCCGGCCGTGAAGAAGCGCGCCTGATCTACCTCGGCGTGTCCCATACCCTCGCCGACACCCCGGGCAAGCGCCTGGTGGCCGACATCGGCGGCGGCAGTACCGAATTCATCATTGGCCAGCGCTTCGAACCACTGCTGCGCGAAAGCCTGCAGATGGGTTGCGTCAGCTACACCCAGCGCTATTTCAAGGACGGCAAGATCACCCCGGCCCGTTACGCCCAGGCGTACACGGCGGCGCGGCTGGAGATCATGAGCATCGAACACGCCCTGCACCGCCTGACCTGGGATGAAGCCATCGGCTCCTCGGGCACCATCCGCGCCATCGGTCTGGCGCTGAAGGCTGGCGGCCACGGCACCGGCGAGGTCAACGCCGAAGGCCTGGCCTGGCTCAAGCGCAAACTGATGAAGCTGGGCGACGTCGAGAAAATCGATTTCGAAGGTATCAAGCCGGATCGCCGGGCGATCTTCCCGGCGGGCCTGGCGATCCTCGAAGCGATCTTCGACTCCCTCGAACTGCAACGCATGGATCACTGCGAAGGCGCCCTGCGCGAAGGCGTGCTCTATGACCTGTTGGGCCGCCATCATCACGAGGACGTGCGCGAACGTACCCTCACTTCGTTGATGGAGCGCTACCACGTCGATCAGGATCAGGCGGCACGGGTCGAGCGCAAGGCGCTACATGCGTTTGACCAGGTGGCCGAAGACTGGGACCTGGAAGACGGCGTCTGGCGCGAACTGCTGGGCTGGGCGGCCAAGGTCCATGAAGTGGGCCTGGACATCGCTCACTACCAGTACCACAAGCACGGCGCCTACCTGATCGAGCACTCGGACCTCGCCGGATTCTCCCGCGAAGACCAGTTGATGCTCGCGCTGCTGGTACGCGGCCACCGGCGCAACATTCCCAAGGACAAGTTCGCCGATTTCGGCGACGACGGCGTCAAATTGATTCGCCTGTGCGTGCTGCTGCGCTTTGCGATCCTGTTCCACCACATCCGCGGCACCCAGCAAATGCCCCAGGTGGAACTGAACGCCTATGGCAACAGCCTGGAAGTGGTGTTCCCGGAGAACTGGCTGGACGAAAACCAGCTGACCCAGGCCGACTTTGAAATTGAAGCGCAATGGCTGACCCGGGTCGACATCGTGTTGACCGCCCGCTAAGCCACCGCCCCCCTGTAGGAGCGAGCTTGCTCGCGAAAAACCTGAGGGCAACGCGTTTATCCAGGCAGTACGCATAATCGTTCACGTCCATCGCGAGCAAGCTCGCTCCTACAGGGAACGGCGCCGATACAAAAAAGGGCGATCCACATGGATCGCCCTTTTTTCACCCGCTAGTCCCGTTACCGCACGGCCAGGATCGGACTGCCCAAACGCTCCAGCAATGTCGCCTGGGCGCTGCGCGGGTTCTGGTTGCCAGTCGGTGTATTACGGACGTAACGACCGTCTGGCTGCAGGCTCCAGCTGTGGGTGTTATCGGTCAGATACAGCTCCAGCTCTTTCTTGACCCGCATGATCAGCTTCTTGCCTTCCACCGGGAAGCAAGTCTCGACGCGCTTGTCGAGGTTGCGTTCCATCCAGTCGGCACTGGAGAGGAACATCTGCTCATCGCCGCCGTTGAGGAAGTAGAAGACCCGGGTGTGCTCCAGGAAACGGCCGATGATCGAACGCACATGGATGTTGTGGGAAACCCCGGCGATGCCCGGCCGCAGGCAGCACATGCCACGCACCACCAGATCGATGCGCACGCCTGACTGGCTGGCCTTGTACAGCGCGCGGATGATCTTCGGATCGGTCAGCGAGTTGAACTTGGCGATGATGTGCGCCGGTTTGCCGTCGAGGGCGAACTGGGTTTCCCGGGCAATCATGTCCAGCATGCCCTTTTTCAGGGTGAACGGCGCGTGCAGCAGCTTCTTCATGCGCAGCGTCTTACCCATGCCGATCAACTGGCTGAACAGTTTGCCGACGTCTTCGCACAAGGCGTCGTCGGAGGTCAGCAGGCTGTAGTCGGTGTACAGGCGGGCGTTGCCGGCGTGGTAGTTGCCCGTGCCGAGGTGCGCATAACGCACGATCTCGCCCGCTTCGCGACGCAAGATCAGCATCATCTTGGCGTGGGTCTTGAAGCCGACCACGCCGTAGATCACTACCGCACCGGCTGCCTGCAGGCGGCTGGCCAGTTGCAGGTTGGATTCTTCGTCGAACCGCGCACGCAATTCGATGACCGCCGTGACCTCTTTGCCGTTACGCGCCGCATCCACCAGCGCATCGACGATTTCCGAGTTGGCGCCGGAGCGGTACAGGGTCTGGCGCACCGCCAGCACGTGTGGGTCCTTGGCCGCCTGGCGCAGCAGGTCGACCACCGGGGTGAACGACTCGAACGGGTGCAGCAGCAGGATGTCCTGCTTGCTGATCACACTGAAAATGTTCTCGCTGTTCTGCAGCAGTTTCGGGATCTGCGGGGTGAACGGCAGGTATTGCAGCTCGCGCTGGCTGTCCAGGCCGGTGATGCTGAACAGCCGCGTCAGGTTCACCGGACCGTTGACCTGGTACAACTCTGTCTCGCTCAGGTTGAACTGCTTGAGCAGGTAGTCGGACAGGTGTTTCGGACACGTGTCGGCCACTTCCAGGCGTACTGCGTCACCGTAGCGACGGGAGAACAGCTCGCCGCGCAAGGCGCGGGCGAGGTCTTCGACGTCTTCTGAGTCCAGCGCGAGGTCGGCGTTGCGGGTCAGGCGGAACTGGTAGCAACCCTTGACCTTCATGCCCTGGAACAGGTCATCGGCGTGAGCGTGGATCATCGACGACAGGAATACATAGTTGTCGCCGGCGCCGCCGACCTCTTCCGGCACCTTGATGATGCGCGGCAGCAGACGTGGCGCCGGGATGATCGCCAAACCGGAGTCGCGACCGAAGGCGTCGATACCTTCGAGTTCGACGATGAAGTTCAGGCTCTTGTTCACCAGCAAGGGGAACGGGTGCGTAGGGTCGAGACCGATGGGGGTGATGATCGGTGCGATCTCGTCGCGGAAATAGCGGCGTACCCAGGTCTTGAGCTTGGTCGTCCAATTGCGGCGACGGATGAAGCGGACCTGGTGTTTCTCCAGCTCCGGCAACAGAATGTCGTTGAGGATCGCGTACTGACGATCGACGTGACCGTGTACCAGTTCGCTGATGCGCGCCAGTGCCTGATGCGGTTGCAGACCATCGGCGCCTGCCTGTTCACGGGCGAAGGTGATCTGCTTCTTCAGGCCGGCGACGCGAATCTCGAAGAACTCGTCCAGGTTGCTGGAGAAGATCAGCAGAAACTTCAGCCGCTCCAGCAACGGGTAGGACTCGTCCAGCGCCTGCTCCAGCACGCGGATGTTGAACTGCAGTTGCGACAGTTCGCGGTGAATGTACAGGCTGCTGTCATCCAGACCGGGAATGGCCACCGCCGGCGCTGTCGCAGCGGGTTCGACGACCGCCGCGGGCGGAGCTGGCTCCAGCTCCGGCGGGGTCTCGTCGACTTGCTCCACCACCGGTTGAGCGTCTTTTACGGCAACTTCAGTGAGTACTTCGGTATTCATCGAATGTTCCTGGGAGGGCTATTTTTGCTCTCGTAACAATTGAGCGGCACGAACGGCAAAGTACGTCAGGATGCCATCGGCGCCTGCACGTTTGAAAGCGGTCAGCGACTCGAGGATAACCCCTTCGCTCAACCAGCCATTCTGGATCGCCGCCATGTGCATGGCGTATTCGCCGCTGACTTGATAGACAAACGTCGGCACTTTAAATTCTTCTTTGACCCGGCACAGGATGTCGAGGTACGGCATGCCTGGCTTGACCATGACCATGTCCGCGCCTTCTGACAAGTCCGCCGCGACTTCGTGCAGGGCTTCGTTGCTGTTGGCCGGGTCCATCTGATAGGAGGCCTTGTTGGCCTTGCCCAGGTTCAGCGCCGAACCGACCGCATCGCGGAACGGGCCGTAGTAGGCGCTGGCGTACTTGGCCGAGTAGGCCATGATCCGTACATTGACGTGACCGGCCACTTCAAGGGCTTCGCGAATCGCCTGGATGCGACCGTCCATCATGTCCGATGGGGCCACGACCTGAGCGCCGGCTTCGGCGTGGGACAGGGCTTGCCTGACCAGTGCGTCGACGGTGATGTCGTTCTGCACGTAGCCTTCTTCATCAAGAATGCCGTCCTGGCCGTGGGTGGTGAACGGATCCAGGGCGACGTCGGTGATCACGCCCAGCTCCGGGAATTGCGCACGCAGCGCACGGGTGGCGCGCTGGGCGATGCCCTCCGGGTTCCAGGCCTCCTCAGCATCCAGAGACTTGAGTTCCGAAGGCGTCACCGGGAACAGCGCCAGCGCCGGAATCCCCAGTTCGACCCACTTGGCCGCCTCTTCCAGCAACAGGTCGATGGTCAGGCGTTCGACGCCTGGCATCGAAGCCACCGCTTCGCGACGGTTTTCACCGTCCAGAACGAACACCGGCAGGATCAGGTCATCGACGGTCAGGACGTTTTCACGGACCAGTCGACGCGAGAAGTCGTCACGACGGTTGCGGCGCAGGCGGGTTGCAGGGAACAGACGGTTGGCGGGGGTAAAGCTCACGGCAGACTCCTGAGCCCGCGCAGACGGGCGAGCGTGACAGTTATAAGTGCCCATTATGACGAACGTATGACAGTTATGTGCACCCTGCGACGTGTAGCCGCATTCCATTGTCGTTGTAGGAAATGTTCACGTCGAGACACATTTGGACACTTTCCTGAATGTGTCCGAAGGGTTAGGCTGCGCGTTCATTTCGCCAGCACCCAGACAATGCTCCAACAATTTCTGCATGACTTCGGCTACTTTGCCCTTTTTCTAGGCACGTTCTTCGAAGGCGAAACCATCCTGGTACTCGCGGGCTTCCTCGCGTTCCGTGGATACATGGACATCAACCTGGTGGTGGTCGTGGCCTTCTTCGGCAGCTATGCCGGCGACCAACTATGGTATTTCCTGGGACGCAAGCACGGTCGAAAACTGCTGGCGCGCAAGCCGCGCTGGCAGATGATGGGTGACCGGGCGCTGGAGCACATTCGCAAGCATCCGGACATCTGGGTACTGAGCTTCCGCTTCGTCTACGGTTTGCGTACGGTCATGCCGGTGGCCATCGGGCTGTCGGGCTATCCGCCGGGGCGTTACCTGCTGCTCAACGGCATTGGCGCGGCGATCTGGGCCGCAGCCCTGGCGGCGGCCGCTTACCATTTCGGCGCAGTGCTCGAAGGCATGCTCGGCAGTGTGAAGAAGTACGAACTTTGGGTGCTCGGCGCCCTGCTGGTCCTGGGCCTCGTGCTGTGGCTGCGCCGGCGCTTCAAGAATGCCCGCCTGGCCAAGCAGGTCTATGCCGACGAGCAGGCCCTGAAAGCTGCGCGGACCAATACCGAAGGCCCTACGACGCCAACCGAGTGATGCGGTTTCTGCAACAGTAGAGACCGATGCCGCTCAACAGGCTGTAACTGAGCAGGCCGACCCAGCCCACCGCGCTGGCCGGCCACAGCCCCACCATCGGGGCCAGCCATGCCAATGGCAGATTCGACGCCAGCCGCACCAGCTCCAGCTTCAACGCCCACGGGCGATTCTCCAGGGCCACGCCCAGCACAAACAGACCGAATACCACCGCTCCCCAACCCAGCACCAGGGCGGTGACTGACAGCTTCGGCTCGAGATTCATCAAGTAGCTGCCCAGTGCGATATAGACGCAGAACTGCAACAAGACGTAGAGCTGCTGACGCCCTTCCAGCGGCACCTCGAATTTGCGGAACTGGTTCAGGTCCGGCTTGTTCATCGGGTATCTGGCCGCCACGTCCGCCGGGCGCCAACCCGTGCGCATGAACCAGATCCGCAGCTTGTCCCAGGTGCTTTCGGCCCGCCGCGCGTCGGCCCACAACTGCGCGTAGAACTGCACGTTCGCCCACAGGGGATTCCAGCTCGCCAGCGGCGTGGTCACGCCGAAGATCACCGGCTCGTTGTCGTCTTCTTCCTGGAACGAGCCGAACAGACGGTCCCAAATAATGAACACGCCGCCGTAGTTGCGATCCATGTAGAGAGCGTTCTGTGCATGGTGAGCCCGATGATTGGATGGCGTGACAAAAAACCATTCGAACCAGCCAAGCTTGGGAATGTGCCGCGTATGCACCCAGAACTGATACAGCAGGTTCAGCGCCGCGACACTGACGAACACCAGCAGCGGCACACCAAACACCGCCATTGGCAGATAGAAGATCCAGCCCAGGAGGAATCCGGTACTGGTCTGGCGCAACGCCGTGGACAGGTTGTAGTCCTCGCTCTGGTGATGCACCGAATGCGCGGCCCAGAGAATGTTGCGCTCGTGGCCCAGGCGATGCAGCCAGTAGTAGCAGAAATCGTAGAAGACGAAGGCAAACACCCAGGTCCAGACGCTGTCGGCCGACAACTCGAACAGCGCCAGATGCTTGAAGGCGAACGCGTAGGTCACCAGTCCAATGCCTTTGGTCAGCAGTCCCGTGGTGGTCGACAGCACGCCGGTGCTGATGCTGTTGATCGCGTCAGCCACCCGATAGTTGCTCACCCCGCGCCGACGGTCGGCCAGCAGTTCGAGGGCGATCAGTGCAAAGAAGAACGGCACCGCGTACAGAATGAAGTCCATGACGCGCCCTGATCGGAATCCTGAAGACAAATGCTATGTGTAACTGCGAATTAACCCTATGGCAACGAGTGACAAATTAGTGGACATTTAACGCCATGAATCTGGAGAAAAGCCCATGAGCAAAAAAGTTGCAGTGATCCTTTCCGGTTGTGGCGTGTACGACGGCGCCGAGCTCCACGAGAGCGTCATCACCCTGCTGCGCCTGGATCAACGCGGGGCGCAGGTGCAGTGCTTCGCACCGAACATCGCGCAGTTGCATGTAATCAATCACCTGACCGGCGAAGAAATGCCCGAATCGCGCAACGTGCTGGTCGAATCGGCGCGAATTGCCCGGGGCAACATCCAGGACATTCGTGACGCGAACGTCGATGACTTCGACGCGTTGATCGTGCCCGGCGGCTTCGGCTCAGCCAAGAACCTGTCCAACTTCGCCATTGAAGGTGCCGGCTGCACCGTTCAACCGGATGTCCTGGCACTGACCGAAGCCTTTGCCGAAGCCGGCAAGCCGGTGGGGTTGATGTGCATTTCCCCTGCCCTGGCGGCCAAGATCTACGGTCCCGGCGTCACCTGCACCATTGGCAATGACACCGACACCGCTGCCGCGATGAACAAGATGGGCGCGACCCATACCGACTGCGCGGTCAGTGACATCGTCGAAGACAAGGCACGCAAACTGGTGAGCACCCCGGCCTATATGCTGGCGCAATCGATCAGTGAAGTGGCGTCGGGGATCAACAAGCTGGTAGACCGGGTGCTGGAACTGACCCACGAAAACGACGCCTGACACCCTTCAAAAATGTGGGAGCGAGCTTGCTCGCGATGGGGCCAACACATTCAACTTTGATGTTGTCTGTAAGTCCGCTATCGCGAGCAAGCTCGCTCCCACAGGGTTCGCCGCAGGTCTTAAGAATTGCGGGCCAGCCGGGTGAGGATCCGGTCCAGCGCGTTGGCAAACGCCTGTTTCTCACGCTCGCCAAACGGCGCTGGCCCACCCCCCATCTGCCCCTGTTCGCGCAAATCGGTGAACAGGTTGCGCACCGCCAGCCGCTCCCCCATGTTCTGCGCGTCAAATTCCTTGCCCCGTGGGTCGAGCGCTGCCACGCCCTTCTTCACCAGACGATCGGCCAGCGGCACATCGCTACAGATCACCAGTTCACCAGGCACCGCGTGCTCCACCAGGTAATCGTCCGCCGCATCCGGGCCGCTCGGCACCACGATCAGCTTGACCAGCGCCAGCCCCGGCTTGGTCTGCGGCTGCCCGGCCACCAGCACCACTTCGAACTGGCGCTTGAGGGCGAACTTCACCACCAGATCCTTGGCCGCCCGTGGGCAGGCATCGGCGTCGATCCATACACGCATTGGTTTTTCCTCTGTTGAAAAGCATCGCGGGCAAGCCACGCGCCGCTAAACCTGTGGGAGCGTGGCTTGCCCGCGAAAATGAGCGCAGCGAATGCTTTTCAGGAAACCTGCACCCGCTGCTTCTCAACCACCCGACTACGACCATACAACACGACAATCGCAATGATCGCCACGGCCTGGGCGCTCAACGAATACGCATCGGCATGGATACCCAGCCAGTCAAAGTCAAAGAACGGCACCGGCCGCGTGCCGAAAATCCCGGCTTCCTGCAGCGCTTTCACGCCATGCCCGGCAAACACCACCGACAAGGCGCACAGCAGACCCGCGTTGATGCTGAAGAACAGCGCCAGCGGCAACTTCGCCGAACCGCGCAAAATCACCCAGGCCAGACCGACCAGCAGCACCACCGCCGTGGCCCCACCGGCCAACACGGCGTTGTGCCCTGCGGGACCTGCCTGCAGCCACAGGGTTTCGTAGAACAGAATCACTTCGAACAGTTCGCGATACACCGAGAAAAACGCCAGTGTCGCAAAGCCGAAACGCCCACCGCCACCCACCAGGCTGGTCTTGATGTAATCCTGCCAGGCCGCCGCGTGACGACGGTCATGCATCCACACGCCCAGCCACAGCACCATGACACTGGCAAACAACGCCGTCGCGCCTTCCAGCAACTCGCGCTGCGAACCGCTGACATCAATCACATAGGCTGCCAGCGCCCAGGTGCCTAACCCGGCCAGAAATGCCAGGCCCCAACCGACGTTGACGCTGCGCACCGCCGCCTGTTGGCCCGTGTTACGCAAGAAGGCCAGGATCGCCGCCAGCACCAGGATCGCTTCCAGACCTTCGCGCAGCAGAATCAGCAAGCCGGAAATGTAACTCAGCGACCAGCTCAAACCGTCGCTACCCAGCAAGTCGGCCGAGGCCTTCAACTTGTCCTTGGCCACGTCCAGGCGCTGCTCGACCTCGCTCACCGACAAGCCGTCCTGCAACGACTGACGGTAGGCCATCAGGGATTTTTCCGTGTCTTTACGCACGTTGGCGTCAATGTTATCCAGCGAGCTCTCGACCAGCTCGAAGCCTTCCAGATACGCTGCTACCGATAAGTCATAAGCCTGATCATGCTCGCCGGCACGATACGCCGCGATGCTCTTGTCCAGGGTGGCCGCCGTGTAGTCAAGCAGTTGTGCCGGGCCACGCTTGACCTGGGGCGGTTGCGCCCGCTGGGCACGGAACGTCGCGGCGGCTTGCGGGCCTTCGACGGCCTGCACTTCGGCCGGAGTCTGACGGGCCAGGTCGGCAATGTTGTAGGATTTGTCAGCACTGGCCGTCGCCGGGGTGCTGCTGAAGCTGGCGATATAGGTGGCAAGGTCCCAACGCTGACGATCATCCAGCTGGTCGGCGAAGGCCGGCATATCAGTGCCTTCAATGCCTTGACCGAGGGTGCTGTAGATCGCGTAGAGACTCAGGCGGTCCAGCCGTGAAGCATCACGCAGATCGGTCGGCGCTGGCGTCATGCCGACACCCGCCGGGCCGTCGCCGGCCCCTGTATCGCCATGGCAGACCGAACAATGCTGAGCGTACAGCGGTGCGCCACGCACCGGGTCCGGCGTAATGACCGGGGCCTGGCTGACTTCATAGGCCACGGCCAGCTTCGCACCCAGTTGCCGGGCCTGGCGTGCAACTTCGGCACCGTCCTGATGGGCATCAATGGAATTTCCCAGCGCGGCCAGGCTTTGCTCCAGCGCGGCTTTTTCCGGCTTGGCCGGCATGGCTGCAATCAGACTTCCCAGCGTCCTGACCGACTCTTGCTGCGCGCGAAATCCGGACGGGTCCGTGATGCTGCCCGCCTGCACCGTGCCCGGGTAATCCGCGCCGATGTAGTCGAGCAAGTGCAGCGCCTGCGGCGTACCTTCGGCGGAGGCGGCCAGCAGTTGAAAGCTGCACGCAGCCAACAGCGGCAGCAACAGCCAGGCCAGGAAACGGGAGGGGGAAATCATGAATGAATCTCAATTTGAAAAACGAAGTTACATATTGTTATCGCCCAACGGCTTTCGCTCAAGCTTTGTTGATACTTCTTCGTAATTGCATCGGTTTCGGGAACGGCTCCCCAAACGAAAAAGGCGACCATCAGGGTCGCCTTTTTTGTCAGTCGCCGTTCTACACGGCGGCTCTGCGCAACGTCGCCATAAACGCCGCCGCCCCGATGAACAGCCCGGCAAAGGTGCGGTTCATGCGCTTTTGCTGTTTCGGTGTGCGCAACAGACGCAGCACCTTGGACGCCAGACCGGTGTAGCCGGCCATGACGATCAGGTCGACGCAGACCATGGTCACGCCGATCACCAAGTACTGGATCAGGAGCGGAGCATGGGGGTCGATGAACTGCGGCAGCACCGCCAGCATGAACACCAGCGCCTTGGGGTTGCTGATGTTCACCAGAAAACCACGGAACACCAGGGCCATCGGCTTGCCGATCTGGCGCATTGAGGCGTCATCGCTCATATCGCTGGGCAGCGCGCGCCATTGCTTGATCGCGAGGTAAACCAGATACGCCACGCCAAACCATTTGATAGCGTAGAAGGCCGTGGCCGAAGCCGTGAGAATGGCGCCGACACCGGCACCGACGATCGCGATCTGCAAAGCCAGGCCCAGTTGCAGGCCCAGGGCGTTCCAGTAGCCGCGCCAGAAGCCGTATTGCAGGCCGCTGGACATCGACGCAATGGCGCCGGCACCGGGAGACAGGCTGATCACCCAGCAGGCGGCAAAAAACGCCAGCCATGTTTGAAGCTCCATTGCACACCTCGACTCGGACTCGTGACAGACGTCTAAGCTAATGCGGCTTTGATTGGATGACTACCGATTTTTTGCAGGACATGGCGACGGCCGACCAGCGTTTACAGAGGCAGGCCCCTTCGCGAGCAGGCTCGCTCCCACATTGGCTCTCAGGCGCCCACAAGATTTGTGTTCGCTGAAGATCGACTGTGGGAGCGAGCCTGCTCGCGAAAGCAATCTGTCAGGCAACAGAAGGACTACTTTTCAAACCCGCTGGAAGGAAACACATCCGTCCCGCGCCAGCGCCGCACCGAACGCTGGAAGAACAAACTGTTGGGCACCTGCACCATGGCGCTGCCAGTGCCAAGTTCTTCGGCCTCGAGCAACGTGGTGTAAAGAAGATTGATCGCCACCACCCGACCTTTGACGCCGGGCTTGTCGGTGGTGTCCACCAACTCGACCACGTCACCTATGCGGAACGGGCCGACGGTAAAGATCAGGATCGCGCACAGCAGGTTCGAGAGCACGCTCCACATGGCAAAAAACGCCACCGCCGCGACTGCGACGAAACCGGACAACGCGGTCCAGAGCACCGTGGCCGATACACCGAGTCGCTCCAGCACGAAAATCAGCGCGCTGCCCATGATCAGCCAGCGCAAGCCACCCCGCAGCGGCATCATCAATTGCGGCGGAAACGGGTAACGCTCACCAAGACGGGTCAGGCCTTTGGCGACGAAGCGCTGGGTGAAGTAGCCGGCGAGCAGGATCAGCAGGATTTGCACGCCAAGCCAGATCGGCTCGACCCACACCGCCGGCAACGGCAGCTTGAAGGCGTCCATCAGGACAGCGCCTCCAGCTCCGCCTGCATGCTTTCCAGCAATTCCAGGGCCTCCATCCACGCCTCTTCCAGCTCCGCTTCACGCACTTTCAGCCTGGCCTGCTCGGCCAGCAGATCACGCAATTCGTTCTTGCGTGCGGGCTCGTAGATGTCGCTGTCGCCGAGGCTGGTATCGACCTTCGCCAGTTTTTCGTGGAGCTTGCCCAGTTCGGCTTCGAGCTTGTCAGCCTCACGCTTGTGTGGGGCCAGTTGCTGACGCAACGCCGCTGCGGCCTGACGCTGGGCTTTCTTGTCGGTCTTGTCCGGATTGACCGGGGTGCTGCTGACCGGGGCATTGCGCTGGCGATACTCCACCAACCAGCGGGTGTAGTCCTCCAGGTCGCCGTCGAACTCTTCGACCTTGCCATCCGCCACCAGATAGAAATTGTCGGTGGTGCTTTTGAGCAAATGACGATCGTGAGAGACCACCAGTACCGCACCACTGAACTCCTGCAGGGCCATAGTCAGCGCGAGGCGCATTTCCAGGTCCAGGTGGTTGGTCGGTTCGTCGAGCAGCAACAGGTTCGGCCGGTCCCAGGCAATCAATGCCAGGGCCAGGCGCGCCTTTTCACCACCGGAAAAATTCAGCACCGGCTCGTCGATCCGCGCGCCACGGAAGTCGAAACCGCCGAGGAAGTCGCGCAGAGTCTGTTCGCGCTCGGTCGGTGCCAGGCGCTGCAAGTGCAACAACGGGCTGGCTTTGGAATCCAGAGAGTCGAGCTGATGCTGGGCGAAGTAACCGACCACGGTGTTCTCGCCACGGGTCAAGCGACCGGCCAATGGCGAGAGCTCACCGGCAAGGTTCTTGATCAGGGTCGATTTACCGGCACCGTTAGGGCCGAGCAGACCGATTCGCGCTCCCGGGGTCAGTTGCAGCTTGACCTTCTCCAGCACGGCTTTGTCGCCGTAACCCAGGCGGGCGTCGGACAGGTCGATCAGCGGGCTGGAAATTTTCTGCGATTCGCGGAAGACGAAGTCGAACGGCGAATCGACGTGGGCAGCAGTCAGCTCTTCCATCCGCTCCAGGGCCTTGATCCGGCTCTGAGCCTGACGGGCCTTGGTGGCCTGGGCCTTGAAGCGGGCGATGTAGCTTTCCATGTGCGCACGTTGCGCCTGCTGCTTCTCGTAGGCTTGCTGTTGCTGGGCCAGACGTTCGGCACGGGCGCGCTCGAAGGCGCTGTAGCCACCGCGGTACAGGGTGATCTTGCGCTGATCGACGTGGGCCACGTGGTCGACCACGGCATCGAGGAAGTCCCGGTCGTGGGAGATCAGCATCAGGGTGCCCGGATAGCTCTTGAGCCATTCCTCAAGCCAGATGATGGCGTCGAGGTCCAGGTGGTTGGTCGGTTCGTCGAGCAGCAGCAGGTCCGACGGGCACATCAAGGCCTGTGCCAGGTTCAGACGCATTCGCCAGCCACCGGAGAAGTCCCCGACCTGACGATCCATCTGCTCGTTGGTGAACCCAAGACCGGCCAGCAGCTTGCGCGCCCGGGCGTCGGCGGTGTAACCGTCGGCGCTGTCGAGTTCCGAATGCAGGCGGGCCTGTGCGGCACCGTCATGGGCCGCTTCGGCTGCCGCCAGGTCGTGTTGCACCTGGCGCAGGCGCAGGTCGCCATCGAGCACGTAGTCAACCGCCAGGCGTTCGAGGGTGTCGACCTCCTGGCGCATGTGGGCGATACGCCAGTCGGCCGGCAGGAAGCAATCACCCGAGTCCGGGTGCAGCTCACCCCGAAGCAAGGCGAACAGGCTCGATTTGCCGGCGCCATTGGCACCGATGAGGCCGGCTTTCTGGCCGGCGTGCAGGGTCAGCTCGGCGTCTTCTAGCAGACGTTGCGGGCCACGCTGTAAAGTCAGGTTCTGAAGTCGAATCATAATGGCGGCGGAGTCTACCAGCTTCGCTCGCAACTGGCGCGAGTAGCACTATGTCCTCTGACCTGTGGAGCTTTTCCCTGACCACTTACGCCCGCCCCGGTGTAGAGCAGGCATGCCTGCAATTGCAGTCGGCGGGGGTCAATGTGTGTCTGCTGCTGTGTGGTGCGTGGCTGGGACAACGAGGCGTGGCTTTCGATGAGCAGCGCTTGCAGCAACTGCGCGGTGTGGCCACCTCGTGGGACATCGATGTCGTGCGGCCGTTGCGCATCTTGCGCACACAGTGGAAAGCCGCGGCCACGGAAGACGCCGACTTGCATACCTTGCGTGAACAAGTGAAGGGACTCGAACTGGAAGCCGAACGGCATCTGTTGTTGCGGCTGGAGAGAGCGGCGCAGAGTTGGCCGCAAAATGCCGAGACCGATCTGGCGGCCTGGCTGGAAGGTGCGGCGGCCGAGGCCGCCCACCTGCACCGCGACGCGCTGCATCAGCTGCGCGTCGCGGTAACCGGCACTTAGGAAGCGCTGGTCGGGGTGGATGCTGCGATCGATGCGGCGGCCGGCGTTGGCGCTGGCGTGGCTGTCGAGGTGGCTGCTGCCAAAGTAGACGTTGCTACCGGAGCCGGGTTGGCTGGCTTGGCAGCCGGTGCGGTGGCTGGTTTTGCAACCGGAGCGGTGGCTGGCTTGGCGGCAACCGGCTTCTTCACAGCAGGTTTGGCTGCGGGTTTTGCAGCAGGTTTTGCAGCAGCAGGTTTGGCGGCAACTGGCTTGGCAGCGGCGGGCTTGGCAGCAACACCTGGTTTCGCTGCAGCTGGTTTTGCGGCTGGTTTAGCCGCAGGTTTGGCAGCCACTTTTACAGCAGGTTTTGCCGCTGGCTTGGCTGCCGGTTTAGCGGCCGGTTTTACAGCAGCTTTGGCCGCTGGCTTGGCTGCTGGTTTAGCGGCCGGTTTTGCAGCGACAGGTTTGGCAGCCGGCTTGGCAGCAGGTTTCGCAGCAGCGGTGCGGGCAGCTGGTTTGGCGGCTGGTTTGGCAGCGGTTTTTGCAGCTGGTTTGGCAGCCGCAGTTTTTGCAGCGGCAGGACGTGCAGCGGCAGGTTTGGCAGCCGTGGTTTTAGCAGCCGGTTTTGCGGCGCTGGCAGCGGCCGGTTTTCTCGCTGCAGGTTTTGCAGCAGGTTTGGCTGCGGTGGTTTTAGCTACCGGTTTGGCAGCTGCCGGTTTTGCAGCAGCAGGCTTGGCCGGTGCTTTTGCAGCCGCCGGTTTGGCAGCGGCTTTCTTCGCAGGTGCCGCAGCAGGCTTGGCCGCACGCAGGGACAACACCTTGCCGACAGCCTCTTGTACACGACCGACGCCCTGGGCCAGTTTCAGGCTTTCCTGGGCATCGCGCTTGAGTTGCAGAATGTAGCCGCGGGTTTCCGATTGACGATCCTTGAGGGCATCGAGCAGTTCCTCAAGATCGCTTACTGCGCCCTTGGCCTTGGCTTGCGCCTTGGCTTTTCCGGCCGCCGCAGCGTCCTGCAATTTGGTGCGGGACTTGTGCAGTTTTTCTTGCGCTTTTCCGCGCTGCTTTTCCAGTTTGGCGAGCAGTTTTTCAGCATCAGCCAAGGCTTCGGAACAAGCGGTTTCCAGGTGCTCGAGCAGGCTGCCCGAGAGTTGTTGGAGCAGGTGCAATGGAGTGCTTACTGGCTTCTTGGTGGCCGACATGGTTTACCTCCTGGCTGAAGTGAGTGCGGCTCATACTAGACCTCTGCAGCAACCGCCGCTAGGGCATGTTGACACTATCGAAAGCGTTGCGTTGCAAAGGACTGAAAAACTTCTGCGTCGGCGTGAAAGCAGTTCACCGTTGCGCGCATTCTCACTGGCATAATCGCCCGCAATTCAGGTCGGAGAGTGCCCATGTCGCGCCACCTTTTTTTATCGCTGTGCGTGTTTTTTTCGGTCGCCCAGGCCGCCGAAAAAACACAGGAAAATGAAGCCCACGATCTCGCTTATAGCCTGGGGGCGAGCCTTGGCGAACGCTTGCGCCAGGAGGCTCCCGATCTGCAACTTCAGGCACTCGTCGAGGGATTGCAACAAGCCTATCAGGGCAGGCCGCTGGCGCTGAAAGACGAGCAGATCCAGCAGATATTGACCGAGCATGAAGCGCGGATTGCCATGCAGTCAGCCGAGCCGCAAAGCGAATTGGCACAGGAAAAGGAACAGCGTTTCCTCGCCGCCGAGAAAGCCAGGCCCGGCGTGCGCGAGCTGGCTGACGGCGTGCTGCTGACCGAGTTGACGCCGGGCGCTGGCGCCAAGGCAGGACCCAACGGCAAGGTGCAGGTGCTGTACATCGGTCGCTTGCCCGACGGCACGGTGTTCGATCAGAACAGTCAGCCTCAATGGTTCAGTCTCGACAGCGTGATCGCCGGATGGCGCAGCGCCTTGCAAAACATGCCGGTCGGGGCGAAATGGCGACTGGTGATTCCATCGGCCCAGGCCTATGGCGCCGAAGGTGCCGGTGACGTGATCGCACCGTTCACACCACTGGTGTTTGAAGTCGAATTGCGCGGTGCCACCGGCTGACGACACAAACGAAAAACGGCGTGCCTTGGCACGCCGTTTCGAGATCTTGCAGAAAGCACTTCAGGCCTGAACCGAATCGGCTTCCTTGTGGGCTGTGTGCAACACTTCGATCAGGCAGTCTTCCAGCTCGAAGCGTTCATGCAGCAGGCCACCCAGTTCCTTGAATTTCTCGGCGACGCATTTACCTTCATCGCACAGGTCATTGAACGCGAGCAGCTTCTCGGTGATGACGTCGATGCGCGGGTAGATCGTCTCGGCAAGCTCCAGGCCACGCGTGTCGTTGAAGGCCTTGGCCTCCCCCGTCAGCTGCTCGTAGATCTCGAAGTGCCCGGCCGATACATAATCGACCAGCACGCCGCAGAACTCCTGCAAAGGCTTGCGGTCCTCACCCAACGCCTCAGGCTTTGCGCCAAGAGCGTCATAGGCCCCGATCAGTTCTTGTCGTTCCTGCAACCAGCGATCGATCAGCAGGTGCACTCCACCCCAGCGTTCCTGAGCATTCTGACAACTTTCGAGCATGGTGATCTCTCTTCCCTTGTGGGTCAGCTGCTCTATGCCCGCTCGCCTCTTGTAACATCGGTGGGCGGTCAGGCAGAGCGTCATCGAGCAACATAATTCCAATGACACGTGCGGGCCAGATTATGCCCGCACGACACTGGCTTCAAGGTACGCAGGCGATAAAGTTCATACAAGTGTTTAATCGCCGGCAAAGGCCCGGTGCGACGACTCGTCGCTGAGTGGTCGCTGATAGCTGATCCAGACCAGTCGCAACGACTGGTAAACGGCCAGAATCATCATCGCGACGAAGAACAACAGGCTCCACTCTGTGAGACTCAGGTCGAACAGCGTCCAGGAAATTTCCACACAATCGACAGCGCCCTTGAACACTTGCTGCAGGACGGATAGCCACGGAGAACCGGCGAGCAAATCCGCCAGATGGGTCGAACACGCCGCGGCCTGCTCCATCGGAAGGCTTTGCAGCAGAACCTGTCGCCACGCCGTGACAGTGCCGGCCAGGCTGCAACCAAGACTGAGCAGCCAATACAGAACGGTTCCGATGCGACCTGGACCATGGACCGAAGCCATCAGGCAGGCACCGGTCAGGAGCGCCAGACAAAACCGCTGCACCAGACACAAGCCGCAAGGCCTCAGGCCGACCGCATATTCCAGGTAGTAGGAAACGCCCAACGCCAGGGCACCCGCAATGAAAGCCATGAAAAACAAGGAGCGTGAGCAGGCCAAAGACATGGCTTATCCGTAAAAGTAGTGACAGACCGTTACGGTAGAGGAAAGCGCGGCGGCCTTTCAAGGCAGGCGCCCACGGAGACTTCAGCAGAAGTGTAGGGAAATCCCGACGCATACGAGAGGATAAAAAGTAGTCCTCTGTAGGACTTTGCCTGCGACGAGAATGAGTAACCGAGTTTCAGCGAATCATCTCACTGCGACGAGGAAGATTGCTTCCTCGCCGCAGCTCATCACACAGACGCCGGTGCCTGGCGCCAGCGAATCGGTCAAGCGCGAACTGCCACTGGCAGAGGGGCAGCGAGCAAGCGTTCATCCAGCAATCCCAGGCCTTCCTGAAACAGCTGGTTGCTGCGCTCGGTATCACCCATTTGCGCCAACAGCCGCGCCAGCTCCGCACAGGCTTCCGGATTGCGTTGTACACGCAGACTGCTTTCCAGATAGTCCCGGGCCTTGCCCCACAAACTGTTTTGCAGGCACAGACGGCCCAGTGTCAGCAGCAGGCCCGGATCGGCCGGATGGTCCTTGAGCCAGCCTTCAGCGGCCTGCAACTGGCGAGCCGGATCATTGCCGCGCACCAGCCCGTAGAGGCGAGCCAGATGACTGTCGTAGCTGCGCTTGAGCGCGGTGCGCAGGACTTCCTCGGCTTCGACCTGAGCCCCCAATTGCCGCAGTTGCTCGGCATAGGCGAGCACCAGCTGCGGCTCCTGGCGTTGCGCCGAGGTCAGTTGCTGCCAGGCACGTTCGAGCGCTTGCTGCCCCACCGCTCCGTTCTCTTCCCGTTGCGCCGCCAGGGACAGGTTCGCCCCCCAGGCCCGACGCTCCAGTTCGGTGAGTTCGGCCGCCGGCAGAACTTTGTCCTTGCGCAGCTCCGGCAGCAGGCGAATGACTGACGACCAGTCACCACGTTGCTGAAGCAGGCGCTGCAACTGACGCAGGGTCTGTGCGTTATGAGGATGGCGCTCACGCATGGCTTGCAGGGTGGCGAGGGCGCCGTCGGTATCACCGCGGTCGGTCTGCAACTGGGCGTGGTTCAAGGCGATCGCCAACTCGGCCTGAGGCTGACGCTCCAGGGCGCGCTCCAGCAAGTTGTCGCTTTCTTCGTAATTGCCTTGTTCGTTTGCGGCACGGGCCGCACCAAGGTAGTAAAGCAACGGCTGGCGCTCGGCCTCGGCAGCCCGATGCAAGTGACGTTGCGCGCTGGCCCAGCGCCCCTCGGCCAGGTCCAGCTGACCGTGCTCGATCGCCACCTGCACCCGACGGCTGCGGTTACGCCGGGACCACGGGTTGACCACCCCGCTGGAAGCCATCACCAGCTCGACCAGCGCCTTGATGCCCCAGATCACCAGCCACAGCACAGCCACCAGTGCCAAAGTAGCCCACAGGCTCGACTCATAGCGGAAGGTCTTGTAGGCAATCAGCACGTAACCGGAATGTTCGGCAATCGCCAGCCCCAGCGCAGCGGCAGCGGCAATCGCGAGGAACACGATCACATAGAGGCGCTTCATGGCGTGGCCTCCGGCGCGGTGTTCGCGGCAGGCCTGGCCATTGGCTTGACCGAATCTTCGGCGTTGACGTTGCGCCGCTCCAGGTATCCCTGCACCGCGCTCAGGGTGCCGGTCATGTCCGGGGTGACTACGGTGACAGGTTGCCTGCTCAGCTCGGCTACCTGCTCAAGCATGACTTTGCTTTGCGAGTTGTCCGGGTTGAAGTTGCCCTTGAGGATGTCCCGCGCTTCGTCCAGTACCTGGGAGTACACCGCAGCCTGACCATTGAGTGCGGCCCACTGTGCCTGCTCCAGCGCCAGGCTCAGGGCCAGGCGCACCTGAATCAGGCTCTGGCCGGCCAGCAATGGGCGAACGTTTTTATCGGCATTGAAATCGATACGGATGTAACGCGAAATCTGATCCCACCATTGCGCCCAGCGACTGGCACCATCGCCATCGGCAGTCAGGCCCAGCAGCGAGTCGCCACGGTCCTTGTACTCCGGTGCCAGCTCGGTGAGGCTGGCCACTTGATCACGCAGTGCGCCCAGACGCAGAAACAGCCCGGTGCGGTCCGGTTGCTCGGTACTGCGCAGGGCTATCAGGGTCTTGGCCACCTGCTCGCGCGCGGCAAAGGAGCCCGGATCGTTCTGCTCGCGCAGGATCTCATCGGCACCCTGGACCAGTGCCTGGGCGCTGCTGATGTCCTGCAAGGCCGACAGTCGCAGGCTGGCCAGACGCAGCAAGTGCTCGGCCTCGGCCAGGCGCCAGTCCTTGCGACTGGCCCCGAGTACGGTTTCCAGACGCTGGTTCAAACGCTGCTGATCACCTTGCAGCTGGATCACCAGGCGACTGCGTGCTTCCAGCTCATCGGCAGGAGGCAATTGTGCCAGGCGCGCGCTCAGGCGTTCCTCATTGAGCTTGAGGCTCTGCGCCTGGTCATTCAGCGCCTGCACCTGACTCAGTTGCTGCTGATTGTTGGCCTGCAGGTGACGCACCTGCCAGACACCCCAACCGCCCACCGCTACACCGGCCGCACCCAACATCAGCGCGAGGATTGCCAGACCATTGCCTCGACGCTGCTCGGCAGCTGGTGGTGGTGGCGGCATTTCATCTACAGGTGCATCAACAGGTGCATCAAGCACCGGTCGCGAGTCATCTTTAGGCAAGGCTGTTTCGCTCACGTATCCATCCTTTGCATCAGAAAACGGGTACGGGTTGCTCCCGTAACGCCGTCAGCAAGGCCGCGGCACTCGCGCCGCGACAATCCACAACTGTTTTGGCCCCGGCGGCACGCGCCAGCTCGGCAACCCTGGGGCTTGGTACAAACAACGGCAACCGCGCCAATTGCGGCCAGGCATCGCCGGCCAATTGATGCAGGTGCTCAAAACCTTGTCCACTGCTGACCACCAGCCCGTTCAGGCGTTCCGCCTGGATCCGTTGCGGTAGCACTTGCGGCGGGTAAATCGGCATTGCCCGGCGGTACAGTTCCAGATACTCGACACTAGCACCAAGCTCACGCAAACGCTCAGCCAGCAATTCGCGCCCACCCTCCCCGCGCAGGATCAGTACTCGCCCATCGGGTTGTGCGATAGCCTCGCGCAGGCGGGAAAGTTCGAGCAAGGCCTCACTGTCATCGCCTTCTGCCGGGAAGCTCACATCCAATCCGTGAGACTGGAGGATCTGCGCTGTCGCCGCGCCGACGCTGAACCACTTCACAGCGGGCGGCGCGGGCCGAAACCGCTCGAGCAGTTCGACGCCGATCCGGGCGGCCGGCTTGCTGACCACGATGATTGCGCAGAACTTTTCCAGCGTCTGAATCACCTGGCGCATTGTGTCAGTCGCCGCAATCGGCACTATGTCCAAAAGCGGCAGACTGCTGCTGAAAATCCCCTGTCCGGCCAAAAAGCTGCCCAGCGCCGCCGCCTCATCGGCGGGACGCGTCAGCAGCAAGCGCCAACCGATCACTCGTGACCTGCCTCGCCATAGACCGCTTTGAGAATGGCGTCGGCGCCCTGGCTCAGAAGGTCTTCAGCGACACTCACACCCAGTGCCTCGGCATCGCCGCGAGGGGCACGGGCTTGTGCGCTGAGCAGCAGGCCACCGGCTGGATCGCCCACCAGTCCGCGCAACCAGAGCTGCTCACCCTCCAGCACGGCGTAGCAGGCAATCGGTACCTGGCAACCGCCATTGAGGTGCTTGTTGAGGGCACGTTCGGCGGTCACTCGGGTGGCGGTGTCTTGGTGATGCAGGGGCGCCAGCAGCGCATGGATTTCATTATCGGCGCTGCGGCATTCGATACCCACCGCGCCCTGGCCACCGGCCGGAAGGCTGTCGTCGACACTGATGGCCGAAGTGATGCGATCTTCAAAGCCCAGCCGGATCAGACCGGCAGCGGCAAGGATGATGGCGTCGTATTCACCGGCATCGAGCTTGGCCAGGCGCGTGTTGACGTTGCCGCGCAGGAAGCGGATTTCCAGATCAGGGCGACGGGTCAGCAATTGCGCCTGGCGGCGCAGGCTGGAGGTGCCGACGATACTGCCCTGAGGCAACTCATCCAGGCTGGTGAATGTGTTGGAAACGAAGGCGTCACGCGGGTCTTCCCGTTCGCAAATGCAGTACAGGCCGAGGCCTTCGGGGAAGTCCATCGGCACGTCCTTCATGGAGTGCACGGCGATGTCGGCTTCATTGTCCAACAGCGCGGTTTCGAGTTCCTTGACGAACAGGCCTTTGCCACCGATTTTCGACAGCGGAGAGTCAAGCAGCTTGTCACCACGGCTGACCATGGGGACGAGAGTCACCAGCAGGCCCGGGTGAGCCGCTTCAAGGCGGGCTTTGACGTATTCGGCCTGCCACAGGGCGAGTGCACTTTTGCGGGTGGCGATGCGGATTTGGCGAGAGGACATGGATCAATCCGTACTGAATAGATACGGCGGATAATAACAGCTCAGCCAAATCCACTTTGACTTGTATCAGATACTACTCGGCCTCCCTGGCCCCGGATGTCCGGCAATCGGGTGTGAAATTCGCCTGCAAACAGCTGTTTAAAGCTGTTGCATCATCTTGCGCACGCCAGCCACATGGCGCCGGCTGACGATCAGCGCATCACCATTGAGGCCTTTGAGGAACAGCTGGAAATGCCCCAAGGGTGTTCGTTGCAGTCGCTCGATACGCTCACGGGCGACCAGTGCGTTGCGATGGATACGCACGAAACGGTCACCGAACTCGTCCTCGAGGGCCTTGAGCGGCTCATCGAGCAGTACTTCACCGCTTTCGTGACGCAAGGTTACGTATTTGTGGTCGGCAATGAAGTACACCACCTGATCCAGTGGAATCAGCTCGATCCCTTTACGGGTTCGGGCGCTGATATGGCTGCGCGGTCCGCTGCCGCTTTCAGCAGCAGGGCGGGTCAGGGCGGCGAGCTGGGCACGATTGGGGCGCTCGGCTCTCTTTAATGCGTCATGTAACTGTTCAGTTCTCACAGGTTTCACCAGATAGCCTACGGCGCTGGCCTGTAAGGCTTCCACGGCAAATTCATCGGGCCCGGCGCAGAACACTACGGCGGGCGGAGTTTCGCGTTCGCATAACCGTGCAGCCACTTGCAGGCCATCGAGGCCGGGCATGCGGATATCAAGCAGCACGATATCCGGCTTGTGGCTGTCGATCAGTGCCAACGCCTCTTCGCCATTCGTGGCATTAGGCTCCAGGACACTGTATCCCTCGAGTTCGCCAACCATTCGGCACAGGCGCTCGCGGGCCAAGGGTTCGTCATCAACGATCAGGACATTCATATTGCGCTGGATTCCTGCGTGAGTCTCGCACAAGGATAGCGTAGACAGGTGAAGTGACGTCCGTCACCGCGATCCACGCTAAGACTAGCCCGAGCGTCAAAAAGTGCCGCTGGTCCGGCGGCTAAATTTTCATCTGCCGGGCGATTGGCGGCCCAGGCCCGCATTGGCGACACATCGCCACAGGGTTTGCTGATATGCAATATGAACACCCCCCCTCTACTTATGATCAGCGGCTGCACCGAGAAGTGCGCTGATCCTACTGTCCAACTGTAGACGTTTGCCGGGACGTTATTGCTCAAATGAAAAATATCGTTGCGCTAATGCAGGAGCGAGCTTGCTCGCGATGAACCTGAAGCCGACGCGTTTATCCAAAAAGTACGCGTTATCGTTAACGCCCATCGCGAGCAAGCTCGCTCCTACACAAAAAAACGTATCGACCAGTGTCAGCGACAGGGTTGGCAACCCTGTTATTATCCGCGCCAGCGTTCCACGCCTTCTTTCTTCAAGCCGATACGAGCGAATTCATGAGCACTGACAAGACCAATCAGTCCTGGGGCGGCCGCTTCAGTGAACCCGTCGACGCCTTCGTCGCCCGCTTCACCGCCTCCGTCACTTTCGACCAGCGCCTGTATCGCCACGACATCATGGGTTCGATCGCCCACGCCACCATGCTGGCCAAGGTCGGCGTGCTGACCGATGCCGAGCGCGACAGCATCATCGATGGCCTGAAGACCATCCAGGGTGAAATCGAGGCCGGCCAGTTCGACTGGCGCATCGACCTTGAAGACGTCCACATGAACATCGAGGCGCGGCTGACCGACCGCATCGGCGTGACCGGTAAAAAACTGCACACCGGCCGCAGCCGTAACGATCAGGTCGCCACCGATATCCGCCTGTGGTTGCGTGACGAAATCGACCTGATCCTGGCCGAAATCACTCGCCTGCAAAAAGGCCTGCTGGAGCAGGCGGAGCGCGAAGCCGCCAGCATCATGCCGGGGTTCACCCACCTGCAGACCGCCCAGCCAGTGACCTTCGGGCACCACATGCTGGCCTGGTTCGAGATGCTCAGCCGTGACTACGAGCGCCTGGTCGACTGCCGCAAGCGTACCAACCGCATGCCGCTGGGCAGTGCGGCACTGGCCGGCACCACCTACCCGATCGATCGTGAATACACTGCCCAACTGCTGGGTTTCGACGCGGTTGGCGGCAATTCGCTGGATAACGTCTCCGATCGCGATTTCGCCATCGAATTCTGCTCGGCCGCCAGTATCGCGATGATGCACCTGTCGCGCTTCTCCGAAGAGCTGGTGCTGTGGACCAGCGCACAATTCCAGTTCATCGACCTGCCCGACCGCTTCTGCACCGGCAGCTCGATCATGCCGCAAAAGAAAAACCCGGACGTTCCGGAGCTGGTTCGCGGCAAGACCGGTCGCGTATTCGGCGCGCTGATGGGCCTTCTGACCCTGATGAAAGGCCAGCCCCTGGCCTACAACAAGGACAACCAGGAAGACAAGGAACCGCTGTTCGACGCCGCCGACACCCTGCGCGACTCGCTGCGGGCCTTTGCCGACATGGTGCCGGCGATCAAGCCCAAGCACGCGATGATGCGTGAAGCAGCCCTGCGCGGCTTCTCCACCGCCACCGACCTGGCCGACTACCTGGTGCGTCGCGGCCTGCCATTCCGTGATTGCCACGAAATCGTCGGTCACGCCGTCAAGTACGGCGTGGACAGCGGCAAGGACCTGGCGGAAATGAGCCTGGAAGAACTACGCAAGTTCAGCGACCAGATCGATCAGGACGTGTTCGCCGTGCTGACCCTCGAAGGCTCGGTCAATGCCCGCAACCACATCGGCGGCACCGCGCCGGCGCAGGTGAAGGCTGCTGTCGCTCGCGGTCAGGCACTGCTGGCCAGCCGTTAGATAAAAGCTTCGCGGGCAAGCCCGCTCCCACAGGGTTGTGTGTCGTTCGCGAGTCTGCGGCACGACACGAATCCTGTGTGTGGGCTTGCCCGCGATGACTGACTTCAGAACGCCACAGAACTACTTTTTGGCAGCAATCATCGCCATGAACGCCGGCATCGCCGCTTCCCGATCCGCCGCCACACGCTGTACATTCGGATTACCCCCCAAAAACTCCAGCAACGCCCTGGCCTTCGGCATCTCAGCCAACAAATCAATTCCGAACAACTTGTGCGCCACGCCACACGCCAGTGGCACGCTGAACAGGAAATACAGATCCGCCACGCTCAAGCTGTCGCCAGCGACGTAAGGGCTGAATTTGCCGTGCCGGCCCAGCGCAGCCATCCCCAGCAACAGTTCGGCCTTGGTTTTTTCCTTGATCGCATCCGGCAGGGTCATGCCGAAAAACGCTTCGGCGTAGCAGGCTCGCGCTGGCAGTTCGATATACAGTTCGATTTCCCTGGCCAGTGCCAGTACTTGCGCGCGCTCGAACGGGTCGCTCGGTAGCAGCGGCGTGCCGTTGTGATTTTGCTCGAGGTACTCGAGGATTATGCTGGTTTCATTGATGAACCCCTGCTCTACGTGCAGTACCGGGACCTTTCCACGCGGGCTGATGGCCAGTGCTTCAGGGGCGGTGCCGCCGTAAAACGGCACTTCTTCGAAAGGCAGTCCTTTTTCCAGCAACGCCAGTTTGACCATGTTGTAGTAGTTACTGACGGAGAATCCATAAAGCTTGATCATCACAAAGCCTCCAGGCCGTGCGGGGTGGGCAGTGCCTGTTTATAGAACGCTCGAGGGTTTCTTGCCAGCAGCATCACGCCAATGAATACGGGTAAACTGGCCGCCTTTCCCTGAGGAGCCTGCCATGAGCGAGCCAATCGATATCGAAGACGACGAAGAAGAATTCGCCGAAAATACCTTGATCGAAGCCATCGAAAACCAGATCGAAAGCGACAACCCGCCAGCGGCCAAGGCGACCTTCAACAAGCTGACCCTGGTGGGCTACGAGCGGGAAGAGATTCTCAACCTGATGGCTCACGTTTTGGCGGTAGAAATCGACGCGATCCTCGAAGAAGACCGCGCGTTCAATACCGAATGGTACGAAGCCGCGCTGCGCGCATTGCCCGAGTTGCCGCCGCAAAAGCAGTAGGCCCAC
Organism: Pseudomonas sp. QLc11A; assembly: GCF_052112305.1. Taxonomy (NCBI): domain Bacteria; kingdom Pseudomonadati; phylum Pseudomonadota; class Gammaproteobacteria; order Pseudomonadales; family Pseudomonadaceae; genus Pseudomonas; species Pseudomonas sp. QLc11A. The sequence goes on from NZ_JAVAJJ010000014.1 coordinate 179,771, forward strand.
GCCCCCCCCCCTGTAGGAGCGAGCTTGCTCGCGAAAAACCCGAGAGCGCCGCGGGGCGTCAGGTTTCCAGCGTCATCGTTGAAGACCATCGCGAGCAAGCTCGCTCCTACAAAGGAAAAAAACCCTGTCGCGAGCACTGGACATGCCGCGCAAGTGAGCTCACCTTAGGAGCGCTATCGTCCAATTCCTAGAAAGTCTGGAGTCCTTATGTCGCTTACCCCTGAGCTGGTTGCCGAACTGGAAGTCCTCGCACTCTTCAACCTGGACAGTTCCCAGGAAGGTCTGAAAATTCATCAGACTGCTGCCCCGAAACACATTGCCGCCGCCAAACGCCTCTTCGAAAAAGAACTGACCGACCAGCCTGATGGCGGTTACCTGACCAGCCTGGGTCGTGATGCCGCGCAAAATGTGCAAAGCGTGCTGACTATTCTTAACGCCGAAGTAACAGCCTGAATTCTGCCGCATCGCCCACGGAGACCCCGATCCAGGGATTTCCGCGGGCACATCCCCCACTGATTTCAGTCTCCACCGATAGAAATCTGACGCCAGAAAAACAAATCAGCTTAAAAGTCCTCGCCTCAAGGCGCTAAACTGCCCTTCATCCGAAGAGCCCCACGTCCGAGCCCTGCGAGCCGGTTTGAGCTGACATGACGCGCACCCATGAAATCCGCCCCGATCTGGACGAGGGAATCGACCGCAAGATTCTCAGCCAGCTGCGCGCACGTTTTCTGAAACTTAACGAAGGGCGCATGGCTCGCGCCATGGAAGGCTTGTCGACCCGCCAGCAAGGGGTCCTGACCTTGCTGCCGCTGTTTTTCCACGTTAATCATCCGCTACTGCCCGGCTACGTTTCCGGTAGTACGCCGGCGGGGCTGTCGAATTTCGAACCGGACGCCAATGTCCTCGCAGAAGCCCAGCGCCTGACCCGCTCGTTTTCCTACAAACCTCGCCACGGCAGCAACCCGCCGAGGCCGATTCACGGACTGTTCCTGATGGGCAGCCTCGGCACCCTGGCCCAGGCCGACCAGAGCGACATGGATGTGTGGGTCTGCCATGGGCCGGACCTGACCGAGAACGAACTCGCCGAACTGCGCAAAAAATGCCAGCTGCTGGAAGCCTGGGCCGCCAGCCAGGGCGCCGAAGCGCACTTTTTCCTGATCGAACCGACCCGTTTCGTCCGTGGCGAGCGCGACACCCAACTGAGTTCGGAGGATTGCGGCACCACCCAGCACTACCTGTTGCTGGACGAGTTTTACCGCACCGCAATCTGGCTGGCCGGGCGTACGCCGATCTGGTGGCTGGTGCCGGTCTACGAAGAGTCGAGCTACGACCGCTACACCCATACATTGATTTCCAAGCGCTTTATCCGCGCCGATGAAACCCTCGACCTCGGCAACCTGGCCTTTATCCCGCCCGGCGAGTTTATCGGCGCCGGGCTCTGGCAGTTGTTCAAGGGCATCGAGTCACCCTACAAGTCGGTACTCAAGCTGCTGCTGACCGAGGTATATGCCAGTGAACACCCCAGGGTCCATTGCCTGAGCCTGCGTTTCAAGCAAGCGGTGTTCGCCAACCGGCTCGACCTCGACGAACTGGACCCGTACGTCGTGGTGTACCGGCGCATCGAGGAATACCTGATCGCCCGCAACGAACCGGAACGGCTGGAACTGGTGCGTCGCGCGCTGTACCTGAAGGTCAATCGCAAACTGACCGGCAGCAGCCGCACCCAGAGCTGGCAACGCTCTTTGCTTGAGCGTCTGGCCCATGAATGGCGCTGGGACCAGCGCCAACTGGCCCTGCTCGATAGCCGCAGTCAGTGGAAGGTCCGCCAGGTCGGCTCCGAGCGGCGGGCGCTGGTCAATGAACTGAACTACAGCTACCGCTTCCTCACCCAGTTTGCCCGACAGGAGCAAACGGTCAGCCGCATCAACAAGCGCGACCTGAGCGTGCTCGGGCGTCGGCTATATGCCGCTTTCGAGCGCAAGGCCGGCAAAGTCGAATTCATCAACCCCGGTATCGCCCCGGACCTGGCCGAAGACACCTTGACGCTGGTGCACGCGCCGAACAGGAAAGAACCGGGGCAAAGCCAGTGGGGTTTGTACAACGGCAGCCTGACGGCGCTGGAGTGGGAACATTTCGCGCCGATCAAACGCAGCCGTCACTTGCTCGAGCTGCTGACCTGGTGCCACCGCAATGGCGTAATCGACAGCAGTACCCGCCTGGCCCTGCACCCTGGTACCAGCGACTTGAGCGAGTTCGAGCTGTTCAACCTGCTCGGCAGCCTGCAACAGACTATCGCCCTGCCCTTGCCCACCGTCGCGGAAGAACCTTTGTTGCGCGCCAGCGTGCCGAGTGAAGTGCTGATTCTGGTGAATGTCGGCATCGATCCGCTCAAGCACCATCGCGACCTGAACATCCTGATGACCACCGAGCGCACCGATTCCCTGAGCTATGCCGGGGTTCGGGAAAACCTGGTGCTGACGCTGGACCAGGTCACGCTCAATAGCTGGAACGAAGTACTGGTGGCTCGCTACGACGGCCCCCACGCCCTGCTCGACTGCATTCGCGATTATCTCAACAACCTGCCCGCCGGGCCGCAACAGCCGAAGCTAAGGGTGCGCTGTTTCTGCCATAACCGCGCGCAGTTCATCGCCCAACGGGTGGAAGATATCCTCGATACCGCGCAGAACCTGCTGCTGAGCCGGCTCAATCACCGCTACCTGATCCAGGTCCAGCAGCACTACCACGTACTGGAGCTGGTGCCGGGACAGGTCCAGCACATCGCACTGGCCACCCTGCCGGCGTTGATCGATTACCTGGGTGAAGAAATGGCGAGCTACAGCCCGCTTCACCTGGATCCAAACGCACTGGAAGAGCACGACCTTGCGCTGTTCCTGCCAACGGGCCAGCCGGACTGCATCCAAGTGTTCTATCGGGTCAACGAAGATCAGGCTGATCTGTACGTGCTCGATGAGTTCAATGCCCTGTGGCAGCAACGCCTGCCCTGGCACGACGAGCAAAGCCTGCTGGTGCCGCTGCAGCGCTTCCTGCAATCGATCCAGTACCGTCGCGATGCCCTGTTGCCGATGGACGCTGCCCACCCCTTGAACCTCGACACCCTGTATTGCCAACTGTTGCCATCAGGCCCTGGCCGGGCGCGTCGCATTGAAGCCCGGCCGGTGCCGCAGACGCCAGTGAACAAACCGTTTTACGACGTGCAGGCGATCGTCGGCAAAGCTGCACCGGGTCAGGTGCAGGTGACGTTGTATTGCAATCAACGGGAGTTTTCCGAACTGGAGCATGGCGACCAGCTGTTCAGCGTGGTCGCCCGGGAAATCGTCGGGCAGCGCCGGGAAACCGAACGCTATCGCTGCTACATCACCGACCTCGACCTGTCAGGCCTGCTCGGCGAAGGGCAGAGTTCCACCCATTTGTACCTGCGTTACAAAGCAGACCTGGAGCAGGCATTGAACGAGGCGCTCGATCAGGTCTGAGGGGATGTCACTCCGGGAACGCGCCGCCATTGGCCGGCTGCGATTCGACTTCCAGCAGCGTCAGCTTCAGGGTCTTGCCGCCCGGAGCCGGCCAATCGATATGCTGGCCAACCTTCAGGCCGAGCAGCGCGCTGCCCACCGGCGCCAGGATCGAGACCTTGCCTTCGTCGGCATTCGCATCCTTGGGGTACACCAGGGTCAGGTGGTAATCCTTGCCACTACCTTCTTCCCGGCAATGCACACGGGAATTCATGGTCACGACATCCGCCGGCACTTCATCGTGGCCGACCACGGTATCGGCGCGATCCAGTTCGGTTTGCAGCGCAATAACGCCCGGCAGCGTGTCGTCCAGGCTGTCGATCAGGCGCTCCAGACGCTGGACGTCCAGACGGGTAAGGGTGATGGAAGGTGCGGTCATGATTTGGGCAGACTCCTTTCTTCTGCACGAAAAAAGCAAAACCCCGCCAGAAAAAGGCGGGGTTTTCACAAGCCTCGGTGGGTTGAGGCGTTACCGGACACTATCACAGCTCAAAAAATATACAAGCTGGTGGGGGTGAGGGACCCGATGGAGGGGAGAAATGTGAGTCGAGCAATTAGATAGCCTGTGGGAGCGAGCTTGCTCGCGATAGCGGAGTGCCAGTCACCAACGATTTGAAGGTGCTGGCATCATCGCGAGCAAGCTCGCTCCCACAGATTGGGCGTCAGGCGCCGGATTTGCGCTGGGCAGCCTGGGCGCAAATGACACGGCGGCGATCATCGTCCGCCGAGCGCCATTCGCGGATGTCTTCGACATGGCGGAAACAGCCCAGGCAGACTTTCTGCTCGTCCAGCCGACACACACCGCTGCACGGCGACGGCACCGCCGGGCTGACATTGCTGTAGAGCGGCTTCGGTGGGCGGACAGACGCAGGCTGGGTCACGATCTCACAGGCCTTCGAAATCGAGCTCGACACCGGCCTGCTGCTGGACAATACGCTCGAGCATTTCACCCAACTGCTCTTCACTCTTGTCGCACATCCAGCGCTCGCTTTCTTCGTCGTAGTCGAAGTGGAAACCACCGGACACCGCCGCCAGCCACAGCTGACGCAGCGGCTCCTGGCGACTGAAGATCAACTGGCTGCCGTTCTCGAACTTGACGGTCAGCACACCGGCCGAGCTTTCGAGGTCGATATCCAGGTCGCTGTCGTCAAAGATGTCCTCCAGGGTTTGCTGGGTGGCATCGACCAGGTCGTGGAAACGCGCTTCGGACAAACTCATTACGGCAACCTCAAAAAGTGTCTGATCAGGCTCAAGCGCCGCAAGATACGACCGAGCCCTGCTGAATGCAAAGAATAACGACCTGTGGGAGCGAGCCTGCTCGCGAATGGCAGGTACATTCGACCTATTCGTTGGCTGACACACCGCTTTCGCGAGCAGGCTCGCTCCCACAGGGATCACGCTACGGACCTGCCCCCTACCCAACCCCCGCCGGACGGGCGGTCCGTTGCATAGGCAAGCTGCCGGGTGGCCGGTATACTCCGGCGCAATTAATGCATTTTCAAGGATTTCGCCATGAAGCGCCTGATCTCTTCCCTTGCTGCGCTCCTCGCGGTTGCCTGCCTTGTGTCGGCCTGCGGTCAAAAAGGCCCGCTGTACCTGCCCGATGAAGACCAGGACCCTGTCGAGCAAGCCAAGTCGTCGCAGCAGCAGCCTGCCTCCAAAGCACACAAGCACGACGTCTACCAATAATAAGGGAACCTCATGGACGCTTTTAACTACCGTGACGGTGAACTGTTCGCGGAAGGTGTTGCCCTGTCTGCCATCGCCGAGCGCTTTGGAACACCGACCTACGTTTACTCGCGCGCGCACATCGAAGCCCAGTACCTGGCTTATGCCGATGCACTGGCTGGCACGCCGCACCTGGTGTGCTTCGCAGTCAAGGCCAACTCCAACCTGGGCGTCCTGAATATCCTGGCGCGCCTGGGCGCCGGTTTCGACATCGTCTCCCGTGGTGAACTGGAACGTGTCCTGGCCGCTGGCGGCAGCGCCGACAAGATCGTGTTTTCCGGCGTCGGCAAGACCCGTGACGACATGCGTCGCGCCCTGGAAGTCGGCGTGCACTGCTTCAACGTCGAATCCACCGACGAGCTCGAACGCCTGCAAGTGGTCGCTGCCGAACTGGGCGTTCGCGCGCCGATTTCGTTGCGCGTCAACCCGGACGTCGATGCCGGCACCCACCCGTACATTTCCACCGGTCTGAAAGAGAACAAGTTCGGCATCGCCATCGCCGACGCCGAAGACGTGTACGTGCGTGCCGCGCAACTGCCGAACCTGGAAGTGGTCGGCGTCGATTGCCACATCGGCTCGCAACTGACCACCCTGCCGCCGTTCATCGACGCTCTCGACCGCCTGCTGGGCCTGGTCGACCGCCTTGGCGATTGCGGCATCTACCTGCGCCACATCGATCTCGGTGGTGGCCTGGGCGTGCGATACAAGGACGAGGAGCCGCCACTGGCCGGCGACTACATCAAAGCCGTGCGTGAACGCCTTGATGGTCGCGACCTGGCGCTGGTGTTCGAGCCGGGCCGCTTCATCGTCGCCAACGCCGGTGTATTGCTGACCCAGGTCGAATACCTCAAGCACACCGAGCATAAAGACTTCGCCATTGTCGACGCCGCCATGAACGACCTGATCCGCCCGGCGCTGTACCAGGCCTGGATGGACGTCACGGCCGTGCACCCGCGTCAATCCGCGGCCCGCGCCTACGACATCGTCGGCCCGATCTGCGAGACCGGCGACTTCCTGGCCAAGGATCGTCAGCTGGCCCTGGAAGAAGGCGACCTGCTGGCCGTGCATTCGGCCGGTGCCTACGGGTTTGTCATGAGTTCCAACTACAACACCCGCGGCCGTGCCGCTGAAGTGTTGGTGGACGGTGATCAGGCATTTGAAGTGCGTCGCCGTGAAACGGTAGCCGAGTTGTTTGCTGGCGAAAGCCTGCTGCCGGAGTAAAACCATGCTGCTGCGTTTTACCAAGATGCACGGCCTGGGCAATGACTTCATGGTCCTCGACCTGGTCAGCCAGCACGCGCACATCCTGCCCAAGCATGCCAAGCAATGGGGCGATCGGCACACCGGCATCGGTTTCGACCAGTTGCTGATCGTCGAGGCACCGAGCAATCCGGATGTGGATTTCCGCTACCGGATCTTCAACTCCGACGGTTCCGAAGTGGAACAGTGCGGCAACGGTGCGCGCTGCTTCGCCCGTTTCGTGCTCGACAAGCGCCTGACCGCAAAGCGGCTGATTCGGGTCGAGACCAAAAGCGGCATCATCGAACTGGACGTGCGTAACGACGGCCAGATCAGCGTGAACATGGGCGCCCCGCGCCTGGTGCCGGCGGATATTCCGTTCCAGGCACCGGAGCAGGCCAAGAGTTATCAGGTCGACGTCGACGGCACCCCGGTCGATCTGGCCGCCGTGTCCATGGGCAACCCCCATGCCGTGGTGCGGGTCAGCGATATCAACAACGCGCCGGTGCATGAGCTGGGACCGAAAATCGAACATCACCCGCGCTTCCCGGCACGGGTCAATGTCGGCTTTCTCCAGGTCATCGACCGGAGCCGCGCGCAGCTGCGCGTCTGGGAGCGTGGAGCCGGGGAAACCCAGGCTTGCGGAACCGGCGCCTGCGCCGCCGCAGTGGCCGCGATCAGCCAGGGGTGGATGGATTCGCCACTATTGATCGACCTGCCTGGCGGGCGCTTGTCCATCGAATGGGCAGGTCCTGGTCAGCCGGTGATGATGACCGGCCCGGCAGTGCGCGTATATGAAGGACAAGTGCGTCTTTGAGTGAGCGAAACCTATGACCGACAAGCCTCAGGTACCCGCACGACAAGCTGACGAATCACCGTCCGAAAGCCTGGAGGCGGCGGCTGTTGCCGCGTACCTGGAGGCTCATCCGGACTTCTTCGTCGAGCACGAAGAGCTGCTCCCGTCCCTGCGCATCCCCCATCGACGCGGCGATACCGTGTCGCTGGTGGAGCGTCAGATGACCATCCTGCGCGACCGCAACATTGAACTGCGTCATCGCCTGTCGCATTTGATGGACGTGGCCCGGGACAACGACCGGTTGTTTGAAAAGACCCGTCGCCTGATCCTCGCGCTGATGGACGCCGCCAGCCTGGAAGACGTGGTGATGTGCGTCGAAGACAGCCTGCGCCAGGAATTCCAGGTGCCCTTCGTCAGCCTCATCCTGCTCGGCGACAACGCCATGCCGGTGGGCCGCTGGGTCACTCACGCCGAAGCGCAAGTGGCCATCGGCGGTTTGCTCTCGGAAGACAAAAGCGTCAGCGGCAGCCTGCGCGAGCATGAACTGGACTTCCTGTTCGGCGAAGAGCAACGCAAGCAGATCGGCTCCACCGCGGTCGTCGCCATCAGCCACCAGGGCATCCACGGCATCCTGGCCATCGCCAGCCGTGATCCGCAGCACTACAAAAGCTCGGTGGGCACCTTGTTCCTGAGCTACATCGCTGAAGTCATGGGTCGCGTGCTGCCACGGGTCAACAATTCCCTGCGCTCGGTACGCTGAACATGGAACGGCAACTGGACGCTTACTGCGAACACCTGCGCAGTGAGCGGCAGGTGTCGCCGCACACGCTGTCGGCCTACCGCCGCGACCTCGACAAAGTGCTGGGCTGGTGCGTCAAACAGAACATCGGCAGTTGGACGGCGCTGGACATCCAGCGCCTGCGCAGCCTGATTGCCCGCCTGAACGCCCAAGGGCAATCATCCCGCAGTCTGGCGCGATTGCTGTCGGCCGTTCGCGGGCTCTATCACTACCTCAATCGCGAAGGCCTGTGCGACCACGATCCCGCCAATGGCCTGGCACCGCCGAAAGGTGAACGCCGCCTGCCGAAAACCCTCGACACCGACCGCGCCCTGCAACTACTGGAAGGTGGTGTGGAGGATGACTTTCTGGCACGTCGGGACCAGGCGATTCTGGAGTTGTTCTACTCTTCCGGGCTGCGGCTGTCGGAGCTGACAGGACTCAATCTCGATCAACTCGACCTCGCCGACGGAATGGTCCAGGTACTCGGCAAAGGCAGCAAGACCCGCCTGTTGCCGGTAGGAAAAAAAGCCCGCGAAGCGCTGGAGCAGTGGCTGCCACTGCGGGCCATGGCCAACCCGGCGGACGATGCAGTGTTCGTCAGCCAACAGGGGCGACGTCTCGGCCCTCGGGCGATCCAGGTGCGGGTCAAGGCTGCCGGTGAGCGCGAGCTGGGACAGAACCTGCATCCGCACATGCTGCGGCACTCCTTCGCCAGCCATCTGCTGGAATCCTCCCAGGACCTGCGCGCGGTGCAGGAACTGCTTGGGCACTCGGACATCAAGACCACACAGATCTACACCCACCTGGACTTCCAGCACCTGGCCACGGTCTACGACAGCGCCCACCCAAGGGCCAAACGCATTAAGGGCGACGATTCATGAGCATTCAGTTGATCACCTTCGACCTCGACGACACCCTGTGGGACACCGCCCCCGTCATCGTCAGCGCCGAAGCCATATTGCGTGCATGGCTGACCGAACATGCGCCCAACCTGGGGGCGGTGCCGGTGGAGCATTTGTGGGCCATACGCGAGCGCATCCTGAGCATCGAGCCGAACCTCAAGCACCGCATCAGCGCCTTGCGCCGGCGCGTGTTGTTCCAGGCCCTGGAAGAAGCCGGATATCCCCATGCCGAGGCGTCGGACCTGGCCGATCAAAGTTTCGAAGTGTTTCTGCATGCCCGGCATCAGCTGGAAATATTTCCGGAGGTGCAACCGACCCTGGAGTTGCTGGCCAACCATTACGCCCTCGGCGTGGTCACCAATGGCAACGCCGATGTGCGTCGGCTGGGGCTGGCGGACTACTTCAAGTTTGCGTTGTGCGCCGAAGACATCGGCATCGCCAAACCTGATGCGCGACTGTTCCATGAAGCCCTGCAACGCGGTGGCGCGACGGCTGATACGGCGGTGCATATTGGCGATCATCCGGGCGATGACATTGCCGGTGCGCAACAAGCGGGGATGCGGGCGATCTGGTTCAACCCGGCGGGCAAGGCCTGGGAAGCGGAACGATTGCCGGATGCGCAGATTGGCAGTCTGACCGAGTTACCAGCGTTGTTGGCGCGGTGGAACAAGGCTTCGGCCTGACACAAAACCTGTGGGAGCGGGCTTGCTCGCGAATGCGGTGTACCAGTCGACATTGATGTTGGCTGACAGGACGCCTTCGCGAGCAAGCCCGCTCCCACAGTAGATTGTGTTCAACCCGAAAGTTTTGCTTCAGGCATGAAAAAGCCCGCAGCGACGGCGGGCTTTTTCAACAAGCGGGTAGCAGGCTCAGATAGGCCGGCTGCCGTACTTGTTATCCGGCTTCTTGGGAGGATCGGCGACCACATTGGCCTCCACTTCCTGCACCTTGCCACCACGCGCAAGGAACTCTTCCATGGCCTTGGCCAGGGCATCGCGTTCCTTGTTCTTGGCTTCGACACTCGGCAGCTCATCGACCGATACCGCTGCCTTGGCCTTGCCTTTGGCGGCCGGAACCGGCGCATCACCGCCGTCGTCGTCAGCAACGTCTTCCGCTGCCGCTTCCAGGCCTTCTTCAGCCTCGTCTTCGTCGCCTACTTCGAGGTCGTCGTTTTCCAGATCATCGTCGCTCATGTTCTACCTCATGACTTGCGAAAAGCAGATTAGTTATAGCCCAGCTTTGCCCTCTGTCGAAGGCTGCCGGAAAAAAATCAACAGCCGCTGCTGACCAGCGGTTATGCCTCTTCACCGTGCACGGTGGCGAGGACTTTACGGGCACCGCCATGATCGCGGTGCTCGCCCAGGTAAACGCCTTGCCAGGTTCCCAACGCCAGTCGGCCTGCCGAAATCGGCAAACAGAGCTGACAGCCAAGTACGCTGGCCTTGAAGTGCGCCGGGAGGTCGTCCTGGCCTTCGTCGTTATGCTCATAGCCGTCTGTTCCTTGTGGGATCAGACGATTGAAAAACCGTTCGAAGTCGCGACGTACCGCCGGATCGGCGTTCTCGTTGATGGTCAACGACGCCGAGGTATGCTGCAGCCACAAATGCAACAGACCGACCCGACACACCTTGAGTTCAGGCAGGCCGGCGAGTAACTCGTCCGTTACCAGGTGAAAGCCCCGGGGCCTCGCCCGCAAGGTAATCAGAGTCTGTTGCCACATACAGTTCTCCGCACGTTCGGGGCGCATTCTAGCGCGCTCTGGGAAAAAACAAAGGCCCTAATATTCCTTCAATCATGTAAGCCTTCGACCGCACAAAAACACCCGACGTAAACATCCTGAAACCTGTAGGAAAAAACCTTTCAGCTCACCCTTCAATGACAAATTACAGACAAAAAAATGCCCGGCAAGCCGGGCAAGTTTTTTATGCGCGTGCTTACAAGTTGTAGCCGCGTTCGTTGTGAAGCGCCAGATCGATGCCGACCGCCTCTTCTTCTTCATTGATGCGCAGACCCATGACCGCATCCAGCACCTTGAGGATGATGTACGTGGCGATCGCGGTGTAGATCACCGTGAAACCTACGCCTTTGCACTGAATCCACACTTGTGCGGCAATGTCGGTTACGGTGCCGAAGCCACCCAGGGACGGCGCGGCGAACACACCGGTCAGGATTGCGCCGAGGATACCGCCGATCCCGTGTACGCCGAAGGCATCCAGGGAATCGTCATAGCCGAGTTTGCGTTTCAGGGTGGTCGCGCAGAAGAAGCACACCACGCCAGCCGCCAGACCGATGACCAGCGCGCCCATCGGGCCAACGGTGCCGGCAGCCGGGGTAATTGCCACCAGGCCAGCAACCACGCCCGAAGCGATGCCCAGTGCGCTAGGTTTGCCATGGGTGACCCACTCGGCAAACATCCAGCCCAGCGCAGCAGCGGCAGTCGCGATTTGCGTCACCAGCATCGCCATACCGGCGGTACCGTTGGCCGCAGCGGCGGAACCGGCGTTGAAACCGAACCAGCCGACCCACAGCATGGCCGCGCCCATCAGGGTATAACCGAGGTTGTGCGGTGCCATCGGCGTGGTCGGGAAGCCTTTGCGCTTGCCCAGCACCAGGCAGGCAACCAGACCGGCCACACCGGCGTTGATGTGCACCACGGTGCCGCCGGCGAAGTCCAGAACGCCCCAGTCCCACATCAGGCCGCCGTTACCGGACCAGACCATGTGCGCAATCGGCGCGTAAACCAGGGTGAACCAGATGCCCATGAACACCAGCATCGCGGAGAACTTCATCCGCTCGGCGAAGGCACCGACGATCAGCGCCGGCGTGATGATGGCGAAGGTCATCTGGAAGGTGATGAACACCGCTTCAGGGAACAGCGCCGCAGGACCGGTCAGACTGGATGGCGTGACACCGGCAAGGAATGCCTTGCCCATGCCACCGAAGAACGAGTTGAAGTTGACGACGCCCTGCTCCATGCCGGTGGTGTCGAACGCGATGCTGTAGCCATAGATGACCCACAGGACGCTGATCAGACCGGTAATGGCGAAGCACTGCATCATCACGGAAAGAATGTTTTTCGACCGGACCATGCCGCCGTAGAACAGCGCGAGGCCGGGAATGGTCATGAACAGCACCAAGGCTGTAGAGGTCAACATCCAGGCAGTGTCGCCAGAGTTGAGGACCGGGGCCGCCACTTCGTCTGCCGCCAAAGCAAGGCTGGGCATTACGATGGACAACAGGGCTCCTAGCCCTGCGAATTTACGCAGAGTCATATTGTTTTCTCCTGGGGCGTTGGGTTTGTGGCGGCTTAGATAGCGTCGGTATCGGTTTCGCCGGTACGGATGCGAATCGCCTGTTCCAGATTGACCACGAAGATCTTGCCGTCACCGATCTTGCCGGTGTTGGCAGCCTTGGTGATGGCCTCGATTACCCGGTCCAGATCCTTGTCGTCGATGGCGACATCGATCTTCACCTTGGGCAGGAAATCGACCACGTATTCCGCGCCGCGATACAGCTCGGTGTGACCCTTCTGCCGACCAAAGCCTTTGACTTCAGTGACGGTAATGCCCTGCACGCCGATCTCGGACAGCGACTCGCGTACGTCGTCCAGTTTGAACGGCTTGATGATGGCAGTGACTAGCTTCATGAAAACTCTCTCCCGAATTGGTGGACTTGCCCCAGGAAAACAAACCCGTCTCAAGTCTAAGCGCAGTGCCTGGCTTTGTAACGCATCGTCGGCCTTACCTGCCCGTCCGACGCCAGCTAACCGCTCCTTGCGAAGCACTCCCCGTGATTCGCCTGGCGCACTGCATTCGTCACAGCGACTGCATCAGTGCATGGGTCACCAGCATCTAAGCAGAAAGCTTGCCATCTCCACAAAACTGACTGTTTTCAAGTCTTTACCGGCGGATGGCGGATACTTCGCGACAACACCCGGCACGTTACGCACAACAACGGTGCGTCGCCGTCTGTCCCGATGCGCGAAAACCGTGCACCCTTTGCCCGCGCAAATGACTATAGACACTGCGTGATACACTGCCTGTCATTGTTTCCAGGACATTGCCCATGCTCGCGCCAAAAGACTTCCTCGACGCCCTGACCGGCACCGCCTCCCGCCTCTTCAGCGGTGACACGCCTCTGCCGAAAGCCGAAATCGAAAGCCAGTTCAAAATGTTGCTGCAGAGCGGCTTCAGCAAGCTGGATCTGGTGAGCCGGGAAGAGTTCGATAGCCAGATGGTTGTACTGGCGCGCACGCGGGCGCGGCTGGAGGCTCTTGAAACGAAGGTCGCGGAGATGGAAGCGAAGCTGAATCCGCCAACCGAGTAACCCATCAATCCCGCTTTGAAACACAGCCCCCTGTAGGAGCTGCCGAAGGCTGCGGTCTTTTGATCCCAAGCCCCGCAAAAATCCCGGCAACGTCCTACAAACATCACACCGCCGTCCGATTGCGTCGCTAAACCCCGGTTCCTAAGCTCATCCCGGCTGAACATTCAGCACTGGGTTTGGCGACCTAGATAGCATCCGACGCACCGCGACCACATTCGATTCAGGGAATTATCCCATCTCGAATTATGGCGGCTGTGCGTGGGAGACCTTCAGGTCTGCCGGTTTGTCCGGATGCACCGGTTCGCCAACCCGCGCGCAGCTGCCACCCTTTCGTTTGGCGACGAATAGAGGCAGCTTCCTTCATACGCATCCGGAGTTGCAAAATGGAAGAAAGCTATCTAATCCCTAACGTCTTCACCCGCCACAAACTCCACCTCCACGCCCTCCTAATACAAAACCAACCCTGGTTCAGCGCCCGCGACCTAGGGCGACTTCTACGCATCTACCTCAACGACCGCCAACTCCGAAAACTCGATCCCGACCAATACCAAACCACTAAAACCCTCATCCACGGTCACATCGAAAACACCCTGCTGATCAGCGAATCCGGTGTCTATGCCATGCTTGTCTACCACTACTGCCCCGAATACCGAGCCTTGCGTGAATGGCTCACCCACGAAGTCGTCCCCGCCCTGCGAGACACCCAACACCCCACCACAACCGAACGCCCACAACTGAGCCTGCTCAACTGGCCGGAAATGTCGTTGAGCTTGCTGCACTGGAATAACCAGCCATGGATTCGGTTGCAGGATGTGCCGCAGATGATGACAGAGCGTGAGCTGGCCACACGCCCGGCAAAACCGTGGTGGAAGCGGGCTTCATGTGTCCTACAGTCGCTTTGAATATTTAACGTTCAACCACGCTCGATCTGGGCTGAGCGCAACTCATAGGTCGATTGCAGATTCAGCCAGAAATCGGGTGTGGTGTTCAGGTGGATGACCATAACAACCGCCTTGTCATCTACTTGAGCGACCAATAACATCCAATCGCAGGAGGTGTGTATGAGCCCAAAAAAGCGAAAGGCGAAGCTGTTACAAGTTGTTGAGTTTCACGCCGAAGCACGTCGTTTGGCTGGAAATTTATCGGCCAATCAACGACGCTTTATTGAAGTCGCCATCGCGCGCGGTAAAGAACTTGAGCCTGGTGGTTGGTTGGCCGGTGGACGAAGCTGAACTTCTTTCGTGAAAGAAACCGTCTAAATGGCGGTTTTTTTGTACCTCGCCAATGCCCTGGTTCGTAACCGCAATATCTCGTGAAATTTTGCCCACGTAACCACCCCACCAATTCCCTCTCCCCCGTCTACCCTTCACAAACCCGCAGGAAGCGGTGCTATTCAACTCAAGGAAAGCCCATGTCCCTCTCCATCGTCCACAGCCGCGCCCAGATCGGCGTGGAAGCACCCGCCGTCACCGTAGAAGTTCATCTGGCCAACGGCCTGCCATCCCTGACCATGGTCGGCCTGCCCGAGGCAGCGGTGAAAGAAAGCAAGGATCGGGTGCGCAGTGCGATCATCAATTCGGGGCTGCAATTTCCGGCGCGGCGGATCACGCTGAATCTGGCGCCCGCTGATTTGCCCAAGGATGGCGGGCGCTTCGACCTGGCGATTGCCCTGGGGATTCTCTCGGCCAGTGTGCAGGTGCCGACGCTGACACTGGATGACGTGGAGTGTTTGGGGGAGTTGGCCCTGTCAGGTGCGGTACGGGCAGTTCGAGGGGTGTTGCCGGCGGCGTTGGCGGCGCGCAAGGCCGGGCGCTGGCTGATGGTGCCTCGGGCGAACGCTGAGGAAGCGTGCCTGGCGTCGGGACTGAAAGTGATTGCTGTTGACCATTTGCTGGAGGCCGTCGCGCACTTCAACGGGCATACACCGATCGAGCCTTATGCTTCCGATGGACTGCTCTGCGCCAGAAAACCGTATCCCGACCTGAATGAAGTGCAAGGGCAGCTGGCGGCCAAGCGTGCGCTGCTGATTGCGGCGGCGGGAGCTCATAACCTGCTGTTCAGCGGACCGCCGGGGACGGGGAAAACGTTGTTGGCGAGTCGTCTGCCGGGGTTGTTACCGCCACTGGCCGAGAGCGAAGCGCTGGAAGTTGCGGCAATTCTATCAGTCGCCAGTTGTGTGCCATTGAGTCATTGGCCGCAACGACCGTTTCGCCAACCCCATCACTCTGCCTCCGGCCCGGCACTGGTGGGTGGTGGCTCGAAACCACAACCGGGCGAAATCACCCTCGCCCACCACGGTGTACTGTTCCTCGATGAGCTCCCGGAATTTGATCGCAAGGTATTGGAGGTATTGAGAGAGCCACTGGAGTCCGGCCACATAGTGATTTCCCGCGCCAAGGACCGCGTACGCTTCCCGGCGCGCTTTCAACTGGTCGCAGCGATGAATCCCTGCCCCTGTGGATATCTCGGCGAACCGAGCGGCCGCTGTTCCTGTACGCCGGACATGGTGCAGCGCTATCGCAACAAACTGTCGGGGCCGCTGCTGGATCGTATCGATCTGCACCTTACGGTTGCACGCGAAGCCACGGCGTTAAATCCTGCGTTGAATCCCGACGACGATACTGCCACCGCCGCCAAGTTGGTTGCCGATGCACGAGAACAGCAACAAAAGCGCCAAGGCTGTGCCAATGCGTTCCTCGATTTGCCGGGCCTGCGCAGACACTGCAAGTTATCCACAGTTGACGAAACCTGGTTGGAAACGGCGTGTGAACGGCTGACCTTGTCACTGCGAGCGGCCCATCGACTGCTCAAGGTTGCTCGCACCTTGGCGGACCTGGAGCAAGTCGATGGTATCACCCGTGAACACTTGGCCGAAGCGCTGCAATATCGGCCGACAACACTCTAGTCAGCGTCACCCCTTGGTGAGATCAACCAATGGCGTCTGCCGCATCTCAGTTTCCCGCCCACCCTGAATCTCGCTCACCTGCTGCAACGCCTCATCCACAGCTGCTTTATCCGCCAGCAAGCCGTAACTGATGCGGAACTGCTTGTGTTCCTTCGGCCCAATCGTCGGCACCAGGTTCAGTGCCCGCTGATACCGGCGGTTGTAGGAAAAACTCGTTCCCGGCTCCAGCCCCGTGACATAGCCCTGGCCTTGGGTGTCGGTGTTTTTCCATAGGGAAAACACGGGCAGTGTCTGAGTGTTGAAGCCGACCGAAACGCCCAGGCTGCCGGCCTTGTTATGCAACACGGTCAATGTATCGCCCTTGGCATCGGCATAAGGCACCACGTTGTAAACCGTTTCGTCGTAGTCCCTGGTCGGTGCGCGGTACGTTTGCCAGTCAGGCAGATCGCCCTTGGCCTTGTCGTTGAACGGCGACACCTGTTTCACCGGCGCGGCGAACCGGG